>JAGKWZ010000128.1 GCA_021151605.1 Verrucomicrobiaceae bacterium
TCTCACTACTGTCCGAGCCTGATGCTCAAACTTTCCCCCGCTGCTCTGCTTGTCCTGCTTCTTCTCGGAGGCGTGGGCGCAGGCGTCTGGATTTCTCAAAGGCCGGCTCCAGAACCATCCGCGAGTGCGCCGAAAGAATCTGCCGAGGATCTGATGAAGCAGATCACCCTGCTCGAAGGTCAGGTGGAGTATCTTCAGGGGCAAGTCGGCGCGCTTCAGGAGGAAAACACTCAGCTTCTGCAAAAGCTCGGCACGCTGGGCATGAAGGGCGTGGCCAAGATGGACGTGACACCCTTGCCCACGGATGAGCAGCCGGACTTCGTCGGACTGGGGATTGAGCTGATGAAATTCCGCGAGATCAAGGCATTGCCTGTTCCGACCATCGGCACGAGCTTGGCAGAGGTAGAGGCAGCCATTCTGACTTGGTTGCGTGAGCAGCAGCCTGATGATGAAGCTCCACGTTTCGCGCTCGCTTTGACCGCGCTAGGCTGGATCGACAAACCCGTGGACCCACTGCCGCTGCAGGCCGCGCTTCTTGCCCGTCAGCTTGGTGGTTGGTTTGATGCAAAGTCAGGTACTCTACTCGTCGTGGATGCCAAACCAGAGCCTGGTAAACCCTCGCCAGATCGCCCCATGGCCGTGGCTTATGGACAGCTCCTGCGCGAGTATGGGAACACGCTTTTCCCGCCACAGAATGAAGGCGAGCTTCGCCCCCCTTTAAGCACGGATGAGCGTCTCGCGCGTCTCTCACTGCTCACGGGTGATGCCGCCCTGACGCGCTTCCTTTACAGCATCCAGAATCCCATCCCACAGAGCCCCACAGACCTGCCACCGGAGGACCCTGACCATCCGCTGAATCAGGTGGTGATGCCGCTCTACCTGCGCGAGCTGGCGCTCTTTCCCTTTGCGCGCGGCTTTGAGTTTGCCCAGGCCCTGCACAGCGCGGGGCAGTTTCCGCAATTGAATGCCTCCTACTCGCGCCCTCCGCAGGCTTGCAGCGATGTCATCGAGCCAGAGCGCTTCCTCGATGCCAACCGACTGCCTCCAGCGAAGGTCGAACTCGCCAGCACTGAGATTGCTGGTGAGACACCCTACTGGGATGATCGACTCGGGCGTTTCGCCACCTTCACTGCGCTGCGCACCTACAACAGCGATGAGGAAGCCGGGCTGGGTGCGCGCGGCTGGAAAGGTGACCGTCTGCTTGCCTACGCAGCTCCAGATCAGCCGCGCGACCACGCCGTCTGGCAGACCCTCTGGCTGACACCCCAGGACGCCGCCGCCTTTGCCAAAGCCATGCGCGCCTGGCTCACCCAGCGCTATGACGTGAAGCCCGTCAACGATGCTGCCGGCCAGCTCAAGCTCGAAGCGCTCGGGCGGCATATCCGACTCATCACCAATCGTGAAGGTGGCGGCGTTCTCCTGATTGATGCAGCAAGCGCAGCGTTTGCAGAAGCCGCCGCCAAGCTCTAAAGCACGCGCCTTTCATGCCCGCCAAACAGATCCTTTATTCAGGCCGCGTCCAGGGCGTCGGCTTCCGCTACAGCACCAAGCAGATCGCCTCCGGCTACGATGTCACCGGCACGGTGCGCAATCTACCCGACGGACGCGTGGAGCTCAAAGCCATGGCCCATGATGCCGATGAGCTGGACGCCTTCCTCGCCGCCATCGACGAGAGCAATCTCGGCTCACTCATCAAAGAACGTGAGATGGCTACCATCCCAGCGCTGGTAGGAGTACGCGGGTTTAGTGTGGAAAGGTGAGCATGCCATTTGACCTCCAGCTCAGCGGAAGTGCTGGAGAACAACCCTAAACTCGCCCAAAATTCTGCCATGGCACTCATCGAAGTCTCCCATCTCACCAAACGCTGGCGCAATGACCGCCTCGCGCTCGATGACGTGAGCTTCGAGCTGCGTCAGGGCGAGATCCTCGGCCTGCTCGGCCACAACGGCGCGGGCAAGAGCACCATCCTCGGCATCACTCTCGGCATGGTCCGGCCCGATGGCGGCGAGGTGCGCATCTCCGGCCACTCCGTGCAGACCAACCGCGCCGATGCTCTCCGCCAGATCGGCGCGATCTATGAGGCGGCGCACTTTTACGACTACCTCACCGGCTGGCAAAATCTCCGCGTGCTCTGTTCCCTCTCCGGCTGGTGGGATGAGGCGGAGGTGAAGCGTGTACTCAAGCTCGTGAACCTCGACAAACGCGCGGATCACAAGACCAAAACCTACAGCCACGGCATGAGACAGCGGCTAGCACTCGCTCAGGCCCTGCTGCCGCGCCCAAAGTGCCTCCTGCTCGACGAACCCACCGACGGTCTCGACCCCGAGGGCATCCGCGAGTTCCGCGAACTCGTGCTCAAACTACGCGCCGAGTATGGCATGACCATCTTGGTGAACTCCCACCTGCTCGCCGAAGTCGAGCAGATGTGCGACCGCTGCGTGATCCTGAAACAAGGCCGCAAGATGTACGAAGGTATCGTCCCTTCCCAGCAGCGGAAGCAGAGCACCTTTCATCTACAAACGCGTGACATGGCGAAAGCCCGTGAACTCATTCGCAGCGCAGGAGCTACAATTGATCCCGTGACCAACCTCATCGATCTGCCACCGCACATCGTCGGGCATGAGATCCTCCGCCAGATCGTCGAAGCTGGAGTGCGCGTGGACTCCTGGCAGGCTCACAAACCCACCCTGGAAGAATTTTACCTCGGAATGACTGGCGCATGATCCTCTTCTTTCACCAATGGCAGAGCGAATTGCTGAAACTCTTCGCTCGCCGCCGAACCTACATTGGCTTCGTCGCCTTCCTCGCGCTCGAGCTCGTCATCTGGCTGCTCTTCGAGTTCCTGAATGGCGAAAAACGCCTCGCCTGGCTCATCGCGCGGCAGGGCCAGGCCTTCGAGCAGTATGACTCCGCCCTGACGCTCGCCTTCATCATCATCGGACTCTCCGTCCTGCTGCTCGGAGCCATCTACCTCGCGCTCGTGGCGGGCGACATCGTGGCGAAGGAAAACGAAGACGGGCACTACCGCTTGCTGCTCGTGCGGCCCATCAGCCGCGTGCGACTGCTCTTTATCAAATACCTGAGCTGCACCTGCTACACGATCCTGCTCATCCAGTTCATCGTCTGGACCTCCTTCCTGCTCGGCCTCATTCTCAAAGGCTGGGGCGGCGGCTTCTTCGTCGCCATTCTCGATCCACCCATCCTCGAATTCTACCCCTGGGCCGAGGGCCTGCAGCGATTCTTCGTCAGCACACTGCTCATCTCCTGCAGCATGACCATCGTCTGCAGCATTGCGTTCTTCTTTTCCTGCCTACCCATGAAACCCGCCGCAGCCACCATCGGCGCGCTGAGCTACTTTTTGATCGACCGCATCGTGCGTGAGACTGGCTTCATGGATAACTACGACCAGTTCCTGCTCACGAAGCACATCAGCACCTGGGCGCTCGCGCTGAAGACCACCGTCCCCTGGCCCGTGATCGCACGCAGCTTCACCGTCATCGCCGCCGTGAATGCCAGCCTCTTCATCCTAGGCGCCGCCTTCTTCCAAGCCCGCGATTTGAAATCATGACCCGGAAGTGCTAACAAGTCGCCATGATCACTAGCAGACGCTCCATCAAAAGCCCGCGCAGTCCGCGCGTCACCGTCCCCGCACCGCCCGTGCTGCAAAGTGGTGATCGGCTAACCGCCTCGGAGTTCCTCCGCCGCTACGATGCGATGCCCGAGGTGAAGAAAGCCGAACTCATCAACGGAACTGTCTATATGGCCTCCCCAGTACGCGCAAAACAACACGGCATCCCGGACAACATGATCCAGGGATGGCTTTTCCAATACACCGCCTACACACCTGGCACCAAGGCAGCTGCGAACTCCACCGTGCGCTTCGATGCCGAAAACGTGCCGCAGCCTGATGCCCTACTGATGATCGAGAGTGGCGGACAAGCCAGCATCGGCAAAGACGGCTACATTCATGGTGCCCCGGAACTCGTCGTCGAAGTCGCCGCCAGCAGCGCCTCGCTCGACCTCAATGACAAACTCGCCGCCTACCGTCGCGCGGGTGTGCAGGAATACATCGTCTGGCGGCCTGAAGAGAATGCCTGCGACTGGTTCATTCTCGAAGACGAGCGCTTCATCCCGCTGAAGCCCGATGCCCAGGGCTGCCTGAAAAGCCGCGCCTTCCCAGGCCTCATCCTGGATGTGAAAGCGCTGCTCGAACAGGACGCGCCCAAGCTCCTCACCCGCCTCAGCAAACAACTCGGCAAGCCCGCGCATCGCGCCTTTGTGACAGCTTTGAAAAAGCGCTGATCCATGACCCTGATCGAAACCGTCGCCGATCTCCGCGCTTGGCGTAAAACAGCCGGACATGTCGTCTTCGTGCCCACTATGGGCGCACTGCATGAAGGCCACGCCACCCTCGTCCGCGAAGCCCGCCAGCTTGCTGGCAAAGACGCCAGAGTCGCCGCCAGCATCTTCGTGAATCCCCTCCAGTTCGGTCCGAACGAAGACTTCGACCGCTACCCACGCACACTCGAAGCCGACATGGCCATGTGTGAAGCTGCCGGAGCCGACATGATCTTCGCCCCCGCTGTGCGTGAGGTTTATCACCCCGACCGCAGCATCAAGATTCTCGAAACCAGCCTCTCCAACGTCCTCTGCGGAGCCAGCCGTCCCGGACACTTCGACGGCGTCTGCACTGTCGTGGCGAAACTCTTCAACCTCGTCCAGCCCGACGAAGCTGTGTTTGGAAAGAAGGACTACCAGCAGCTCGCCATCATCCGCCGCCTTGTCCGCGACCTCGACATCCCCGTCGTCATCCACGGCATCGAGACCGTCCGCGAGCCCGACGGCCTCGCCATGAGTTCCCGCAACCGCTACCTCAGCCCCCAAGAGCGCGCCGAGGCCCCTACCCTGCGCCAGGCACTCCTCGCTGCTCGTGAAGCCTGGCTCAGCGGGGTCACTGGCACCTCACGCCTGCTTTCACTCATGCGCGCCCACCTCGCCGAGCACGCCAGACTAGGTCGAGAGGACTACATCACTCTCGTCGATCAACAAACGCTCCAGCCACTCGACATCGCCCGCAACCACAGCCTCATCGCGCTGGCGGTGTGGTTTGGGAAAGCGCGGTTGATTGATAACATCGAGCTGAGTCGGTGAAGGCAGATCGACTAGAACTTGAGCTCTTCTTTAAAAATCATCCGCGCGGCCTGGGCCACGTCTTTGTCACCGCGACCGGAGAGGTTCACGATGATGACTTGGTCCTTGCCCATCTTTGGTGCGACTTTCGTGACCTCGGCGATGGCGTGGCTGCTTTCCAGAGCGGGGATGATGCCTTCGATTTGTGAGAGCTCCTGGAAGCCGGCGAGCGCTTCGTCGTCGGTAGCGTAGTGATACTCCACGCGGTTCATTTCATGCAGCCAGGCGTGCTCGGGGCCGATGGCGGCGTAGTCGAGCCCTGCACTGACGCTGTGGGTGAGCTCGATCTGGCCGTCTGAGTTGGCGAGCAGCCAGGTCTTCGTGCCTTGGAGCACGCCGAGGCGTCCGCCTTGGAAGCGTGCGGCATGGCGCTCGGGCACGATGCCATCGCCGCCGGCTTCGACGCCGATCATGCGGACGTTGGCGTCATTGAGGAAGGGGTGGAAGAGGCCGATGGAGTTGCTGCCACCGCCGACACAGGCGACGAGAAGGTCGGGCAGGCGCTCTTCGCGCTCGAGGATCTGCTGGCGGGCCTCGACACCGATGATGCGGTGGAAGTCGCGCACCATCATTGGGAAAGGATGCGAGCCGAGCGCACTGCCGAGGATGTAGTGCGTGGTGCGGACGTTCGTCACCCAGTCGCGCATCGCCTCATTGACGGCTTCTTTCAAAGTGGCCTGCCCAGCGGTGACGGCGACGACTTTGGCCCCAAGAAACTTCATGCGGGCCACATTCAAAGCCTGACGAGCCATGTCCACGGCACCCATGTAGATTGTGCAATCGAGTCCGAAACGAGCGCACACCGTCGCTGTGGCCACGCCGTGCTGACCGGCACCGGTTTCGGCGATGATGCGCTGCTTGCCGAGACGCAGGGCGAGCAGGGCCTGGCCGAGGGCATTGTTGATCTTGTGAGCGCCGGTGTGGAGCAAATCCTCACGCTTCAGGTAGATCCGGGCACCGCCGAGCTTTTCGGTCCAGCGCTCGGCAAAATAAAGTGGCGTCGGCCGGCCGACATATTCGTGGAGGAGACGATTCAGCTCCGTCTGGAACATCGGGTCCGCTTTGGCGCGCTCGTATTCCTCGGAGAGTTCATTCAGCGCGGCCATGAGCGTTTCCGGCACAAACATGCCTCCGTAGCGGCCAAAGTGGCCGTGTTTGTCGGGCATCACAGGGAGGGGAGCAGCGGTGGCAGTCATGGAAAGGGCGGGCAGAGTAGGAGGAATACGCCGGAAGGCAACGCGCAGTCGGTTCTTCCTCGCGTCTTCGACAAACGGCTTGCACCGCCAGCGGCGTGCCCCTTTGATAGCCACTCCATGGATCTCCCTGCTCTGAATTTGCCCGAACTTGGCGGCACTGTCGAAAGCGTGAAACGCGCAGTGACGAGCCAAGGCATGAATGCCTGGGGGCTCGCCATCGTGGCCTTCTTTGCCGGCATGGCCGTGGCACGGGGCATCGTCGCGCAGATGCTGATGATGATCAATCTGGCCATCGCGGTCATGGCGGGGCTGTTTGTCTTTCAGCATCGCACGCAAGTCTTCGGAGCCTACGCCTCGACCATGAGCACGAACACCCTGCTCGGCACCTCGGCAGCAGCTGCGGTGCTGACCTACTTCGTCATCCGTGGTGTGGTGAATTTCATCGCAGGCTTTGGTCTCATCTCCCTGCTGGCCAGCTTTACTGGCTGGAAAGCGGGCCTGCTGAGTCTGCTGCCTTCTGGAGTGATCGTCTGGCTCGGAGCCATGGTCATGCGTCTGCTCGGCAGCGTGTATGGCCTGGAAAACGCCGAGATTGAACTGGCGGGCAAGGGCACGAAAAGCCAGCTGGGCGCTTGGATCGAGGAGATGGCACAAAAGATCGACCGCACCTCCGTCGGCAGTTTGGCAGAAAAGCTGGACCCCTATGACATGCGTGCCCGCGCGAATCTCGCCCGTCTGCTCATCCTGTGGCCGGATGGGCGCGTCTGGCAGCAACTAGCCGCACGTGGTCAGGCAGAGGCAAACGCGCTCAATCATCCAGACATCATCGCGCTCGGTGCCGATCCCAAAGTGCTTCAGGCCATCGAGCATCATGACTTCGCGGGTCTGATCCAGCTTCCGCAGGTCGCCCGCGCGGCTGCGAATCCCCAGCTCGAGCCTTTCCTCAAAGGTCTGGCGCTGGAGGAGTCGATGGACACCGTCGTCTATCAGGCGCGATAGGCACGAAGTTCTCCGAATGGCGTAGGGCGAACCGCGTCTGAAGCTGCCCATGTCTGACAAACCCGCTTCTCTCCGCGCCACTGGCCGCCGTCTGCTTCAGTTCGCCCGCGCGCACTGGCGAATGGCACTGATCCAGTTCGTGCTCGCCGTGCTAGGCACGTCTTTGATCATCGTGTTTCCCGGCGTGGTGCAGTGGTTCGTGGATGACCTCATCCCGCGGAAAGATGTGCCCGGCATCTGGAAAGCGGGCTCTTTGGCTGTTGCTGCATTCTTTCTCCGAGAGTTCCTCTTCTACATCCGCACGCGGGTAAACAGCACCTTCGAGCAGCGCATGATCTTCGATTTGCGCGGGCAACTCCACCGCAAGATCGCCCACCTGCCGCTGGCCTGGTTTGATAAGCAGAGCACGGGCGACATCCTCACGCGCATGGCCGATGACGTGCCCGCCACGCAACGCGTCATTCTCGAAGGCATCGAGCAAGGCCTCACCTCCATCCTTCAGATCATCATCAGCGCGGTGGTCATGTTTTACACCAACGTCACCTTCGCGCTCATCGTCATGGTGCCCACGCCTTTCATCGCCGCAGGTGGATGGCTCTTCGCGCGCTGGATCGCGCCGCGTTCACGCGAAGCTCGCGAGGCTAGCAGCCGCATGAATTCCCTCCTCCACGACACCATCACCGGCATCCGCCAGATCAAAAGCTACACCGCCGAGGACACGAAGCAGGATGACTTCAACCGCGCCAGCCATGATCTTCGCCGCTCTCAGCAGCGCCTCATGACCGCATGGGCTGTTTACAGTCCGCTCATGGGCTTCTTCGGCAGCTTCGGCCTCGTGCTGCTGCTCAGCCTCGGCGCGTACGGCGCGATCCAGGGCGAGATGACCACGGGCGAGCTCTTTAAATTCATCTTCCTCCTCGGCTTCTTCTTCGAGCCCATCGCACGACTTCATGGAGTGAATCAAACCATCGTCACCGGCCTCGCCAGTGCAGAGCGCGTCTTTAAGATTCTCGATCAAGAAGGCCAGGAGGATCTCGATGTCGGCAAACCTCTCCAAGCCGTGCGCGGTGACATCGAGTTCCGCGACGTGATCTTTGGCTACAACGATGACAAGCCTGTGTTGCAAGGCGTGAACCTGCGCGTGCTGCCTCGTCAGACTGCGGCCATCGTCGGAGCCACGGGGTCGGGCAAAAGCACCCTCTTCCAGCTCCTCGCCCGCTTTTACGAACCGCAGTCCGGCAGCATTAGCCTCGATGGCCAGCCCATCGCCGATTACAGCCGCGTCACACTGCGGGACTCGCTCGCCTACGTTACTCAGGACGCCTTTCTCTTCGCCGGAACGATCCGCGACAACCTCCGCCTCGGCGATCCCGCCGCCACCGATGACGAGATGTGGGCCGCCCTCCGCCACGCCAGCGCGGAGGACTTCGTTCGTCGTCATTCGGATGGCCTCGATGCCGAGGTCGGCGAGCGCGGTGTCATGCTCAGTGGAGGCGAAAGGCAGCGCATCGCCATGGCGCGAGCCTTTCTCAAAGATGCCCCCATCCTCCTGCTGGATGAAGCCACCAGCGCCGTGGACACAAAGTCCGAAGCCGCGATTCAGGAAGCTCTGGAAAAACTCCGCGCCGATCGCACCTGCCTCGTCATCGCTCATCGTCTCAGCACCGTCGTCAGTGCCGATGTGATCTACGTCATGCGCCATGGCCAGATCCTCGCGCATGGTCGCCATGACGAACTCGTGCAAACTTGCTCCTACTACCGCGAGCTGGCGAGTCTGGCGCTACTCTGATCGAGGTGAGGCTCGAAGGCGATACGTGCGCACTCGGGCTTCGCACGCGTGCTCCGGCACAGCCATTGCCAGCGGCGGATCTCTGTGAAAAAGGATTGGGGCTCTCCCTGCAAAATTCGGAAGCTCCCGCGCAGTTCGCCGCCGTCATCTACTGTCAGTGAGCGTGCCGCTACAGTGCCATTCAAGGTGCCGCCAGAGATCAACGTCACCGGCCCCTCACAGAGAAAGTCGCCCGTGGCATTCCCGGCGATCTGGATTTCCCCCGCCTTCACCTCATGGAGAAACGTCACCTCAGTGAATGGAGCAACGACGATACGGCGTGCCTGCACCTGCTCAGCGATCAAACCCGTTTCCTTAAACACGCGCAGCTCTGGCAGATCCTTGTGAGCCACCGACTCTACGCGCGAAAGCTTCTGCAGACAGACCGGGCATGTCGGCGTCAGGCAGTCACCAGCCGTGGTGATGGTGAAGAAGAAATCACTACGCTCCGATGGTAGTCTGAGGAGCACCTGGTGCAGCGCTGCCGCATCCACCGCCTCGATCCGGTGCTCCTGCGCTGCAAGCAGTGCGGATGCCGTAAATCCACCCGGCGAGATCATGATGCCACGCGCCTTCTGAGCTGTGCGCACTTCCCGCGCAAATCGCATCACACTCTCCGGCGTTGCCCCCCATTCATTCCATGCCGTAATCTTTACCAATGCCCGCTGCGGATGAGCGGTGAGCGGCTGCTCGATCATCGCAAACATCACCGAGCCATCCTCCAGCACGATCGAGCGTGCCAGCTCACACCCACCATGAGCCGCGATGGCACGCACGAGCTCCGACACACGCATCCAGTCCAGGCTTGCGATCAACTCTGGCGTCCAGTGCTCCGTCACCGGCCCAGCCGTCATCAGGCCACCCTGTTGGGAGAAGCCAGCTTCGGCGAGTTTGACAAAAGGATCGAGCATCAGGTGAGAATGGTCGCCCCACTTTACGCACAGCCTCCAGCCGGGGGAAGTGCAGACTTCGTGTGTTAAGCAGCCTTGCCTTCCATAGCGCCGCCCCTAACATCGGCTGCATGAAATTCGCGCTCCTCCTCCTTCTCGCTCTTCCAGCAAGCGCCGCAGAAACCACCCGAGATGCCCTCTTTGCCAAATCGGTCGAGGCGCTTTATCCCCAGCTCGTCGAGATTCGGCGCGACATCCACGCGCATCCCGAACTCTCCAACGAAGAGGTCCGCACCGCCGCGCTAGTCGCGGACAAATTGAAATCACTCGGGCTCGAAGTGAAGACAGGCATCGCCAAGCATGGCGTCGTCGGTTTGCTCAAAGGCGGCAGCGATGGACCCTGCGTGGCCGTGCGGGCAGACATGGACGCACTGCCCATCAAAGAGCTGCGTAGCGTGCCGTATCGCTCACAGAATCCAGGCGTCATGCACGCCTGTGGGCACGATGTGCATGTCACTTGCGCACTCGGGCTGGCCGAGCTTCTGGCAAAGCATCGCGATCAGGTGCGCGGGAGCGTGAAGTTCCTCTTCCAGCCTGCCGAGGAAGCCATGCCTGCCACCTTCAAAGGCGACTGGGGCGCGAAGCTCATGGTGGCTGAAGGCGTCATGGAGAATCCAAAGCCCGTCGCTGTCTTCGGCCTGCACACGACTGCCATCGTCCAGCCAGCAGGCATCACGGATGACGGCGTTCATTACCTGAAAGCAGGCCAGGTCGGCTACACGCCCGGCATCGACAATGCGAACAGCGACCGCTTCCACATCATCATCCGTGGCAAGATGGCGCACGGCTCAGCGCCTCACAAAGGCGTGGATGCCATCGCCGTCTCTGCCGAGGCCATCATGGCGGTGCAAATGATCAAAAGCCGACAGACCAACACCCGCCAGCCGCTCGTGATCAGCATTGGCACTATCAGCGGAGGAGATCGTGAAAACATCATCGCTGAGAAAGTCGAACTCGGCGGCACAGTCCGCACCTACGACGCCGCCTTCCGCGATGGCGTGATCGAGCAGATGCACCGCATCCTCAAGGGCATCACCGACGCGCACGGGGCCAGCTACGAGATGGAATACCGCAAGACCTACCCGAGCATCATCAACGACAAGCCCCTCATCGAAGCCACGCTGCCATCTTTCCGACGCCTCTTTGGGAACGACAACGTCGTCGAACTCATCCCCGGCATGGGCGGTGAAGACTTCAGCTTCTTTGCTCAGGTCGTGCCCGGCTTCTATTTCCGACTCGGCGTGGCGAACGAGGACAAAGGCATCACCGCAGGTGGCCACACGCCGATGTTTGATTGCGATGAAGCCTCCATCAAGATCGGCGTGCAAGCGCTCGCGGCAGCCGTGTGCGACCGCCTCGATGCCGGCAAGTAATCACGCCAGCAACTGCTCCACCACCTTTGCTCCCTGATTATCGGTGAGGCTCGCGGCGAGTCCGTTGCGCTTGTAGGTCAGCTTGCTGTGATCGAGGCCAAAGAGCTTCAGCAGCGTGGCGTGGTAGTCGTAGTGCTTGACTTCGTCGATCACAGCTTTGTGCCCAAATTCGTCCGTTTCGCCGTGGACGTAACCCTTCTTGAAGCCGCCACCAGCCAGCCACATGCTGAAGCCGTAGGTGTTGTGATCGCGGCCCCATTTTTCACGACCTGCATCGTTTTGCAGCACCGGCAGACGCCCCATCTCGCCGCCCCAGTGCACCACGGTGGTATCGAGCAGGCCACGCTGCTTCAAATCAACGAGCAACGCGGCACTCGGCTGGTCAGTCGCCTCGCAGTTCTTCGGCAGCGCTGTGATGAGTGAGCCGTGCTGATCCCACGACTGGCCTGAATTCAGCACCTGCACATAGCGCACACCGCGCTCGACGAGCCGCCGCGCGATGATGCAGCGGGTGGCGTAGTCCTTCGTGATCGGATTATCCACGCCGTAGAGCTTTTTGACGTGTTCAGGCTCCTTCGAGATGTCGAGCGCCTCTTTGGCCGCTGTCTGCATTTTTGCCGCGAGTTCGTAGCTGGAAATGCGGGCCTGGAGGTCCAACTCACCCGGGTGAGCAGAGAGATGCTCTTCATTGAATGCCTTCAGCAAGGCGAGCTGCCGTGCCTGCGGATCACCCGCTAGCGATGCCGGCGCGTCGAGATTCAAAATGCGTGGCTCGGTGGGCCGCACGAGGGTGCCCTGGTAAAGCGAGGGCAGCCAGCCATTCGTGTAATGCTCGCCGCTAAAAGTCGGCAGTCCGCCGGGATGCGAGAGCACCATGTAGGCAGGCAGTTCATCCGTCTCGCTGCCGAGACCGTAGGTCAGCCACGAACCCAGCGCGGGGCGTCCAGCGGTGATTCGACCAGCATTCATCGCGTAGAGACCCTGCGCGTGATTGCTCACGCCAGAGGTCATTGAGCGCACCAGCGTGATCTCATCGACCACCTTGCTCAAATTTGGCAGCAGCTCGCTGATCTCCATGCCGCACTGACCCTGCTTGGCGAACTTCCAAGGCGAGCCAAAGCACTTCGACGAAGCCTGCGCGAGGTTGTCGTATTTGATCTCGCCGGGGAACTTCTGACCGTGATACTTCGTCAGCATCGGCTTCGGATCAAAGAGGTCCATCTGCGACGGCCCGCCCATCATGAAGAGCGAGATCATCGCCTTGGCCCGCGGCTCAAAGTGCGGTTTCTTCGGCGTCAGATCGTAGCGCAGCTCACCAAAGCTCTCCGGCTTTACCGGAGCAGCGAGCAGTCCCTCTTTCTCCAGCAACGAGGCAAGCGCCAGCGTGCCGAGGCTATAGCCATTGGCGTGGAGAAAGTGACGACGTGAGCAGACTTGGGTTCGGGACATGAGCAGGAACCATACGCTGCGCGAATGAGGTACTTAGCACCGCAAGTGACCCGCAAGGAACGCAGGTGACAATCTCGACGCATGACGAGCCAGCCGTTGACCACCCCTTCTCTCTCTCGATTCGTGATCCATGCCTGCGCCAGAATCATTCGCTGATGAAATCGCCGATCTCATCGAGACCGGTCGCGATTTCCATCGCCGAGGCTGGTCGCTCGGCACGAGCAGCAACTACAGCGTCGTCGTCAGTCGCGAGCCACTCACACTGCTTATGACCGGCAGCGGATTCGACAAAGGCAGGCTCCAGCCGGAGCAGTTCCTCCTCGTCGATGAAAATGCCGCCGCAGTGGGCGAAACGACGCTCAACCCCAGCGCCGAGGCTCTGTTGCACACCGCTTTGGCCAAACACGGAGCCGGGGCCGTGCTTCACACCCACTCCGTGCCCGCCACCGTGCTCAGCGAGCATTTTCTCAACGACGGCGCTTTGCGCATCAAAGGCTACGAGATGCTCAAAGGCCTCACCGGCATCACCACGCATGAAGCGGAGGCCGTGATCGAGATCTACCCAAATACCCAAGACATCGCCAGCCTCGCCAGCGTGATCGAATCCAGGCTCGCTGATGCTGTGAACCCACTTCGCCACGGCTTTCTCATGGCCGGCCACGGCCTCTACACCTGGGGCAAGAACCTCGCCGCCGCACGCAGGCAGATCGAGGCGCTGGAGTTCCTTTTCGAAGTCGTCACCCAGAAGCGCTTGCTGACTGGCTCGTTTTAAATCGCACTCACCCACATGGCCCTCCTCCGCATTCCCTCCGAAGACCGCGTCATTGATGACGTGGAAGCGATCCGCAGCTTCCTCCTGCCGCATGGCATTCACTACGACCGCTGGCCGGTCGCAGGCCGCATCGACCGCGATGCCTCGCAGGAGGAAATCCTCGCCGCGTATGAACCCGAAGTCACGGCGCTGAAGGAACGCGGCGGCTACATCACCGCCGATGTCGTCAACGTCACGCCCGAGGTACCGAACCTTCAGGAGATGCTCGACAAATTTAACCAAGAGCACCGCCACGCCGAGGACGAGGTGCGCTTCATCGTCAAAGGCAGCGGCATCTTCTACATCAATCCTGAAAACGGTGATCCCGTCTATTCCATCGAGGTGCAGGAGGGCGATCTCATCAATGTCCCCGCCGGTACGAAGCACTGGTTTGACCTCTGCACCGACCGCAGCATCCGCGCCATCCGCCTCTTCAAAGAGAAAGCCGGTTGGACGCCGCTCTACACGGGCGACGTCATCGCCAGCAGCTATCAGCCGCTTTGCTTTGGGCCGAACTACCTCGCCGCCAAAGGCATCCACATCGAGCAAGCCGTCACCCTCACCGCATGATCGAGTTTCGCGGCAAACTCATCCTGCTCGACATCGAGGGCACCGTCTCGCCGCTCGCCTTTGTGCATGAAGTGATGTTTCCGTATGCACGAAAGCACGCCGCCGCCTGGCTCGGGGCACACTGGGGCCATGAGGTCATCGCCCAGCTCGCCCGCGATGCTGGCGTGACCTCCTTTCTCAATGCGCTCGATGCCGAAGCCGCTGTGCATCGCCTCATGGATGCCGATGCCAAAGTCACCGGCCTGAAGCAGCTCCAGGGTCTCATCTGGGAGCAGGGCTTCCGCACCGGCGACCTGCGCAGCACGCTCTTCGACGATGTCGTGCTCGCGCTCGACCACTGGCGCGAAAACGACCGCGAAATCCGCATCTACTCCTCCGGCAGCATCCACGCGCAGCGCCTCTTCTTCGCCCACACCACCGCTGGCGACCTCACCCCGCGCCTCTCCGGCTACTAC
>JAGKWZ010000477.1 GCA_021151605.1 Verrucomicrobiaceae bacterium
ATCAATGCCGCCGCCGCACCCGGCACACCTGCTGCCGCCGCTTGTTTAAACTGCTCTACCTCCTCAAAGCTCGGCGGCAGCCCCGTGAGGCTCAGATACAGCCTCCGGCACAGCACCGCCGCATCCGCCGGTGGTGCAAAATCGAGGCCTGCCTTTGCCAGCTTCCCAGCGACCAGCGCATCCACCGAAGTCGGCGTTGCGGGTTTGGCGATAGGCTTGAAGGCCCAATGCTCCTGCCACTTGGGCTTGCTCTGAGCCACCACCGCTTCCTTCGGCCACGGCAGCCCCATCTTCACCCACTGCACCAGCGCCTCGATCTGCGCCGATGCAAGCTGTGGCTTCTTCGTTGGCATCGGCTCCACACCCGGCGCATGACGCACGGATTTGATCAGGGAACTCGCCTCAGGATCACCCGCGATGACGACCTTGCCCGCATCCGTGCCACGCAGCACCGCCTCCCGCGAGTCTAGTCTCAGCCCGCTTTTCGCCTTCTCAGCGCCATGGCATGAGTAACAATGCTCCGCGAGCACCGGCCGCACATTCTTCTCAAAAAACACGACCTGCTCCGCACTGAACACCACCTCCTGCGCCACGACGCTTGTCGATGCGATGCCAATCAGGGTGAGGATACGAGTGAGGTTCATTCCAGTTATCTATTCATAAGCCGCCAGATGCGGAAGTTTAACGACGGGTTGTGTGACAAAACGGTGTTTCATCAGGAATAACCATCATCGGCTGTTCAGTTCCAGGCGGATGCCGAGCAACGCCAGTCCGAACCGTCCACGGCTACCCTTGAGCAGGAAAACCTCGATGTGGAGATTTAAATGAGCGAGTTGGAAGTCGCGTGGGTCTTCGGAGGTCGTGACACGGACTTCCATTTGATCTACTCCACCTCACGCTCCGCATACGCCAAGGCCATGCGCAGGTAGCGGTGGCTGTGGAGCGGGCGTATTTGGCGTAGCGGATGAGTTTGTCGATGTCGGCGTTGCTGAGGTTTTTGTTGATGCCAAAGGCGGCGCGTTGGGCGGCATCGTGTGCGAAGGTGCGGCGGGCACCTTTCAGGATGGGATCGAGGGCGATGAGGATTTTTCCATGCGCCTCCTTCTCCTCCTGGCTGCGGGTGCCTTTGCCCGCACGGGCTTCGGCGATCTGGGTTAGTAGCGTTTCCGTTTTGCCAAGCAGTTGTCTCAGCTTGGTCTGGTCGGCAGCGGACCATTCTCGCTCGGCCACCTTGGCGGCGACTTCGGGCTTTTCAGCCTCCAGCAGTCAGTCATCGGCGAGGTCGATGGCATCACTGAGGCTCTGGCTGATGAAGCCGGGTTTGGCGCGTTTCGGTTTGCCGTTGTTGTTGTTTGGCTCTGGTGCGGGTGTGGGTGTGTCGGGCATGGCGGTTGGGGTGGGTGGATGGTGGATAGAAGTTAGAAGATGGAGGATGGAGGATTGAAGATGGTGGATAGCGGCTGAGGGCTATTGGGATCGCTTTTGGGTGAAAAGGAGGGGCGTTTGGGACAAAATGGCGCACATTCCCGTTTCAAGGGCGTCTGTTCGCGGTTCAATGACGGTCATTCGCAGTTCTGAGAGGTTTGTTCGGATTTCAATGAGGGGTGGTTCGCAGTTCAATGAGGCCGATTCGCGGTTCAATGGTGTCGTTTCGCTCTCCAACGACGCCGGTTCATGTTCCAACGAGGGGTGATTCGCGCTCCAATGTGACCGATTCCCAGTTCGAGGACGCGCATTCCCGGTTCGAGGGCGATTGTTCGCGTTTCGTGGGCGGGCATTCCGGGTTCAAGATCGATTGTTCGCGCCTCAATGAGGTGGGTTCGAGCGGCGATGAGGGCTGCTCGCTGAAGAAGTGGCTGCATTCTCGGCGCGATGATCCGGATTCGATGACCAAGGGGGAGTGCTGGAGGTCTGGACTTCGATGCTGCTTTCGCGAAGCATTCCGCCATCACCGCAAGGGAAGCCTTGAGGTACTTCGCGGTCAACGAAGGCGGTGATGGTGATGACACCCGATGCTGGTTTGGTGGAACCGACATAGTTTTCGCGCCCGAGACTACGCGAATGCTGTAACTCGAGTCACGAACGAAATGAGGTTTCTTTAGGTTTTGACGCCGTTACATGTCCGTGCGGGCATCTTGCTGAATTGATACAGGTGTCTATTTAGACCGGTTCTCGAAATGTCTGTCAGATTGCCGGCGGCGGGGCGGCCTCATTGGCGGCGTCATTCACTCGTCAGCTATTGTTCAAATAGCCTCCTCGTTCTTTCCTTGCTACTGAAGCCGCCGCACTCGCCGGTCATTTCAGACATTCTTTTCGAGAACCGGTCTATTCTGCCTCTGGGGAATAGGCTGGGAAGCCGTCGTGCCAGGAGAGGTATTCCATGGCTCCCTGGATCTCTTCTTCGGTCAGGGCGCTGATGCGGAAGATGCGGCCTTTGAAGGTGCCGACGGTGCCGGGACGCCCTTCGATGAGGTTGATGATGGTGCCCTGCATGTCTCCGGGCTGGATGACCTTGGCCCCGGCGGCGGTGGCTCCCATGGCGAGTGCGGTGATTTCCTGGGCGTTGCGCTGGTTGCGCACTTTGAGCATCACGTCGCGGTGATAGTTGCTGAAGAAGGCGATGGCTGTGGTGCTCAGCACGCCGAGGATAGCCACGACGATGAGTGCCTCAATCATGGAGAAGGCAGCGCGGCGTCGAGTCTGAAGGGTGGGCGTGTGCAATGTGAGGGGGCTCAATGGACTCCGGGTCATGAATTCTGAACGATCAAGCCGCGGAAGGCGCTGCGACTCATCATGGGCTGCAGAAGGCTGAGGGTGGCGCGGAGTTTCGCGGGACTGACGACGGCTGGGTTGTTCACCAGGAGGACATCGGTGGCCAGTGGTGCGAGCGGGGCCACATCGGCAAAGTTTTTCAGCACGGGGCCGGCATCGAGGATGATCCAGTCCACATGATG
>JAGKWZ010000478.1 GCA_021151605.1 Verrucomicrobiaceae bacterium
CCACCGCCACCGCCGCCGTCGAAGAGCTGCTGAAAGCCCGCGCTGTCATCCAGCAAGCCATCGAAGCCGCCCGTCAGGCCAAAAAGATCGGCTCCAACCTCGAAGCCACCGTCAAGCTCACCCTCCCCGAGGCCGGCTTCGCCAACCCCGTCTTCCAGGATCTGCCCACCCTCCAGGAATTCTTCATCCTCAGCGACCTCCACATCACCCGAGGTTCAGAACTCGCCGCCACCGTCGAAGTCTGCACCAACCCCAAATGCGAACGCTGCTGGAAGCTCCTGCCTGATGTGGGAACGCATGAGGAGCATCCGACACTGTGCGGGAGGTGTGCGGAGGCCGTGGGGTGAAGATATAGATTTCCAAACTTCAATTCCGTTTTATGTCTTCCGACCTTGCCCAGGCAAAACTCTTTGGAAAGCTACCAAAGCAACCGACCGTGATTTAGCTCATGAAGCAACCAGACAGGAGATGCCCTCGCTGCAAAGAAGACATGAGCCACTATTCGCTCGCGTTTGGCCCAGGGCCTACCGATGTCTGTGGTAAATGTGAATACGAGGTTCGCAGGGAACGAGAAATCGAACGATGGAAAAACGCACCGCCACCCACATATGATATCGATGCAATTATCGGCCCGCCTGGCCGCAAAGCTTATCAGATTGTAAGTGATCTATATGGAGTTTTTTATCACGTGTTGTGTCCGGAAAAGGTTCTCTATGAACCAGAGGTCGTAATTCGTGACTTTTGCGAATTCAATCAATTTAGCGGAGATGATCTGGGTTATATTCTTGGGCTCAATCAGGGGGATGCAATTCTGCTTCGCGGTCAACGCGCTCTAAAAGCAATAGGAGCGTCAAAAATGGACAGCTTCATAGCTGACTTTTTAAAGGTTGCGGAATCTCACGGAGTCACGTTTCCGAATCCTTTGCCAGACCCGTGGCTAGATCACATCAGCATCGCCTATGACCTCGAAAACCTTTTGAATATAGAGTCCGATCGCCTCCGCGACGAGATTGATCCATATGAAGCCCGGCCAGCAGGTTACTTTTGCGAGCTTTTGATGGCGTATGTAATGAACCACATTGATTTGCTGCGCCAACGTAAGCCAAAATCAGGAAACGAAAGTAGTGCGTAGTGAGATAAAGCGGAGATAAAGAGTCTGAGAAATGACGTCAGGCTGCAACTGGCTGACAGATGCTCAGTTCACCCGACTGCATGATTCCGACCTCACTCGAAGGGGCTGGGAATGCAATCGAAGTGACGGGGAATGCAATCCAAGCGGCAAGGAAGGCACCCCAAATCGCAAAGCAGTGCTATCCAGGCGGCTTGGAAGGCATTCTTTGCCGGAGAGATGGCACTCGAAGCGACTGGGATTGCCATCCAGACGGCAAGGAATGCACCCGAAGGGGCTTGGCAGTGCGTTCGAGGCGACAAGGAATGCAGTCCAAGCGGCAAGGAATGCATTCCAAATCGGTCAATTTTGGGAATTGCCCCAGGCTTTATGAATTGATCGCCGAATGGCTGCCTCCGCCCGCCGAATAAAACGCTGTTGCCTCCTGCCGCAGAGAAAGCGCCTGGGTATGAATGCTGAGAGACAAAATGCAAAGGGCTCGTTCTCACGGGCGCTCCTCGGCAACTCCCGATTCTAATCTCACCCGGCCATGACAAGCCTCTTCCATCGCTTCGCAATCTTCACGTTCGCTCTCGTCTCACTTTCCATGGCTGCTGGCGCGGAGGGCAAGAAGAAGACGCTGAACGTCCTCTTCATCGGCAACAGCTTCACCGCCCGGCACAATCTCTCCACCGTAGTGAAAGCAATGGCGGAGGCGGGCAATCCGGGGCTCACGTTCAACCACACGAAAATCATTTATGGTGGCAGCACGCTCAAGGATCACTGGCGGCTTGGGACACAGAACATCGTGAAACAATCGACACTCACCGAGGCCGAAGAGAAGGCCACGATCTCCGCACTAGAGAAGGCCTTCGCGGATAACCCAAAGGATAACTATGCCCAAAGCGCCCTCGCACGTCATCGGGCGCTTCTGCCGAAGATCGAAGCCAATCGTCAGCGCTGGGATGTCGTGGTGCTGCAATCCTACCGCGATGATGTGGAAGGTGATCCCACCCCGTATGCCGAGTATGCGCCGAAGTTCGCCGAACTCGCCAAAGCTCAAGGGGCGCGAGTGATTCTCTATGAAACCACTCCCACGACCCAAAACGACAAACCGCTGACCGCCGCGCCCGATGCCGCACCGATCCTCGCGAAAGAACGCGCCATCGCCACTGTGGCAAAAAAGATCGAAGCCGCCGTCGCTCCGATGGCACTCGTGGCGAATCGCTGCCAGACCCAGCGGCCCGATCTGACGTTGCGCTTCGTCAATGACTCGCATCTCAATCAAACCATGAGTTATCTCACTGCTTGCACGCTTTACGCAGCGCTATTTGAGAAAAGCCCCGTCGGCCTGCCCATGGATTCCGTCACCGACACCCGCTACTTCGAAGGCCCAAGGAATGACAAAACGAAGGATCGCGACGGCAACCCCATCACCCGCAAGTTCTCCGACAAAGACCGCGCCGAGCTCCAGCGCATCGCTTGGGAGGGCTGGTCGGAGTTTCAGAAACTGCGGTGATGGTTTTGCCTGATTCCTGCCGAGCATAAGACAAAACAAAACGGGATCAGTGTGCAACTGGCTGACAGAATCTCTCTCGCCTTCCAATCGCTTCCCAAGCTCACCCGAAGCCGTGACCCGTGAAGGCAGACGACACGGGCCACCCGCGGCTCCTGCCTCCGAATCCATTCTCACGCCACGGCGCAAAGCCGCCAAGGTTCCCAGTGGTTTGAGAGACGGGTGACTCGTTGGCGGACTCGTCCAAAGTGCATCTGAGGCTGTCGAGGGCTGGAAACCTGTTTTTGGGGCTCAAAAGGGCATTTCCTGACTTTCAGAGGAGATTTCCAG
>JAGKWZ010000129.1 GCA_021151605.1 Verrucomicrobiaceae bacterium
GTAGTAGCGCATTTTGAAGTCACCGCCTTCTGTGGCGGGCTCGACGCAGAGCAGTCCGTCGGCACCGATGCCGCGATGCCTGTCGCAGAGCTTCTCGATCTGGTCCTTCGTCAGGGCGAGTGAGAGATCGCGATTGTCCAGCATGACGAAGTCATTGCCGGCACCGTTCATTTTGGTGAAGTGGAGGGTCATGGAAAAGGGCGCGGAGTCAAAGCGAGGGCTGGGGAGTGGTCAAGCTCAGTCCAGCCCATTGTCGTCTTGCCAGAGTGAGATGATGTCTGGCACACTGAAGAGTAATGCTTGTAGGACGAGCTTGAGGTGCAACGGACCATTCTCTGCTAGCTCAGCCGACGAGCCTGTATTTCGTCTGCTCATAAGCCACGAAGACTGCATAGAGAGGGTAGGGCAAAAGCAGGAAACCAAGCAGATCCCACATGCTTGGCTGATGTGGTAGCAAGCAGCTAACCCGCAGTGCTGCCAGCATCATTCCGAGAATGCTTACCACGGCTAAACCTTCCAGCCAGTCAAGGTAGCTGGGGGTGGATGGCGAAGGTGAATCATCGGACATGGCCACATGCGTCCCGAGGACTTGGATCGGAACCATCAGCGACAAATCAATCCTCCAGTCCTGTCATGGGCAAAAATAATTTCGTAAGATTTTCCTCACAAAGCGCCACCCATGGTTATGGACGGCGGATCAAGGGACGGGTTCGCCAGAGTCATAGACCCAGCGGACGAGCTGCTGGTCGCGGATATGGGCGTGGCTGGGGACTTCTTGGGGGCCAAAAATGGTGTTGGTGGGGTAGGTGACGTCGATGACCCAGGTGGGTTTGCCATCAATGGTTTCCTGACGCGGCAGGCTCCAGTGCGTGACCTTCTTTGGGTCCACATCGGTAACACGTCCGGTGGAAATCACTGCCAGTAGCAAATTGTAGCTGCCGTCAGGATTCTGTGTGGGTTTGCCATCCGCGCCGAAGTTCACCCCAAGGCCATTCGACATCGTGCTGTTGTCCTTGCCCGGCGTTGTGACCCTCGTCTTCGCCTTTACCCAGGCCTCACGTGCCTGCTCGATGCGGCCCGCCTTCCACTTTTCATAGCTTAGCTGAATTTGGGCGGGGAAGTCTGTGTCGATGACTTCGATGCTGCCCCTTGCTGGTGATGTAGCTGTGGGAGCTACCGAGAGCATCCCCTGATCTGCTGCCATCGCTTGGACAGTGGCTCCAGCTCGTATCGTGGAGCTACCCACACTCATCTGCACCTGCACGTCTTTTTTCAAAACGACTGCACGTGGAAAGGCCTGCTTTGGGATGACCGTCCAGTTCTTGGTCACTGACTCCGCCGTCGGAATGGCTGGCGGCACAAATTCGCCCGTGGGCACTTGTGGGATCGTGGGCTTCCATTCGTCATCTTTTTTTACGAGAGCGGGCGCGGCGGTGGTGGCGGTCGAAGGCGCTGGTCCGTCATCCTCCACAACGTGGGTAGGGATCTGTGCCACCGGAGCCGCTGGGCGCGGACCTTTTTCGAAAATGACACGGTCCCAGCGGGGCGCGAGGAAATAATCGTAGGCGGTGAACAGGCCACCGATGATGAGGAGGGTGAAGAAGAGGGATTTCATGGGGGGATGACACCGAGGATGAGGTTGCCGAGGGTAAACCGATTTCCCAGCACCTAATTAGAGAAATAATCCATCAAGCCCCACGCCGCTGGATTTCCTGCACGGCCCATGCGGCATGTTCGGCGATGAGTGGGTGCTCATCCTTCAAAAGTGGGAGCAGGGCAGGGAGGTCGTCTCGCGTGCCTGTGTTCCCCAGGGCCACGCATACGTTGCGGAGGAAAGCTGGGCGTTTGATCCGCTTGATCGGGCTTTTGGCAAAGAGTGCCCGGAAGTCCTCATCAGTGAGGCTAAGGAAGTCGCGCAGGCGTTTACTGAAAACCGCCTCGCGCGCCTGAAAGGCAGCTTCATGAGAAAGCTGGGCAAACTTGTTCCAAGGACAGGCTGTGAGGCAGTCGTCGCAGCCGTAGATCCGGTCGCCCATAGCTTGTCGAAACTCCTCGGGGATCGGTCCTTTGTTTTCGATCGTGAGGTAACTGACGCAGCGGCGGGCATCTAGGCGGCGTGGGGCTGTGATGGCCTGAGTGGGGCAGGCAGCAATGCAACGGGTGCATTTTCCACAATGATCTTTCGCGGGTGCATCAGGCTCGATCTCCAGGGTCGTGATTAGCTCGGCCAGGAAGAACCAAGTGCCCAGGCTGCGATGGATCTGCATGGTGCTTTTGCCTCCCCAGCCGAGTCCTGCCTCGCTGGCCCAGTCACGCTCCAGAACGGGGCCAGTGTCCACATAGTAACGCTGCTGTCCACCATGGCTGATCAGCCATGTGTCCAGTGCCTTTAGCTTGGCGGTGATCAGGTCGTGGTAGTCCTCGTTCCATGCATAACGGGCGATCCGATACCCGCCTGCGCTCGTTTTCGGCAGGCCGCCTTGATGATAGTTCAGCGCCAGGACGATCACACTCCGCGCCCCAGGCTGAACCAGACGTGGGTCTGTGCGACGGTCCATGTTTCGCTGCATCCAAGCCATGTCTCCGTGTCTTCCCTCAGCCACCCACTGCTCGTAAAGCTGCCGATGTGGTGCCGGCTTTGCCTCTGCTACGCGGCAGTCTGCAAAACCCAGCTCACGCGTGCGCTCGCAGAGCTGAGATTTGATGAGGTCGGGCATGGCGGAACACAGTGAGTTCACGCTTCTGTCAGAGCAGAGGCTTCCTCGGCGGAGCTCTCCAAAGCCAGAGTTATTTGACGGGTAAGAAAGTCGGCCATGATGTCCTCGAGTTCCATGAGGCTGGAGATGTGACTGAATCTGCCGCGCAGGAGTTTGCCGCCGGGGAGACTCTTCGTATAGTTCATCAAGCGTGTTCGCATGGAGCGCATGACTTCAAATTCACCTCCGCGCGTGCTGCGCGCCAAGGCCATGGTGCAATGACGGCGCATGAGGCCGAAACGCTGCTCCACGGTGGCTGGCGGCAGATGGGAGCCGGTCGCGAGATAGTGCTTCACTTCCTGAAAGATCCAGGGGTTCGTCATGGCGGCGCGACCGATCATGACGCCAGAAACGCCAGTCTGCGCGCGCCGCACCTCCACATCGGTTCCGGTGGTGAGGTCGCCGTTGCCGATGACAGGAATTTTGACCGCGTCGGCTACCTGGGCGATGACATCCCAGTCGGCTAGGCCACTGTAGCCCTGGGCTTTGGTGCGCCCGTGAACGGCGATTGCCTGGATGCCGCAATCTTCCAGGATTCGCGCGATTGAGACCGCGTTGATAGACTGGGAGTCCCAGCCGATGCGCATCTTCGCGGTAACAGGGATGGGAACGGCTTTGACAATGCTGCTGGCGACATTGGCAAGCAGGGGGCAGTCACGGAGCAGGGATGAACCGCCATTTTTGGAGACGACTTTATTGACGGGACAGCCGAAGTTGATGTCGATGAAGTCGGGCTGCTTCCAGTCGATGATTTTCCGCGCGGCTTCCCCCATGCGAACGCCGTCTGAGCCGAAGAGTTGAACTCCAAGGGGGCGCTGGGGCTCATCGAAGTCTGTGTAGTGCCGGGTTCGGTCATCTCGCTGGAGGATGCCCTCGGCAGAGACGAACTCTGTGACCATGACGTCGGCACCCAGTTCTTTGCAGAGACTGCGGAACACGATATCCGTGATGCCAGCCATAGGGGCCAGATAAAGGGGGAAAGAATCGTGAGTCAGCCAGGGAAGCATGTGGGAAACTAGCGCAAGTGGCAGTATGGGCAAGGTTCGTGCTTGCTCTATCAGCTTCCTGGAGTGCAATAGTCAAAACCCATGTCAGACAATCCTACCCAATCCACCGCAGATGCATCCGATGTTTCCCAAACGGTAGGAAGTCCTTCCAATGAAGCGGAGTCCCAGAACTCAGGGGAGTTGGTTGTGGAGCCTGTGGGCGTGCCGGAGGTGGACAAGAAACCAGAAGAAAAACCAAGTGAGAAGCCGGAATCAGCTCAGGCTGCTCTGGAAAGCTTGGCCGGTGCTAAAGTCGAGGTCTTGCCCCTCATTAACGGCAATGAGCCGAATATAGAGCGGTTTATGGAACTGTCCTACACGAGCCCGGTGGCGGCGCGCATGGCCAGTCGGTCGCTCATTGAAACCTTTGACGACAAAGGCCAATGGTTGGCATCCCTGGTTCAGCCTTCTCACTTGGTTGCCGAATTGCGGCAGGAGTGTTCGGAACTCAGTTCTCTGGTGATCATGCTCTGGGTGCGCCAGGGAGAGATGCAAAAGCTTAAGACCCTGAGCGAGTCGCTGCTGGAAGAACTTCCGGCCCGGAGAACGCGTGAGGCTGCGCGCACCATGGCTGTGCTCGCTGGATTGCTAGGTATCCTAAGGCCAAGTATCGCCCAAAAGCTGATCGCCACCGCGACACCATCGTTGAATGATCTGGCTGATGGCAGCCTGATGCGGGATGCACGTCGATGGGTGGACGCTGGCCGAGTGTTGGAGACGAGTCAGCCTGAGGTCAGAAATTTTTGGAACCGGCAACTTCGTGAGCCGGGCAATGATTGGAACTGGGACTCCTCGGAATCGCGCATGGCTCTGCGGAACCTTGCGGATATTCTTCCTGCGGAAGGTCAGATGCTGGAGGTTTTTCAATCAGCTGTTCCCGGTTACTGGTGGGATCTCTGGCGGAGCCAGCGCTTCATGAATTCCGCACCGTCCTCCGGTTCGGGCAGTCGGAAAGCAGGGGTTTTTGGCCTGGGGCTCCTCTTCGGTATGGCGTTGGTCGGCATAAGTTGGTTTTTCCTATATTTCGATGGGTCTATCTCTCCTCAGCCCTCAGCCGCAATAGCGATTGCTTCTCCGCAGGTAACTCCGCCGCAGGTAACTCCGCCGCAGGTAACTCCGCCCAATAAAGATGCTCCTCCAATTCAGTCGGTTCAGGTTGTCAAGCCAGCAGAGCCCGCCAAGGCTCCAGCGTCTTCGAAAGAAGAGATGGTTCCAGCTCCGCCAATTCGGGAATCTCTGCGCCAGTTGCAGTCCGTGCTGAAACGGAGCGCCTCAAACACGCTTCAACCACTCAAACCAACCAGCATCGGTTTGCCTAAGGCGACTCCAAGCCAGTCCAAACCCGAGCTCCGCGCCACTGCGTTGGCCAGACATGCAGAGGCAAATCCTGACGTAAAGCGCCTCGTCAGCTTGGTGAAAAACAGTTCCTACCGGGAGAATGCCGCGCTTATTCAGGGGGAGAACAGTGTGGCACCCAGAGGTAGCCCGACTTTCCGAGGTTTGATCCACTGGCTAATTCTCGATCCTCCTCAGCACCCAGATGTCAGGCTCGCTGTCACCAAGCTTGCCCTACATGCCATGCCGATTGAGGACACTATCAGCGTGTTTGAGCTTTGCTATTACCCGGGTTCTGCCAACGAGAATGAGATCAAACGCTGCGCCGGCCTTTTGCTGGAACTGCCAGAAATATCCATCACAGAGTCGCATCGTCAGATTTTAAACAAGATCATTGCCATGAATCCTGCAAAACCGCCCCAGCCTTGACCGGGCGGCTTGATGCTGCGTATTACTGATCACATGATCCAAGTCGAACCCGTCGGAAAATACATATCGGTTTGGGGTGAAGGCCCCATCTGGAACCAGGACCACCTTCTATACGTCGATATCGAGGCGCATCGAATTCTCACTTTCCACCCTTTAACGCAGGAAGAAAAGGTTTGGGACGTGGGTGAACGCGTAGGCACCGTGGTTCCACGAGCCAAAGGTGGACTGGTATGGGCTGGTGATACGGGTTTTCATTTCTTCAATCAGTTCACAGGTGAGAGCGCACGAATTGGTGATCCAGAGTCCGACATGCAGGACAACCGCTTCAATGACGGCAAGTGTGATCCCGCAGGCAGGTTGTGGGCTGGTAGCATCTGTTTAAAAAAGGAGCCTGAAGCTGCGCTGTACTGTCTGCATACTGATCTCCGCATCGAAAAGAAGTTCAGTTCCGTGACGAACTCCAATGGCATCATCTGGAGCCGTGATACGGCCACGATGTATTACATCGACACCCCAAGTAAGAAAATTCGTGCCTTCGATTTCGATGCCGGAACAAGCCTCATTGCTAACGAGCGTGTCATCTGGGACACCAGTGATGATGCATCAAGCCCGGACGGCATGACCATTGACAGCGAGGACCGCCTTTGGATTGCCTTCTGCCATGGATCCAAAGTCGTTTGTTTTGATCCAGTGCAGAAGAAAGTCACTGAGCAGATCAACTTCCCCTGCATGGAGACCACTGCTTGTGCCTTTGGTGGTCCGGAGCTGAAAGATCTTTATGTCACCACAGGTCTCAAGCCGGGCGTCACTGAAGAGTTAGCAGGCAGGCTTTTTGTTTGCCGCCCCGGTGCACAGGGCGTTCCCTCGGACGCTTTTGCCGGGTGAAGCGGGCTGGATTGCCTCTTGCTTTCCTGGTCCACCCGCCTAAACACGCCCGCTCCTATGGCTTCCACCCCAGTTATCAATCTCCGCAAAGGCCATGCCGTGCGGTACAACAATGAAGTGTGCATCGTCTCTGCCTTTGAGCTGAAGACCCCTCCGCGCATGGCCTCTTACGTGCAGATGTCCATCCGCACACTTGGCACCGGCAAGGTTTACAACCTGCGCATGACTTCCAATGAGTCCCTCGAATCCGTCAATCTCGAGAGACAGCCTCATGAATTCAGCTACAAGGATGGGGACGGCTTCCATTTCATGCATCCTGAGACCTTTGAGGATGTCATCCTGACTGAATCCAACGTCGGTGAATCCAAGGACTACCTGATCGAAGGTCAGAAATACACAGTGCAGTTTGCTGACGGCACAGCCATCGGCATTGAGCTTCCCGCTTCAGTGACCATGCAGGTCACGGAGGCTCCTGAAGGTGTGAAGGGCGACTCCGCCAACAATGTCTATAAAGCCGCTGTGCTGGAAACCGGCCTTGTTGTTCAAGTGCCTCTTTTCATTGGTCCTGGTGACAAGATCAGTGTCAAGACAGAGGACAACTCCTACCTGGGTCGTGTGAACTGATTTATTCGACAAATGTTTTCACACAACCACGACCCACGAGGGTCGTGGTCACTCCTCTAAGTAACGAGGAGTCTGAGCAAAGCGGTGCAGACTCACGTAATCAGACTCTAGCACGCACTCGTGGGATTCTCTGCCCATGAACGCGACATCTCTGCGACTCCGCCTCTTCTACCCTTGGCAATTGCCGATGGCGGGAAAGGCGTTGCCTGGGGGCTTGCTGGCATGCGGTTGGCAAGTGCTCCGCTCACCGCCGCGCTTGCTCCGCTCTGGCTGATACACGACTGGCACCCCCCACAGGGGGGAGCAATCCCTGGCGCAGACGATCACCAGCAGTAATAGTATCGCGCTTCTGAACGAGATGGCGGACAGCAGCTACAATCATATCAAATACAGAGCGTGATATCGAGTCTGGATGAGCTCATCGAGGCGTTGCGGAGGGATAGCGTGCCTTTCCAAAGTTGTGATTTTGAAGGTCAGTGGGCTGGGAGCTAGTGAGTTCTAGATGCACCTTTGGAGCGGCTTGCATGAGCAAAGCTAAATGCAGGAAAAATGAGAAAATCGCGATTCCTGGGGCTTTCAGATGAAAAAGGTGTTATGGGCAGGTCCACATATGCCCCCACCCATCAATTACAACTTCGAGAAGCGGAAGCGCGAGAACGCCAAGAAAGCAGCCAAGGAGGCTAAAAAGCTTCGCAAAGAAGCGGCGAAAGCAAACCCACCGTTGACTGGCGGGGAGACGGCTGAGGCTGAGTCTACAGACCCGACCGTGCAGGCTTGACCGTCTTGCGGTCAAAGGAATGGCCGTGGCTCAGGGCACGGCAATTCTAATGGCCATGTGTTGAAACAGAGGCGGGAGGTGCGTTTCCTTGGCCGTCATGAAATCCAGCACTCTACTTTTTTCCTCCATAGCCCTGTTTGCTGTCGCCCGTGTTACTGCCGCACCGGCCAAGCATGTCATTTTAGTGAGCATCGACGGATGGGCTCACCACTACTTCGAGGATCCCCGCTGCCACATGCCAGCGGTGAAGAAGCTGGCCGCCGAGGGTGTGCGGGCAAAGAGGATGGAGTGCAGTTTCCCCACGGTGACGTGGACGAATCATACGACTCTGGTGACGGGTGTGAATCCGGGGAAGCATGGCGTGCTTTCGAATGATTACTGGGGCCGCGCGGAGTGGAAAAAGATCCCGCTGATCCCTGATCCCATCTTCAACAAAGAAGAGATCGTGAAGACGCCAACGATTTATGATGTGGTGAAGCAGTCGGGCATGACCACGGCGGGTGTGATCTGGCCTGCCTCACGCGGGGCAAAGACGCTGGACTGGACAGTGCCAGATGTGTTTGAGCAGGAGTTATTTGAGAAATACGGCACGCCTCAGCTTATTGCAGAGGCAAAGGAGTTGGGCATCCCGGTGGAGAAGCAGATGGAGTGGTGCAAGCTCGGAAATTCCGGCAAGGAGCAGCGTGATTACATGTATGCGCAGCTTGCACAGCATATCATCAAGACGAAGAAGCCAAACTTCCTGGCGCTGCATCTGGTGAGTCTGGACAGCTTCGAGCATGCGCACGGGCGGCAGGTAGCTGAGGCTTACTGGGCGGCGAATGACTCAGACAATCGCGTGGCGGATCTGATTCGCGCCACGGAGGATGCGGGCATTCGTGACAAGACGACCTTTGTCATCACGACGGATCATGGTTTCATCACCTTTAAAAAGCTGATCAATCCGAACGTGCTGCTCAAGCAGGACGGCCTGACGAAGTCGATGCTGGGCAAGACGCTGGACAAGTCCTCGAAGGTCTTTGCGATGGCGGAAGGTGGGGCCTGCTTTGTCTATGTGTTGGATCAGGCGAACCGGGACAGCATCCTGGCGCAGATTACACCGAAGCTGGCAGCTGTCGAGGGCGTGGAAAGCATCGTGGAGCGGAAGGACTTCGAGCGTGTGGTGGGGCATCTGCTTTCTGAGCAGGATGAGCGTGAGCCGGATCTCTTTTTGTCTGCGAAGGATGGCTATAGCTTCACTGACTCGCTCGCGGACAACGCGGTGATCAGTGACCTGCCAGTAGAAAAGGGCGGGCACGGCTATCTGCAAACGCACCCGGATATGTATGGGTGCTTTGTCATCAGCGGCGCCGGAGTGAAGCGCGGCGGAGAGATCGAGAAGATCGACAACCGTGATGTAGCTCCGACGATGGCGGAACTACTGGGAGTGAAAATCCCTGGCGTGGAGGGCCGCGTTTTAAAAGAGGCGCTGAAGTAATGCGGGGCAGAAAGCAGATCGCGCTTCCAAGCTTGGTCTCAAGTTGAACCCCACATCTGAGGTGTGGTGAGAGGTGTTCTCGAAGATTTCCGCTTCAAGGTAGAGGGTCGAGGTTTTGTTTAGACTATCCCCTGCCGGCACCTCCAGCGCCTTGTGAATCCGATTCCTTTCAGTGACAATTCCCTGATGCGCCGCATGAGCCAACTTATTCAGGATCTGGGTGATGACCAATGGAAGACCCGTGAATCAGCAACCACGGCGCTGCGGGAACTCGGTCCTATGGCCCGAGGTAGCTTGCAGGAAGCCCTGAAGTCTGCCACAGACGCAGAAGTCGCCCGCAGACTCGAAGAACCCCTCCAGGATATTGAATGAACGACGCCCCACACGAAGACACCGAACGTAATTTTGGCCCACAGCCTCTTGATGCCATTTTGGCCGAGCACAGCCTCGACAATCATGACATCGTTGCTGCCTGCGAGGAGCATCTGACTCACAAAGCAGTCCAGCGTGCGCGCAAAGGACGTCGGCTCACCAAACACATGCAGCGTCGTGTGCTTGCTGCCTTAAATAAGGCCGTTGCTCTCCAAGGCAATGAAGGAAAACGTGAGTGGAAGGTCTCCGAACTCTTCAATTACTGAGCGCAACCCTGATGTCCGCCAAACATTACGAGTTGCCTGATTAGCTGTGTTATTCTGAACAGTTTATACGGCGGGGGCGGACTTTAAAAATCCCCAACTCTATGATTGATATGGAAGCCGTGATTATGTATTACGTGAATCTAAAGTATTTATATTCTGGAACCTCTAATGCTTCCCGACATTTAACGCACCACTCACTATTCTCCAAACCATGTTTTCCGCCTGTGATCCATTTGCCACTCTTCAGCGAGGGCATTCAGGATTTGGTGCCCACGTGAAGAGTGGTTGGGCGGGGATCAATGAGTGGCTCCAAGTCGGCATCTGGCCGTGGTTTGGTTCTGCAGATGCGATGGATGACCTCATGCCCTGGGGGCGTGGCTCTCTCATGCCACGAAAATCCCAGCAAGGAGGAAAAAAACCTAAAATGCCCGAAGACGCCCCACCGCCGCGTGAACTGCCCTTTTACCATCTGCCTGTGTTGATGCAGGAAGTTCTGGATTATCTCCAGCCGGCCCCTGGTAAGCTTATCTTTGATGGTACCTTGGGCGGTGGCGGCCATACGGAGGCTATGCTCCAACACGGTGCACGTATTGTAGCGATGGATCAGGATGATGAGGCGCTTGGTTATGCGAAAGCTCGGCTCAAAGGATATGCTGACCGCTTCTGCGCCTTGAAGGGAAACTTCCGCGACTTCCCTACTGTACTGGCTGAGGCCGGAGTTGGTGGCCTGGATGGAATGCTCATAGATATTGGTGTCAGCAGTCGCCACCTTGATGCTGCTGAGCGTGGCTTCTCCTTCGCCAAAGACGGACCGCTCGACATGCGCATGGACACAAGCGCACCGTTGCAAGCCAGCGACATCGTGAACACTTGGGCTCAGGAGGACATTGAGCGTCTTCTACGTGAAAATGCTGAGGAGCAAAATGCACGTCGCATTGCCCGAGCCATCTGTCAGGACAGAGTGAAGGCACCTTTCACGACTACGCTACAACTGGCGGAGATGATCGCCCGTGTTTGCCCAAAGACTGGCAAGAAGCATCCTGCCACGCTTACTTTTCAAGCTTTGCGTTGTGAGGTGAATTCAGAACTGCCAGCTCTCCGTGAGTTCCTCGCTTCTGCACCGAAGTGGTTAAAGTCTGGTGGACGTCTCGTCGTCATCAGTTTTCACAGCATCGAAGACCGCATCGTAAAGCAAGCTTTCCAGAACTACGCAGCACCTTTTTTAGACCGTCCCGAATGGCCAGCCCCGAAGCCGAATCCAGCCTACTGCCTCCGACTCCTAACAAAGAAACCCGTCGAAGCCAGCGAAGCGGAGCTCCTAGTGAACCCCCGAGCCAGAAGCGCGCGTCTGCGCGCCGCCGAGCGACTCCTGTGATGAAACGCAACCACTACCGCAATAAGATCGGTCTGCCTGTGCTCACGGCAGTCTTAATCCTTTGCGGTGCTGTGCTATTGGCCGCACTCAGTGTCGTGGTGAACAAAAATCGAGTTGCTGCTCTCGCTGAACAGCAGCGTCAGGTGGAGCAGGAGATGAAGCTTCTGAATATCGAGATCACCAACCTCGAACGAAAGATCGATCAGATGCTCGATGGTCCCCGTGTGCAGCCCATTCTTCAGGCGAAAGGCACCTGGCTTCAAAAGATCAATGCCAGTCCGGAGGCACGCGTGCTAATTCAGCTCAGGCCAATACCAGCTGCCAAAGCGGTAGCTCAAAATGAAGTGACGTCCACTCCATGATGCACACTCCCACCCAGCGCCAGATCCGCCGCGACCGCCCTCTTATCAGGCGGATGTTGCTAGCGACCTGCTTCCTTACTCTCGGGTTTTCCGCCGTGCTCTGGCGGCTCTACGATCTGCATTTGAAGCGCGGCCCTGAGCTTGCCGAACTGGCCTCTGCAAAGTTTCGTGAGATACGTCCGCTGCCTGCACAGCGTGGTTCCATTAAGGACAATGGCGGACGCTACCTTGCCTATGACGAGGAGATCTTTTCACTCAGCACGAACCGAGTTCATCTCAATGAGCCGCCTACTGTTAAGCTTGCTCTCTCAAAGGTGCGCAAGGTCGGTGTGCGTGACCTTACTCGCGAGCTGAGTGATGTCCAGATTATCGCTGCCTATCAGGACCACATTGCTTCTATCATTGCCCCCAAACTAGGTATCTCAGTTGATGAAGCGCGCCTCAAACTTCAATCCAAAGAGCAGATTGAAGTCTTGGCTGAAAAAATGAATGAAGACCAAGCTAAGGAGTGGAAAAAGCTTCTTGATGAACAGCATATCAAAGGGGTGTACGTCAGGTCCTCCATTCGTCGTCACTACCCCACCGAGAACCGTCTTGCCCTCATCGTGGGCGGAGTAGAGGTTGGTAAAGGAGGGGTCCGTGGACTCGAAAAAACACAGGATGCCATTCTCCGAGGCACGCCAGGGAGCATTGAGGTTGAGCACGACAAGTATGGTCGAGAGTTGCCGCTTTACCGTGGCGAGGTCAAAGATCCTATCCACGGCCGTGACATTCACCTCACCATCGACATGCAGATCCAGGATGCTGTGGATCGAATTGTCGAGCAGGCAAACCTCCATTGGAAACCCAATAAGATCATGGCCGTGGTCACCGAAGTCGGCACGGGCTCCGTGCTCGCCATGAGCTTCCGGCCTGATCATGACCGAAAAACTCCGTCCGACACGAACTGGAAGAACCTCGCCATCTATGAACCTTACGAACCAGGCTCCACCTTCAAAATCGTCACCTTTACCGGCGCTCTCGATTTAGGCAAGATTAGCACAAGCTCTCGTTTCGACTGCGAACTTGGAGACTACATCGATCCCATATTTAAAGTGCCACTTCACGATCTGAAGGCTCAGGGTGTCGTACCCGTGACAGATGTCTTTAAATACTCCAGCAACATCGGTACCTTCAAGGTTTACAAGCGCCTCGGTCAGGAAACCTTTCTCGACTACGTCCGCAGTTTCGGCTTCGGCACTGCGACAAGGATTGAACTCGACGGTGAAGTCTCGGGGTATATAAACGAAAAAGCTTGGTCGAATAGCACCCACTCACGCTTCCCCATCGGTTATGAAGTTAATGTCACACCGATGCAGATGGCCATGGCCTATGGCGCGATTGCGAATGGCGGTATTCTCATGAAACCGAGGCTTGTGGACCGAATCGTCAGCGATGGCGGACGAAAGGAAGAGATCATTCCGCCAGAAGTGGTGCGCCAGATCTGTAAAGGCCAGACCGCCAAAGCCATGCGTGAACTGCTAGAACTCGTCGTGAATGAAGGCACTGGTTCACTCGCTAAGTTTGACGGCCTTGATGCAGGCGGCAAGACAGGCACATCTCGCCGCTATGATGCAGACTATATTTGGCGTGATGAGCGCGGCAAAAGGCACAAGGGCGGCTATCCCGAAGGGCAGTGGATCACTTCCTTCGCGGGCTTTGCGCCAGCTAAGGAGCCAAAGATTGCCTGTGTCGTTGTGCTCGATTACCCAAAATGTAACGATCAAACAGCCATCGGCGGAGGCAAAGTGGCCGCGCCTATTTTTGGCGAGATTGCATCGGAAGTATTGAAACAGCTTTCGGTGCGTCCTCCGCGTCCGCTTGCACAAGAAAGAGGAACTTCAGAATGACCCTGCGCGAACTAATCACCCATTTTGATAAACCAGTGACCAGCGGAAGCTTGGACACAAACATCGGCATGCTCGCCTACGATTCCCGCAAGGTAGCACCGGGAACTGCCTTCGTCGCGCTGCGCGGAAGCAAATCAGATGGTCATGATTTCATCTCGAAAGCTATGGAGTCAGGAGCATCCGCTATCATCGCTGAGCAGGCACCACCGAATGACTGCAAGATCCCGTGGGTGCATGTGAAGCAGACGCGCATCGCCCTCGCTCAGGGGGCGGCCGCCTTGCAAAAATTTCCAGCACAAAAGATCGCCATCGTGGGTGTCACCGGCACCAATGGAAAGACCACCACAGCCTATCTGTTGCATCACCTCCTCAATCAAGGACAGAAGCTCTGCGGCCTGCTTGGCACTGTGATTTATGACATTGGCGGAAAACTCGTTCCTGCCACGCATACCACACCGGAGTCATTGGAGATCCAGGCATTGCTCGCTCAGATGCGTGACAACGGATGTAAGGCCTGCGCTATGGAAGTCAGTTCTCATGCCTTAGATCAGGAGCGAGTGCATGGCCTGCCTTTCGCCGCAGGCATCTTCACGAATCTAACCCAGGACCATCTTGACTACCATGGCACGATGGAGGCCTACTTTGCAGCCAAGGTCCGGCTGTTTGAAGCTATCTCTAATCAGCCGAAGGGACAGATGGTCATCAATCTAGATGACGCATGGGGGCGCAAGCTCATCACTCGTTATGAAAATACGGGGCGCATTACAAAATTTGGCTTTGGCGTAGGTGCCGACTACCGTGCCGTGAATCCGCGATATGACATGACCGGCTCCACCTTTGAACTGGAAGTTAAGGGGCGCTCCTTCCTCGTCCGCCTACCGCTCATTGGCGATTTTAACATCTACAACGTGCTCGGTGCTCTTGCCGCTGCACATTCCGTTGGTTTGAATCTTCGTGAGACTATCTCGCATCTCAAAAATTCTCCTCAGGTTCCGGGGCGCCTGGAACGCGTGACGGGTGATGCCAGCCGCTTCCAGGTCTTTGTCGATTACGCGCATACCCCAGATGCGCTTGTGAACGTGCTCAAAACCCTCCGCTCATTACGTCCACGTCGCATCATCACAGTGTTCGGATGTGGTGGT
>JAGKWZ010000479.1 GCA_021151605.1 Verrucomicrobiaceae bacterium
AGATACACATGCCTTATGGCGTCCATGGCAGCGGCATGATGTAGTTCAGTTTGCCATTCTTGCTGACGAAGACCACGCCGCGCATGGAGCGGAAGAGCATGAGATTGTCCTCAGTGATAAAGCCTGGGGTGCCCTCGGCGGTCCATTTGGTCACCCTCCGAAGTTAATGGGCAGATTGCGCGGATGAACGAAGAAGGAGCCCGCCTCGGAGGGGCCAAGGATACGAGTGCCTGTATCCGACTGGGAGGCATCACCTTCAGTGACCCAGCCGCGCAAGAGCGCGATAGGCGGTGGCTACGAGACCTTCGCCGAACAGTCGGCAGGCATTCTGAAACTCAAGGCAGGTACGCAGACACTGCTGATGCGGCCAGACGGCGCTCTGAAGCAGGGGCTAGCCGACATTCAGGCGGTGAAGCTTCGGAGGAAATGAAGTCTGGTGAAATCACCACGCACCAGGTTCCCAAGCCCGAATGGCTACAGGCACGACGCCGGGCTGGATCATATCGAGCTGAAAGGCGGCGACTTTGGCGACATCGATCACGCGCGCAGCATGAGCACAGCGATCATTGATGCGGACATCGGCGTAGCGCCCATTGTTGAGGTTGGTGACACGGACGACGGTGCCAAAGGGCAGTGAAGGATGCGCAGCCGTCCAACCATTCATGTCAAAGGGCTCGCCTGAAGCCGTGTAGAAGCCGTGGCGCTCTTCACCATAATAGGCTCCGTAACGCGTCTGCTGCCAGTAGGAGAGACGCATGGAGTGCGCAGCAGGAGGGGCAGGCGGCATGGGCGGCTGGGTGGCACCGAAGCTACTGCCAGCAAATTTATTGCCACCCATCATCTGACTCCCCCGCTTCAGTGTGCTGCCGCTATTCAGTGCCAACTGAGCCTGCGTCAGGGGCACGCATTGCGTCAAATTCAAGACGCTGAACGAACCAAGCAGAATCTTCAGGAGTGTTCTCATGGCGGGATGATGGGAAGAGAGACATCAGCCTGCGTTGAGGCGGCGGTAGTGAGCGTTGACGCGATTTTTGAAAGCCGTCCATTTGGGCCCCGGCTTTCCGCCATCCATGAGGAAATGCGGGCAGGCTTTGTGGCAGGGCTTCATGCCCGGGCGAGCCCAGTGGTAATGAGGCACGACGTGACTCAGCGGGATGCGATGCTTCCACATGAGATAGGCGGTGAGACGAGCCGTGCGATCCAGGACGGCATTGAGGCTGACACCCGTATACTCACACATCTCGATGCCGATGGAGGTCCGGTTTCCAGGCCCATTGAAATCGGCATGTCCGCCCTGAACGGAGGTGGAGAGGTGCTGGATGGCGTAACCGCCATCCACCGTGAAGTGCCAAGAGAGCCGTCCCGCGCCCGAAGCACCCGCACGGCGGACAGAGCGCAGACCATGAGTCATGGCCACGGCGTATTCGCTGGCCTTCATCCTGGGATCACCTGTGGAATGAATGGTGATGTAGTTGGGATTCATGGCGGGATGCTTTTCCCGCTTCAGCGCCGCTGGAGAGACAAAGCTCGTGCGCACACCGACTTCGGAAAGCATCTGACGCGGTGAGACTCGCGATGAGGAAGGGGCCTTGATGGCGCTCGATGTTTTCGTGACGACTCTGGCCTTCGAAGAGGTGCCTTTTACAGGCGATGGCGCAGCGTAAGTTGGCTGGGGATAGTAGCTGACAGGTGCTGGCTGCCAGTAGGCGGGAGGCATCTGGCGTGAGTGCCAGTCGCTCGGAGAGTGATCGCCATACAGCACCCGGACAAGGTTCTGATTCATAGTGCGCGCCAGATCTAGCGGAGAACTTTGCTGATATGGAACAGGCGTGCAGCAAGTGAGGCAAAGCAGTCCCAAAGCTGTAAGGCTGATGGCACGAGAATGGAGTTGGCATTTCATGGCCTCGACGGTGGATTGAGCGAAGATGTGTGGACGTGATGCCCCAGCGTGACCACAGGGACACGATGAGAGGTGAAGCTTCAGTGGTTTGACTGACCTCAGGCGGCCACCTTGACAGTCTGGATGGCGTCTTGGGGCCCAGGGTCAGCAAAGGGGAAAACCTTGGTTTCAGTCTGGGGATAGATGGTGACGAAGCAAATGGCCACGTCTTGAGGCTTGGCGTTGGCAGGATAGACTCCTGCATTCACGATGGCTTTGGCGAAGTGAGCAGCGAGATGCTTGGTGAGCGATTCATCCATCGAATCCGGTGGTCGCTTCTGCACAAAGACCTTCGGCGAACTAACCATCTGCATGAGTTGCTCACGATGGAAGCGCCAGCGCCCGCCGACCCGCACAGCGGGCAAAAGCTTCTTCTGCGCGAGATAGTAGATCGTTGGCAGAGGTGAACGCAGGATGCGCGCAGCTTCCTTGGTGTTGCAGAGATCGTCCTGACCACTGCGCTCAGGATTCAAGAACGCAGGCAGGGGCGCTGTGTTTAACGAACGTTTCACACCGTAGGTAGAATGGAGTGTTCAGCGGCGGGTGCGGCGGCGAAGAAGGATTCCCAACCCAGTGCAAGCTAGGAGCAATGCTGAAGAGGGCTCCGGCACAGGAGCCGTGTGGGTCTGGAGGACAAAGGCACCCGGTGTGCTGCTAAAGTCACCTGCATATTGCGAGTCATTAAGCCCTCCGAAGGGACTGAAGGTGGCGTCCTCTATGCGCCATTCTAGGGTGCTGGCAACATGCCCGGAGGGCTGAGGGAAGAGCCAGTCGTCAGCCGCAGTGCCATCGCTGGCATTGTTGGTGACGAGTGCCCACTGAAACCCGGGTGCAAAACTAGGCGAAGGACTGATATTTCCAAAGGAATCTTTATACACCCAGATGTAGGCATGCTCGCCTTCGGCGAAAGTATTGAGTTGGGACAGAGAGGTATTGTCCGTGGTAAAGTCAGTCTCCAGAACGGCGGAAGCCGCAACTGTGCCGGTAGCCGAATCGAAGCCA
>JAGKWZ010000130.1 GCA_021151605.1 Verrucomicrobiaceae bacterium
GTCCTTTGGCAAAGGCATCACGTCCTCGCTGCCCTCGGCGCGGCGGATCTCGCCGCCATTCGTGCCTCCGGCGATGTGGATGCGATGATCGAGCCCCCAGATGGGATTGTTCATCACGGCCTGCACATTCAGCTTCTTCAGGCCGGTGAAGACCTTCTTCCGCACATCGGCTACGCCATCGCCATTCGTGTCTTTGAGATACCAGACATCCGGCGTGGCGGTGACAAAGATGCCTCCCTTCCAGCACGCGGCACCCGTGGGCCAGGAGAGGCCTTCCGCGAAGACGCTGGCCTTGTCGAAGACGCCATCGCCATCCGTGTCGGTCAGCAGGCGCACCTTGCCGATATTGGCATCCGTGGGGTTCTCCTGGCTGGGTTTGTGAGTGGACTTGTCCGTGTAGGGATAGTCGTTCATCTCGCAGACATAGGCGCGGCCATCTTCATCATAAGTGATGGCCACGGGATCAGTCACCAGCGGCTCGGCGGCGATGAGCTGCATCTCGAAACCATCCAGCACATGGAAGGTCTTCGATGCATCCTTGGCCTCCGTTGGCGGTGTGCTGGGAAAGGTCAGTGGCTCAGCTGAGGAGAGCAGCTGTGGCAGTGCCAGGAAGATCAAAAGGGAGCGCATGAGCATGACCTGAGTTTCACGCCATTCGAGCTGCTTCCTTTGCAGAAGTCACGGCATGAATGCTGATATTGCCATCCAGGCCTTGCAAAAAGCCAGTGCGCTTGTGGACAAGGAGGCCACTCTCGCGGACACTTTTCCATGGAACACGTCCTCGTCATCCCTCGCTCTCTTTTAGATCAACTCGGCAGCTTCCAAGGCTTCCAGCCGGAGGTGGATCGTTATCTTGGGGCGATGCTGGCTCCAGGGGCGAACTTTTTTATGGAACGTCCGGCGGCTGAGCTGGACCCAACTCACAAGCAATTGATACCCTATTCGATTTTTCATCACGCGGGGCGCTATGTGTGCTACACGCGTGGTGGGAAGAGTGGTGAGAAACGTTTGGTGGCCAAGCGCTCGGTGGGCATCGGCGGGCATATCAATCCGGTGGATCAGAGCCACGATGGTTTGGGTGAGTCGATGTATTTCAATAGTATCGAGCGTGAGATCGCGGAGGAACTGGTGATCGGGGGGACACATACGCAGGAGGTGATCGGCCTGATTAATGATGACTCGAGCGAGGTGGGCAGCGTCCATTTGGGGGTGGTGCACCGCTTTGAGTTGAGCAGTGATGAAGTGAAGTCCAACGAGGACGCGATCCAAGATCTGCGTTTTTACTCATTGGCTGAACTGCGGGCCATGAGGGATGAATTGGAGACGTGGTCCCAGATCATTGTGGATCACCTCAAAGACTGAGGTAGCCCACCCCATCTCTGGGGTGGCGAAACTCAGGCGTTGGCATCGGCAGCGCGACGGATGCTGGAGATGACGTCGCTTATTTTTAGGTCGATGCGCTGGCGCTTTTTGAAGTAGCTGACTTCTTCGTAGCCAGCTTCGGCGAGATTGTTCAAGGCGGTGATGAAGTGCTCACCGACGCGGGGGGCACGGTGGGAGTCACTGCCGAGGACGACGGGAATCTTGCGTTCGGCCATCATTCGGAGCATTTCGTTCCCGGGATTCATCTCGGAGTAGCTCTTGTTGAGGCCAGATGTGTTCATCTCCATGGCGACGCCTGTTTTGGCGATGCGGTCAAGCATGGTGGAGACGGTGTTCTTGATGATGGCGAAGCACCAACTGTCTGGGTGGTAGTTCTTTACCAAGTCTGGATGAGCTAGGCAGTCATAGAGTCCGGTTTCGGCGCTGGCGGCTAGATGCTCGAAGTAAGTTCGGCGGAAGCCCTCAATGGTGCCCTGCTCGTAGCGATGAAGATATTCTTTGGCCTGCCAGTGTACTGCCCCGAGGCAGTAGTCAAAGTCGGCGCGCTGGTGGAGGTCTTCTATGTATTTCTCGTAGCCGGGGAAGTATTCACTTTCGATGCCAAGGCAGACATCAAGCTTGTTTTTGTAGGCGTCTTTGGCGCGCTGGACGAGACTGACATAGAGATCGAACTCGCTCTCAGACATGCGGACGATCTGCCAAAATCCGTCTGGCATGGGGCAGTGGCACGTGAAGATGATGCCTTTTAGCCCCGACTTCACAGCCTGTGCGCAGTATTCCTCAGGCTCTCCCCAGGCGTGCTTGCACAGCGGAGTGTGCATGTGGGAGTCGTAATAGAGCGCGCCAGTCTTGGTGGCGGGGGGCTTTTCGGTCGAGATGACGGGAGGCTTGGCCGGGGCAATGGGCTCGGAGGGGAAAAGCGGTATGTTAACCTTGCCGGGTGCGGCTTTGGTCGTTGGTTTTGGAGCGGGCTTTGGCGGAGGTGGCACAGGTGTCGGCGCGATTATTTTGAGCAGCGCTGGCACTGGAGGAGGCACGGGAACCGGAGCTGGAGCCGGAACGGTGGGTTTGGTAGCTATCGCCGGGGCGGGTTTGGCGGGCGGAGTCGAAGTTTTAGGTGGTTTCGATTCCGAAGGTTTGGATGCAGTCTTGGCCGAAGACGGAGCCGCCTTTGGGGCTACTGTCTTTTGTGGAGTGACTGCTTTTTTGGGGTCGGCTTTGACGGGCTTACCAGCCGGGGCTGATGCCTTTGCAGCCTTTTTGGTCGGCTTGCCTGCGGGGGACGCCTTCTTGGGTGCCGACTTTTTGACGATGGGCTTAGCGCTAGTTTTCTTCTTGGGAGCCGGCTTGGAGGGTTTCGGAAGAGGCTTCTTGATAGCCGACTTGGGGGTCGGCTTGTTCGATTTTGCTTTGTTTGATGCGCTCTTACTCACGTTTCAGCTCCTCCTGTGTTGAAGTATAATCCAGCCCTTTCCTTCGATACTTGCGATCCGGACCGCCCGCGAACTGGCGGTGGGCCCTGGGTAACATATTCGTAAGGTTAGAGGAACATTGGTCCAGTTGCCAAGCTTCAATTGCTCAAGCAGAGAATGAAATTGCGGGTCCTCACGGTTAAAATAAGCATAAACGGTGCCCTTCTCAGCGGGATGTTTTAATTCGACTACCTCCTGATTTGAGTTTGTCTTTGAGTCAGTCAACTCAGTGGGTTTGGAAGCGATAACGCGAAACAGCGTGGGCTGCTCTGGGCGGGTGGAGAGGAAGTCTTTCCAGTCGATTTCGCAATATCGGACACTGCTTTCCCAATCGACTCGAAAGTCATTTTCTGCGCTCTCTTCAACTACGACACAAACAGGATCAGATCCACGGAAGAGGGTCTGGACGTAGGCGAGGCGATGGCCGGGTTCGTCCATGGGCATGATCCATCCAAGGCCCTGCCACTGGCCAGTTTGAATGGGATTTCTTTGATAATAGACCTCCATAAGCTGTCGGACGCGCTCACTGTCACGGGAGGATGCTGCTTTTTCGGAGATGCTGCCTGCGGTGAAAAACTTACGAACAACCTGCTCGATTTTTGGCCGTTTCGCATCTAGCCCTTTGATCCCAGTCTCATGATTAACGACCGACTGTTCTGCCTTTGGTGCAATCTCTGACAGCTGCTCGATTTCAGCCGTTTTGGTCGAGACGGTCTTAGGGGGTAAAACTGGGCGGCGTAGATTAAGCCGTGAATCTTTGAGCTGTGTCTCAGAGCCAGACCATCGGTAGTCCGCCTGTTCTTGATTTGATTCTTCGAGATAACTCGGGTCAATTCTGGGGCCTTCTTTATCTAGCTGAGTGATGGCGACGTAAAAGACCACAGCCACGGTGGTGACGAGAGCCACGCAACCGATGAGCTTTGAGATCGTATTGAGCATGGCCTCACGGCGCCGCTGGCGGCTGGTGCGTGACTGTTCTGGTCGGTTGGTCATACTTTCTTCGATGGGGTGGAGCCGAAGGCGGGAATCGAACCCGCGACCCGCGCATTACGAATGCGCTGCTCTACCGCTGAGCTACTTCGGCCCGTGCCATGGAACGCGTAACTCTTCATATAGCGGCTGGGGTTTAAATTGTCATTTTCTTTCTTTTCTGGCATCGAGAAATTTCCTTGGTGTGCATCTGGAGACTTGCTTCTCGTGGTGATGGGCCGGAGGATTCGTCCCCTATTTGTCATGTCCACGCTCACGCCCTCACTAGCCCCCTATGCTGAATTTCAGGCTGAACTGGCTGAGATCCACCGGCACAAATGGCTGGTCAGTGAGCGCGAGGGAAGGGATGTGGGCTTCGAGCGAGCCCTCACGGAATGGGTGGAACAGCACAGACCGATGTGGCGTAAGCTGCGAAATCAGCGTCAGGCCGGGAAAAAGTAGGCTTGAGTGTGCTGGGAATCTGGCTTTGTCCACGTTTCCCATGAAGCGACTTTGCCTGCACACCATCACCACGAAAACTTGGAGCACTGAGGAGTGCATTCGTAAATATGCCGCCGCAGGTGCTGGCGGCATCACTTTCTGGCGATACAATCTGGATGGTAGGTCTCCAGAGGTCGTGGGCAGGCAGGCTAAGGAGGCTGGTTTGGAAATCGTGAGCCTGTGTCGTGGTGGCTTTTTCCCAGGGGCGACATCATCAGCACGTCAGCAATCCATTGATGACAATCGTCGCTGCATCGAGCAGGCGCAGGCGCTGGGAGCACCGCTGATCGTGCTGGTATGCGGCGCTGTTCCAGGACAGCCGCTTGAGGAATCGAGAAAGCAGATCGCTGATGGCATCGCTGCCATTCTACCAGAAGCTGAGGCAGCGGGGGTGAAGCTGGGAATCGAGCCGCTGCACCCGATGTACGCTGATGATCGCAGCGCTGTGAATACGATGCGTCAGGCCAATGATATCTGCGATGCGCTCGGCTCACCGACCATGGTGGGTATCGCGGCGGATGTGTATCACATCTGGTGGGACCCGGAGTTGGAGCATCAAATCAAGTTCACCGCGGCGCAGCAGCGGCTTTTCGCCTTCCACATCTGCGACTGGAAGACGCCGACGACGGACCTTCTAAATGATCGAGGGCTAATGGGCGAAGGGTGCATTCCGATTCGACAGATTTCTGACTGGGTGGATGCCACTGGCTTTCAGGGACACCGGGAGGTCGAGATCTTCTCAAACCGCTACTGGGCGATGGATCAAGACGAGTGGCTGGGCAAGATCGCTGCTTCTTATCGGGAGCTATATGACTGCGTGTGAACGACTTAATCGTTCACGAGGATGCGGTCGAGCATATTCTTGAGCCGCTGAGTAAGCTTCGGTTTTGCGGCGGGAACCCGAGCCCCTTGCTGCTGGACTCGTTCGATGTTCATCGCTGCACGGGCGTCTTCCGCATCAGCGCTGGAACCCGGTGAGTCATAGATGCTAGGGGGGAGATCGTTCATGCCACGAACAATACGAGGTTGGATAAAGATGAGCAGTTCGCTGTTGGATAGAGTCCTCTGGCGAGAACCGAAAAGCTTGTTCAAGCCTGGGATCAAGGAAATGATCGGAGTGCCGGTCCTCGTCTTCGTGTCGTCAGTGCGCACCAGTCCTCCGAGCAGCACGGTGGAATTATTCCGGCAGGCGATGATGGTGTTGAGCTCCTGCTTGGTGATGATGGGATAGTTATTGCCAGCGATGACCGTGTTGCCGGCTCGTTCGCTGTTCTGTTGGGAGATTTGCAGCGTCAGTTCGTCGTCCGAATTGATCAGCGGGATGATGTTCAGGCTCAGCACGATGTCCTGGTATTGGACATTGGATAGGAAGCTGTTGTTATTGATTCCATTCTGGAGGGAACTCTGGGTGGAAGAGGCGATGGGGAAGGATGAGCCGCTTGTCAGGGTGGCCGGTGTGTTATTTTGGGTGAATACACACGGACGGGAAATGACCTTAAATTTGCTATCTGACTCCAGGGTTTCGACGATCAAATCAAGGCCTTGATGCACACCTCCAATGAAAGTAAGCCCGCTACCGCTTGCGAAGGCAGCGGCGGCATTTAGCGCGTTGCGGGGGTCAAAAGTGTTGGTCGTTGTGGTGGTTCCTGTGGTCGTGCTTGTTCCTGGCAGACCGCTACTTGAGCCTGCCTGCCCGAAGAATCCCCCTGAGCCGTTGGTGTGTCTGCCACGAAAGGCGGTTTCTAAAGAAAAGCCACGTCCTTCGCCTGTTTGATAATTACCGATTAGCGCCGAGATCATGATCTGCTGAGGGCGATGATCGAGTTCATCCATGATCTCATTGAGGATGCGCAGGTGCTCGGGTGGACCGGAGGCGAAGATGGAATTCGCTACGGGGTCTGAAATGAGAAGTGTCTTGCCGACGAGCATGGAAGTCGGGCCATTGTTTTGGCGCAATGGGGTGAGATTTCCGCCGCCCCCGCCGATGCTACCGCCGCCTCCAAGTCCGCCACTGCCGCCTAAGCCTCCATTCAGGCTGTTGTTGCCGAGGGAGTTGTTATTATTGTTACCGAACAGGCTGTTGCTGTTGTTGTTTTGGCTGGTCCGGTTCTGGTTGTTTTGATTGTTCGTGCCGGTTCCGCCGGTGCCACCACTGCTTCCGCTTTCTCCATCACCTTCGGTGCGAGTGATGGCGTCACTGATGATTTGCATGGCAGATTCCACCGCGAGGTATTTCAAGGGGCGTATGGCGAAGTTTCGCAATTCGGAGGCGGCGTCGAGTTCCTCAATGAGTTTGCCCAGGTAATCGACCTGTTCCGAGGTGCCGATAACTAGCAGGCAGTTACGTCTTGGGATGGAGATGATCTTTGCCGGGGCGGCTTCGGAGGCTGTTCCGCCGTTGGTGCCTGTCGCAGGGTTCACCGGGATGTTTGGCTGCTGAGCCTGAATTGGTGCACCGCCAGTATTGTTTTGCGGGATGTTGGGGACACGGCCTGAGCCAGAGCCGCCCTTTTCCTCGTTTCCAAGGATTTCATCCAGGGCTTCTTTCACATCTTCGGCATCTGAGCGGGTGATCTGAAAGGTTTTCTGAATCGTCTCGGAAGGTTTGTTGTCCAGGCGTTCGAGAAGGCTGATAATTGAGCGGATGGTGTTGCTGTTCTCGGTGATGACGAGTGCCTTGGCATTTGGCACTGGGGTGATGACTCCGTAGCTGTGGCGGGGGATGACTTGATCGATGGCTTTGGTGGCGTCTTCGGAGTTCAGGTATTTCAAATTGACCACATGGCTGACGACCTGATCTGTCATTGGCAGTTCCATGGCAGAGTCGATGAGAGGTGCGCCTTCCATGGAGGGTTTCTTGGCATCAAAAGCAAGCAGCTTGACCATTCCCTCGCCCGCTGGGGTGAAGGCGTAGCCATTCAAGAGCAGGCTCTTCTCAATGAACATAACGGCCTTTTCCTTTGGCAGCGTTCCCGTGGTTTCGATGGAGACGGTGGCCTGTTCAGCATTGGCGTCACGGATGATTTTTAAGCCAGTGAGGTCCTCATAAAGAAGCAAAATTTCAGAGATCGGAGTATTCGGGAACTGAAGTTCCACGCCTTCTTCTGTAATGGCATCATCCACCTTCATGGCTTGTTTTTCGCTGCCGGCAGCTCCTGCATTCGCCGGAGTCGCTACACCAGTGCCAGGGCGGGCAGGAGTTCCGGGAACGGCACCTGGTCGTTGTATTGGTCGGACTGCAGGACCGCCTGCACCGGGGGGCGGAATTGTATTTGGGTTCCGACCTGGCTGAGCGGGGATTTGAGCCGAACTCTGGGCGGCCAACAACAAGAAGACGCCGAGTAGGCTAAGGGTGCGTTTGAAATAAGTCATGCCAGGAAAGGTAAGCGGGTGGGCGGAACAGGAGGAAACACTCTATGGATTGCCCTGGGGACTGACGACCGGGGCGGGAATCAACTGACGGCGACGAGAGATTGTTGGTGTAGTGCCGGGAGTGCCGACGGGTAAGGTGGGATTCACGACTCCTGCTTGAATGGGGGTGCCATTGTTGATCATGCCTCCAGATGCATTCGGATTATTGCCGGGATTGAATCCGGCCGACACGCCGCCCGGCATGTTGGGTGCATTGAATACTCGTCCATTCTGGGTGGGCATCGCAGGTTTGGTCACATTAGGTGCGCCAGGGCGATTGCCGACTACCGCCCCAGGCACATTGACAGCTCCTGGGGTGCCTGGCTGGCCCTGTCCACCGGTGACACGCATGGTATTGTTCACGGTCACGGGGGCCACGTTTTCGTCATACTTCAGTTCGGCTTCCTCGCTGCCTTTAGCGATTTTGGCGGAGGCTTCCTTGCGGCTGCGATTGAAGTTCGCTGCCACGAGGCGGAACTCATCGCCCTCTTTAGCCTCATTGTAGATGCGTTTGACCTCGTTCGTCTGCTTGTTGCGGATGCTGATGCGAATTTTGCCGTTGTATTTCGACATGCTGGCCAGAGCCCAGTCCTGGCCCCAGTTCACAGTGGCCTGAACGATTGGCGTGGTCTTGAGGAGGAACGGGTTCTTGTCCCAGGTGGAATCATAGCGGGAAAGATCAAAGGCGATGGGGATCGCCGGGCCGTCCTCTTCATTGGCGGGTGGAGTCTCGGCGGTCGAGGGTTCAGCTGGCTCAGCAGGTGATGATTCAGGTGTCGCATCGCTGCCGGTCACGGGTTCGACAGTATCCTGGGCGAGGCATACTGCGGAGATCAGAAGGGTGGAAAGTATGAGTGCTTTCATGTGGGTGGCAGTCTGAACCATTTCTCGATGCGCATGTTCACTTCGATCTTCGCGGTGTCTTCTTCGTTGGGCGTGATGGTCATGGCCGGGACGACGATAAAGCTACCGGGCTGCTGAAGTTCGTAGAGCCAGTTCATCACGGGCTTCATTTCGCCAAGGACACGTAGAGTAACAACGGCGGAGGTCATGCCAGCGCGTTCACCAGCTTCATTGGGCTGCTTCCCTGGCACGCTGACGCCGTGCTTGGTGGCGAGTTCATCCACGATGTTCAGCACATTGGTGATCGCCTCGCCGGGTTTGGTGAAAGGGGGCTGTTTTTCACTCAGCCAAGACGAGCGCTGCTCCCAGAAATCCTGTTTGGCGAGCAGTTCATCTGCCTCCGCCCGGCGTGTGGCGACATCCGAGGCGACGCTGTCCACTCGCTGCTTCCAGGCTTTGAGCTTGGTGAGCCCCATAAAAGCTCCACCACCGATCAAGATGACGCCGAGAGCTAAAGCGAGTCTTTGTTCACTGGCGGTCATAGCGAGGTCACCTCCTGGGTTGAACCATCCGAACCAGAAGCGTCTTTGGGTCGTGCCTCGGCCCGGAAGGTAGCGCGTCCGTCAGGAAGGCTTGTCGGGCTGGGGAACTCCCACTGCCAGCGGCTGAAGGCTGGGGAAGCGACGAGTTTGTCGCGAAACTCAATACCGTGGCCTAGAGAGGAGGCCTCGCCATCAATGACAATGCCATCAAGCTTTAACTCAAAACGTGTGACACGGATACCCTCAGGTGGGAGCAGCAAAATCAGCTGGTAGATGGACTCGACGGGATACTGATCCGGCGAGAGTGCTGGCCGCAGATCTTCCCAGCTTGCTTTTGCATCGCGGATGGCGGCTAGCTCGGGCTCTAGGGCATCGAGACGCTGCGACTCGGCCACAAGCTGACGTTCACGAATCATCACCCGAGCGGCAAAGGCGCCCAGTGCAGCAATGAGCACAAAGGTAAAGGCTGCCACGCCCATCATCACCATGCGGCGCTGCTGCCGTTCATGGCGAAGCTGCACCACTGGCGCGGGCACGAGACGTGATGTTTGTGCGGGCAAGACTGGCGGTCCAGCGCGGCGGACAGACACTGGCAGATCGAGCCCATTTTCAAAACTCAGGGGCACGATGTCCTCAGACTCATCTGTGCTGGAGAGACAGATGGTTTGGAGATCTGGGGAGATGCCGGCTAGTTCCAGAGCTGCGAGAATGCAGCGAATCTCCGCTGCTGCGTCTGCATCTAGTGCACGTGCTGCCAAAGCCTGACAATGCAGTGGAGAACCCTGATCATTTGGAATGGCGATGACGAGACCACCGGCCTCATACCATAAAAGCGCCTCGCCTGGATGCAGCTGGTGGAATGCAACGGAAGGAGCAAAGCGGGCATCGTCGGAAGCTTCCAGAATGCTCGCAGGCAAGGGGGAAACTTGAATGATTGCCGAGATGGGCTGATCCCGCTCCTCTCGCGCACCAGTGACGACGATCTCGAAGTTGTTCGTGTCCGAGGTCTCATTGCTGAAGCCTGCAGCTTCCAGTTCGAGCTGCGCTGCCGAGTCACGGCGGGCTCCTTCGACGCCCTGAAAACGCATGGGCACACTCACTGTGGAGCGAGCAGGCAGCGCCACCCATTCTGCACCACGCCAGGATTTTGCCTCGGCTTCACCTGGCTGCATCTGACCTGCCTTGGTCCGCCAGGCGCGGAATCCCTCTTCGTGTGGGATGAGCAGCAGTTCGTCGGTGGGTTTCATTAAGCAAAAAATCAGATCGGAAAAGGGGCGCGATACTAGAGGACTCCGCCTCAAGTGCAAGGCGGGAGACAGCATCCACGCGAATCGAGTTCAAGATTCATGAATTTAGATTTTCAGAGTCGATGGATCATTGCAGATCGGGCAAAGCCACGCCAAGCAAGGCGAACTCGAATCAATGTCCACCAACCCCGATACGCGCCGTACTTTCCACAATGAATTGTGGCGGTCGCTGCCCTCGGGCGTGCTGGATGCCATGTCTTCGACCTTTGGCATGTTGATCGCCGTTCGCGTCTTCCACCTGGGACATGTGGAGAAGTCGATCTTCCTCAGCGCCACCAGCGGAGGTTTGGTGACCAGTCTATTTGTCATCCCACTGCTGCTGAGATTCCGCAGCACCATCGCCCGCACCGCGGCAAAGGTGCAGATGCTAGGTGGCGCTTGCATGGCGGCTGCGGCACTCTTTCCGCGTGAGCCGTGGGTCTTCATTCTGGGGCTGAGTCTGGGGTTGTTTTGCTTCTCCATGCAGATCCCGCTGCTCACGCAGATCTACCGGCTGAACTACCCTGAAGCACAGCGCGGCAGGCTTTACGCCATCGCTGGTGTGACAAGATCGGCATCTGCCGTGGGCTTCGGCTTTTTTGGCGGATGGCTCATCGGGCTGAGTTTGGACAACTACGTCTGGCTCCTCTGGTGCTTCGCGGCCAGTGGCTTCCTTTCCGGCTGGTGGACTTATGGATTGCCAGCCGTGCCATGGGAGACCGCGGAGTCGGCTGACACTCGCTTGCTGTCCGCCCTCCGCTGGGTGCGTGCGGATCGCGACTTCCGCACGCTGCTGATTTCCTGGATGATGATGGGCATCGGCAATCTCGTGATGGCCAGCCTCTTTGTGGAATACCTCGCCAATCCCAAGCACGGCATCAATCTGCCCGAGCGCACCGTCGCCTGGGTGGTCGGCGTCATTCCGGTGACCTTCCGCATGCTCAGCTCCTACCACTGGGGCCTCTTTTATGATCGCGTCGGGCTCTTCATGGTTCGGTCGATCCTCAATGTCATCTTCGCTGTGGCCATTCTGACCTTTTTTCTCGGCCAAAGTCTGACCGCGTGGTGTGTCGGTATGGGACTATGGGGCGTGGCGAATGCTGGCGGTAATGTCACCTGGGGACTCTGGGTCACGAAACTCGCCCCGAAGCACGCCGTCGCCGAATACATGAGCGTCCACTCCTTCCTCACCGGCTTCCGTGGCCTGCTGGCTCCGCCGATCGCTTTTGCTGCCATTGAGGTCATGTCCTTCCAAAACCTCAGCCTGATTTGCGGAGCGTTTATCCTCAGCGCGAGTGCGTTCATCACAGTAAGAGCGAGGGGTAGTGACGATGAAACGCGCCGCCGACTTGGGCCTGGAGAGCGTCTCTAGCTGGCAGGGCAGGGGGAGAGTTATTGGGAAAGTTATGCTACATGTGAACATCTAGGATTGTTAAGATGTTAAGATCTGTTAAATAACTCGCGATTTTCCAGAATGTCCTCGAACACCTACAGACTTAGCGCCCGCGAGCGAACTGACCAGAAATTGGAGCGGTCAAAGCCTGCGAACACTCGTCGGCATCCTGTGGCGAAGCAGCGGAAGAAAGTCCGCACTTATAAAAGGCTCATCGCAGGGTTTTGCCTCCTCCCGCTGGGGCTGATCACAGCTTTCACCATGGGCGAAATGCTCTTCCGGGCGCTCACAAGGTCCGACTTTTGGCGCTCAGAGCAGTTTATCTTCTTCACCACGGGCGGTTTTGCCTGGGCCGCAGCCTACATGGCCGGTTGGCGTCCCGTTCATGCCTATGTCCTCGGACACGAACTCAGTCACCTTGTCGTCGCCCGAGCCTTTGGAGGCGAAATCTTCGGCTGGAGCGCCTCGCCTACGGGCGGCTATGTGGAGACGAATAAGTCCAACACCTGGATCACGCTCGCTCCTTACCTCATCCCTTTCTACTCCGTGGCGGTCATGCTGCTCTTTGGTCTACTGGGCACGTTTTGGAACCTCCACGAGATGGTCACCCTTCCCATCGGCAGCCGGGGCGTGCATCTGCGGCCGGTTTGGTTCTTCTATTCACTGCTCGGCATGACCTGGTGGTTCCATGTCACCTACACCATCAAGACCGTCCTTACGCATCAAAGCGACCTCGAGCGTAATGGCGAGTTCTTCTCCATGAGCCTCATCTTCTTGGTCAACGTGCTCGTCATTGTTGGCCTCTACCTCAGCGCCGCACCAGCGCCCGGCCACGAATTCATCGAGCTCGGTCGCTGCTGGTCCGGCAATGCCTCCTGGGTCTGGAACGGCTTCTGGCAGATCCTCGGCTGAGATCCGGTCCGTCATGCGCAGGTCAAACATGCGCATCGTTTTGAGCTTCCCCACCGGGAGGGCGTGTGATTAAACGATCAGTTCCCAACCTCATGACCGACTCCGCCCCCAACCCTGCCCGCACCGCCTGGATGGTCGTCGCGCTGCTGTTCCCCGTCGCGCTGCTGAACTACCTGGACCGGCAGATGCTGGCCACGATGCAGAAGTCCATGGTGGAGGACATTCCCAGCATCACGAACCAGGAAGCCTGGGGAGACGTGCTCGCTGCCTTCAAGTGGACCTACGCCTTCCTCAGCCCCATCGGCGGCTTCATTGCGGATCGTTTCAGCCGGCGTCGTGTCATCGGGTTCAGCCTGCTCGCATGGTCCCTTGTGACCTATCTCACCAGCTATGTCACCACCATGGATCAGCTCGTCTGGGCGCGTGCCGCCATGGGCATCAGCGAGGCCTTTTACATTCCCGCAGCGCTTGCCTTGATCACCGACTTCCACACCACAGGTACTCGTTCCATCGCCGTCGGCGTGCATCAGACCGGCATCTACCTCGGGCAAATGCTTGGCGGACTCGCAGGTTATGTGGCAGACGCGCCGGGCTACGGCTGGCAGTGGATGTTCAGCACCTGCGGCATGGTCGGGGTGATCTATGCGCTGCCACTCCTGGCTGCTTTAAAAAACGCCCCCCATCGTGCCGATGCGGTGCCTTCAGCGTCTCCCGCTGCCAGCCTTCGTGAACTCCTCTTCAATCGGAACTTCCTTCTCCTCGTCGCCTACTTCACCCTGCCTGCCATTGCTGGGTGGGTGATTCGAGACTGGGGTCCGAAGATCCTGCGGGATCAATTCGCCTTGGAGCAAGGCCGAGCCGGAATGATCGCCGTCTTCACCGTGCAGATCGCCTCACTCGTCGGTGCCCTTCTCGGCGGTTTGCTGGCGGATCGACTCATGCGCCGATCACTGCGCGGACGCATCTTTGCCAGTGCCCTTGGTATGGTGCTCTTCCTCCCGGCGCTCTTTGGTGTCGGTCATGCGCCCACCATCACACTTGCCATCGTCGCGCTCGCTGTGTTCGGCCTTGGCTGGGGCTTCTTTGATTGCAACAACATGCCCATCCTCAGCCAGATCACGCGCCCCGAAGTCCGCGCCACGGGCTACGGCATCATGAACCTAGTCAGCATGACCTTCGGCGGCCTCGGCGACAAAGGCTACGGTGCCCTCCGTGATCGTGGCGTGCCCATCGACTACATCTTCGGCGTCTTCGCCGGCATCGCGTTGCTTTCCATCATCGTCGTCCTGCTCATTCGCCCAAGGGAGAATTGAAATCCACTCACCCCACCGGCATCAGCTCGGGGATCGGATCTCCGAATGGCAGGATAGGCATTGGGCGACCTTGGAAGTCATCGAAGCTGTCGTTGTAGTTGATGCCGAGGTGCTGATACACCGTCGCCCAGAGGTCATTCGGGCTCATGGGGCGTTCGATGGGATACTCGCCGCGAGGGTTCGTGGCGCCGATGACCTGCCCGGTGGCCATGCCGCCGCCGAAGACGATGTTTGACATCGACTGCGGCCAGTGATCGCGCCCCGGCTGGGTCACACCAGTCTGCGTGCCGATCTGCGTGTTGATCTTTGGTGTGCGGCCAAACTCACCTGTGACCACCACGAGCACATCCTTCTCTAGACCCCGGGAATAAATGTCCTCAATCAGCGCAGACACCGCCTGATCATAGACAGGCATGCGCCAGCGGCAGTCGGCGAACATGTCGCAATTCACCGCGTGGCTGTCCCAGTTGTAGGTGCAGTTTTTCGGGATCGTTTTGCTCGGGAAAGGATTCTCCCAGACCATCGTCACAAAGCGGCAGCCCGCCTCCACCAGACGACGCGCCAGAATGCCGCGCTGCCCGTAGGCCGACCAGCCGTAGCGCTCGCGCAGCTTTGTCCGCTGCGTCCGCGATCCACGCCCGCCACGCATACCGGCATCGGTTGATCGGCTCGTTGCAGCTTCCGTTTGATGATCGACTGCACACTCGGGGCATCATTCACAAAGCCCACTGGCAGCGCTGGATTCCGCCCCGTCATGAAGCGCTTGTGCCCGCCGCCGTGGTCGGAGAACTCATGATGGATGCTACGGATGATGTTAAATTTGTCCGTCAGCTTCGCCTGCTGCGGGAAAAGCTCACAGATCTGCGTGCCCGGCACCTTCGTGCGGATCGGATTTAGCACGCCTCGATACTCCACCGGCGCGTTTGGCTTCATGTCATAACTTTCGAGCTGCGACATCCCGCCAGGCAGCCAGACAAAGATCACCGACTTCTCCTTCAGCTTCCGCCCGCTGTTTTTGGCGATGCTTTCCGCCCTGAGAAAGTCGCTCATGCCCAGCCCCAGCGTGCTCAGCGAGCCGATCTCCAGAAAGCTCCGCCGTGAAAGCGGGCCGCGGCAGCGATGAGATGGGGCAGGGGAGTCGGGCATGGTGGAGGAAAAGAGTGCCAGTGCTACGCAGAGTTCAGAAAGCCTTTTTCTGAAAACCTCCGCCTCCTCGCTGACTCGAACCATGGGGCGAAGCCAGTGGATAGGCAGTGTTTCTGGAGGCCTGATTCACGCCTCTGTAGCGGGGGGTAATGCGGTGCTAGGCTTGCACGTAGTGAATCCCGTGTTCCGCGCTGATCTCGATGATGCGCGGCATGTCGGGTCCACCGGGGGCGTTAAAGGCCTCAGCGATCCGCTCGAAAAACACCTCAAAACCCGAAGGCGCGGCATGAACGATCATGCGCAGCGGCGTCTCGCCACAATTGCGATAAGTATGACGTGAACCGCGTGGCAGGTAGGCGGCAGTCCCGGCTGGCACCTCCGCCCACACCCCGTCCTGCCAGAATTCGACCCGGCCTTCCAGGATGTAAAACCACTCATCCTCCCTTGTGTGCCAGTGCGGTGGCGGACCTCCCCCCGGTGGGGTGACGACCTGCACCATGGTAAAGGCACCCCCAGTCTGCTCCCCGCTCAGCAGCACCGTCACCTCATCTCCGAGGGCGCTAAAGACCTTGGCATCTGCGGGCAGGGTGATGGCATTGGGCGGAGTAGGGATCATGCTGGCAAAATGAAGTCGGATTTCCTTTTTGCCAAGCCTCCACTACACCAGCCAAGGGTGCAAATGCACATCACCCGCCGGGTAACTCCAACCCAAAAGGATCACCGCAATGCACATGGCCAGAGATGTATTTCAAACCACCGGGCCCAAACAAGCAGGCACTTGCTTGCGTGCCGTCTCTGGCTGCCGCGGCCAGGAATTGGCCTCAGCCAAGTTGCACCAGTCGGATCACTTTACCCACCACCTGGGCAGCCAGACGGAGGAGCTTCACGCCGGGGTAACTATGCAGCTTTGCCACGATCACCGGACGCAGATGCTCGCGAAAACGATCCTTCACACCTTCCGCATGAAACTCTGAACCGCGGGCCATCAGAGTGGCCGCGCTTTCGGCGTCCAGAATGACCTCCACTGTTCTGGTGGGCCCGGCACTCATGTGGCCAGCAGCATTCCGGTTCGCCATTGGGGGGGGCCTTTTTCCTTCGGTGTTTGCAGACTTCGGAAGAGATCCCAAACCGCACGAAGCACCCGCCAGGCCAGGCGGACTGCTTGGAAACCGGCCACGGGCGGCGTGAAGGCGCTCGCGATCTCCAGCACTTTTAACCCCAGCCTGAAAACCACATCGAGCGCGCGATTCTCCTCCCGGATTCGCATGAAGTGGGCCTCCACGTCCTGGGCCTGGACCTCGGCGCTGCCCAGGGTCACTGCATCCTGATCAAAGGAGAACTTGGTCAGCACCCAGCGCGTTTCTGTGGACGTGTAAACAAAGGGCGTGCCCGTGAGCATTCGGATCACTCGCCGAGCTGCCAACTTGGCCGTGTTCAGGGCTGTGCGGAAGGTCCGCCTTAG
>JAGKWZ010000480.1 GCA_021151605.1 Verrucomicrobiaceae bacterium
CTCATACTTCGCCCCCTCATTGATCCAGCGCCTCAGCATCTCCTTCTGCTGCGCCGTCAGGCGGCGATGCGAGTTCGGCGGCGGCATCAGCTCATCGCTGTCCTCGGAAAACACACGCGCGATGATCGAACTCTTCCCCGCATCCCCCGGCACGATCGCGGTGTCCCCGGATTCCACCGCCTTCATCGCCTCCTCCCGCACATCCAGCCGCAACCCCGCCTTCCGCTTGTTCCCGTCCTGCCCATGGCAGTAAAAACAGTTCTCCGACAAGATGGGCCGGATGTCGCGGTTGAACTCGATCTTCCCCGGCAACAACGCCTCCGCCGCAGGACACAGCAGATGAAAGGTGACAAGAAAAAGAAGCGCAGCTCGCCTACGCGTAAACTGCGGCTGGAAAGCCGCACCGCTAGCTCGCATCGTGAAGAACAGCTCACCACGCGCCCCCCCATTCCACCCCGCCGTTTGCTGACAGACAGAGGTGCCGAGACAACGGAGGAAGAGGGTGAGTTTCAGCATGGCAAAAGGCAATCGTCGTGAGTGACGATTCTCTACGCCCGCCGTGCTGGAAATCTACCTCCTTAGCGCATTGATCAGCTCATCCTGCCACCCGAAATCTGAAGCGGTGAACTGCTTCTAGCACCTCATGGATGTGCGGCTAGGAACTCTTCCGGCGTCATCACTGGGACAGCGCTGGACTTGAAGTCGGACGTGTTGCGTGTGATGACCACGTCCGCCGCACAAGAGATGGCGGCGGAAAGCTGGAGAGCATCTTCGAAGTCACTCACGCCCGATTTCAACGCCCAGAGGGCGTCAGCCTTGGCTGTCTGCGCCACTTCCGCCCAAGCCAGCAGGTCAGTGATGAACTGAAACGCAATGGCACTGGATTTAGAGTGTCCTCGCACGAGGTAGAAGGCATTGGAGAGCGTGTGCCACGCAATGGTGCCAGAAAGTGTCGCTCCATCGCAGCGTGCGATCAAAGCATCACTGGCGGCAGCGCCCACTCGCTGAAAATACCCATCCAGGAGCACATTGGTGTCCAGAAACAGTGTCATAGGTCACAGCACATGTTTGGCGGTCAGAGCAGCTAGACGCGTATCTTCGCCCATTTCTGACTCGGAAAGCAGCCGGCCCTTGCCTGACCACTTCTCCACAAACGACTGCGCTGCCTTTGCCTGCGGAGACTGCGAAAGGGCAACCGCCACCTGCCGGGGTAGCGCAGTTGCCAACTCAAACGAAATACTGTCCCCCTCCACATGGAACTTCACCCAATGATCCCCCGCAGGCAGTCCAAGGGTGCCCAGGGGTGCGCTTTTGGTCAGTGTATTCATGGGTGGGACGCTACGACACGCGGGGACAATCGTCAACGTGCCAGCGCTCTTCGTCACCTCCTTAGCGCATTGATCAGCTCATCCACCTTGTTGATGAGGTCCTGCATCTGACTCTGGTTGTAGCTGCCATCGGCTCCCATGCCCAGCGTGCCGACGCCGTTGCTGTTGTTGCTTGTTTGGCTCAACGCATTCGCGATGGCGTCGTTGAGATCGTTGATCGTCGCCCGTTGCTGGATGTCGGCATTGAGCGAGGTGAGTTGGCTGCGCATCTCCGCGCTGGAGGTTGGGGAGTTGTTCGCGGGTTTGGTGGGGGCGAAGGGCATGGCGTTTTCTGTTCTTGGTTCCTTGTTCATGATTGGTTCTGGCTCGGTGGGCATGGTGGTTCATGCGAATGGGGATGTTGAGGGTGAGATCCAGCGCGGAGGGCTCTGCTATCATTGAAGTCATTTTTCTCCGCAGATCATGCCTCACGGAGCCTTCTTCAATCCCTCCCATTTCACCACCCAGCTTCCGTCGTCGGGGAAACCGGGGGCATGTTTGTCGGGTGCGCCGTCCCAGCCGGCGGCCATCATGGCGACGGCGTAGAGCAGGCCGCCGTTGCCGGGGAGATACCAGCCGCCGTTGAGACCTTCGATTCCGTAGCTGTTCTTCGAATCATCGCTCGTCAGGGCGTCGATGGCGATTTGCGGCTGACCCGTGCGCGCGGCACCCATGGCGAGCCAGGCGAAATCCCAGCCCCAGCTCAACTTCCAATTCGTCCACACCTTGGCGACCGTTCGCCGCGCGATCTCGGCGTCAACTCCTTCCATGGGTGGGAGCATGCCGAGGACACCTACCGGATCGGGATGCTCGTGGCGGCGTTTGGGGTTGGAGTAAGTGTCCTGCCAGCGAGCCGAGTGGACGAACAAGCCATCGACCACGGGCAACGGCGATAGGTTCCGGCGCACTTCATCCCAATGCGGATTCCGCTGGAGACCGCGCCGCTGCCGCCATTCCTGCACCTTGTCCAAAGCCCAGCGCCAATACGCGAGATCAAACACGCTGTCGCTGGTGATGCCTTGTTCGCTCGGCGGCATGACATAGGCGAGGGAATAGCGTCCGGTCTTGGCATCCTTGGTGGGATAATCGGCGATGTATTCGGCAGTGCCTTCGATGATGTCCGCCCACTTATCGAGCGTCGCACGGGTGGGGCGCAGGCGATACTCCAGTTCGGCAAAGAAGATCGGATGCGGCTGTTTCCAGAGGAGCACTTGATTGCCGTCCCATGGTGCGGTGCGGGCGTTGGGTCCGACGGACTTTTGCCATTGTAGCCCCTTGTAGCCGAGCTGCGCGGCCAGATCCTTTGCCGCCGGAGTGAAGCGCTCGTAGCAGCCGAGCGCCTTCTCCGCCTGATCCCAGCGATCCCACAGTCCATAGTGAGCGAGATGCCACCAGGTCATTTCCATGTGAAAGCGGCCATGCCACCAGTCGCTGCCGAGCAGGCCGTTTTCAGAGGACGGCCAACTTCCCGCGGACATCGCGGCCATGAGGTATTGCGAGAGCACGAGGCGGCGTTCGAGTTCCTTCCACCGTGGATTCTTGCTGGCGGAAAGATCAATCGCGCCGCCGCGGCCCTTCGCGGGATCAGAACCCATGGACTGAAGATTCACCGGCTGAAAAATGCGGTCGTTCTGCACAGCGGCGGCGACTTTCGCCGTCACGTCCAACCACTGATCTCCCGCGCCGTATTCAGCACGCGTGATGACGAGCTTCTTTCTAGCCGCGCCAGCTACTGGCAAGCGGATGGAACAGTGATCACCCGCCGCCAACGAAGCATGATAGGTCTCCGCATCCACCTTGCGGACAAGATCGACGCGCTGCCCGCTTTGGCGCAGCACGCGAGTTTCATGACCCATGTCGCGCTCAAAATCGCCGACCCACGCCTTGTTCTGCAAAGCCGGATACGAGAAGTCCAAAACCGCCTCCAACTCACCGCTTTCCACCAGCGGGGATTCAATCCGCACCGACACCATGTCGAGGCTCGGATGCACACACGTCTCGACCATCACTGGCTGACCGGCGATCTTGTAATGCGAGGTCTGCACCCCCGTCCAGAGATCGAGTGTCCGCTGCAAGCCGCTGATGTCGCCGGGCTGCACCGTGCGTCCGCCCGCCCGCATGAGGCGCAGGCGGCCAAGATTCATGATGTGCGGATTGTCGCGCATCCAGACGCGGATCGGTTCCGTCTCGGGTGGAAATTTGTCCCGGCCTTCATTGCGTCCCTTCTGGAAGGTGCCCGTCGCAGGCACCTGCTCCGGCGTCCAGCCTTCCGGCAGTGGGAAGCTGTGCCAGCCCCAGTGCGACATGGAGTTGCCTGCGAAGGTCTGCAAACCCGTGGCATCAGCCCCGAAGCAAAACTCGCCATTCCCCAGCGGCAGGCGGCCCGCGAGCTTGTCCCACGAGATGTTGTGCCGCGTCACCAGTGCGTGGCGGTCGATGCGGGATTCAGCGGCGATCTTTTGAGGTGTATCGGCGGCTTCCAGCCCAGTCACTGGCGTGAGAAGCCAGCAGGTGAGGAAAGTGAGGGTGCGGGGAAGAATCGACGGTTTCATGAATGAACGAGCGAGCAAGCCAATACGCTTGCAGTAGCCGCAATGATTCGATGTGTCGAAGACAACGCGATGCCCGTCCAAACCTGCCCTGTTGGCAATGCTGCCCTTCACCAGGACCTACCGCCGCAGCGCATTGATCAGCTCATCCACCTTGTTGATGAGGTCCTGCATCTGCTGCTGGTTGTAGCTGCCATCAGCTCCGATGCCCAGCGTGCCGACGCCGTTGCTGTTGTTGCTCGTTTGTTGGAGCGCATTCGCGATGGCGTTGTTGAGGTCGTTGAAGGTCGCTCGCTGCTGGATGTCGGCATTGAGCGAGGTGAGTTGGCTGCGCATCTCCGCGCTGGAGGCAGGCGAGTTGTTCGCGGGTTTGGTGGGATCGAAAGGCATGATCGCAAGAAGGTTGAGGTTTAGGCAGAAGAATGTGGGCAAGAGAATGGTGGAGTAAGAACCCGTTGCTTGATTCTACTGCCCCCATTCTCCTGCCTATCTGTTTCGTCATTATGGGCTGACGGTGACCTTCACCACATCGGTCCAGTCGCCATTCGGGGTGCCTTTGTCCCAGAAGCGCATGCGGTATTCGCGGACTTCGGGCGTGGCGGCGACGAGCAGCGGGCGCTCGTCTTCATACGGACTCTCGGTGTCGATGGCCAGGAACTCCCAGGCTCCGGTGCCGCGTCGGCTTTCGATATAGACACCCATGTGGCCGTATTTGAAGAACTTCAGGCGCACGCATTGGCATGTCGCGCCCTGCTCCGCTTCGGCGGTGAATTTGGGCACGGGATGCGTGGAAGGATCGTCTTCCGCGCCGACGATGCCGAGGTCGGTGGCGATGGCGTCAGTCATGGCGGAGGCGAGCTTCATCTTGGCGATGAGGGCAAAGATGCGGTTCAGCGTGCCGGGCAGTGCGGCGCTCACGCCAGCGGGCAAGGCAGGCGCACTGAAGGTGGGCATCACGAAGTGCGTGGTGACGCTGCCGGTGAGCACCTCGTCCACGGCATCGGTGGTGCTCGGGGAGAAGTTGCGCACGGCGTTGAGCCACAGGCCGAGGACGCAGTTGGCTTATTT
>JAGKWZ010000013.1 GCA_021151605.1 Verrucomicrobiaceae bacterium
CTGAGGCTCCGATTGACCACCCCCAGAGCACCCTGCGACCACCCCAAAGGCTTCGATTGGCCACCCCTTGGGCACCCCGTGACTACCCTGAAGGCTGCGATTACCCACCTCCGAGGCTCTGGCAATACTGCCCAGTCATGGTCCTCCTGCCGCCTTCAAAGAACGGCGCATGGGGGACCATGCGCCCTACCTTGTCTAAAACCGATACGTGAGCCGCAGTCTGAACATGCGCGGCTCGATGGGGTGGATGTGCGTGTCATTGGCGGCGGCTCGGCCTGGGGCTTGGCTTTCGTAGAAGTAGGAGATGTCGTTGTCCTGACGGTTGAGCAGATTCAGGCAATCCACGGCGGCTTCCCAGTTTTTGAGTCGATAGCCGACGGTGGCATTCACCAGCACGCTGTCGCGACCACGGACGGTGTCGGTTTCCTCCAGCGGGCTGTTGGCAAACATGCGGACGCGTGCTCCGGCGAACCAGCCGGTGTCATTCCCCTGCGCGCCGAGATTGATGCCGCCGCTAAACATGATGGGGATGCTGTTTGGGATGTGATCCGCGCCTGCTGGGGCATCGATGAAACGAGCATGAGTCAGCGCCAGTTCGCCATCGACGCTGAACCATTTTTTTGGCCGCCAGTAACTGGCCAGTTCGATGCCGTAGCGCTCGGAGCCGGGGCCTGGTTCATTCGTGCCTGCATCGCCGACATAGACGAGTTCACTGTCGCTCTGGAGCCAGAAGAGGGACAGCGTGGTGGTCATGTCTTTCACCGCCTGGGTGCGCAGGCCGATCTCGGCGCCCATGGTTCGGACGAGGGCATCAGCCGAGTTACGGCCTGCGGTCACGCCGCGTGCGTCGTTGCTGTGGAAGCCGGTGCCGAAGTTTAGATACAGCTCGGTCTGCTTCCACGGGCCAAAGACGGCGCTGAACTTCGGACTGAGGATGCCGGCGACTTCGGCATCCTGGCCGCCGACGGTGCTGTTTTGGGACTCGAAGTAATACAGGTCGCCACGCAGACCGACGACGGTTTTGAACCACGGCGTCCAGCGCGTGACGGCCTCGCCATACAAACCGACGCTGGACTCCAGGATGTCATCCTGACGGATGGTGGTGTGCCGTCTCCGCTGCTGCGTCTGCCAGAGGCCTATGCCATCGATCAAATCCGTGCGTGTCTGCAAACCGAGCGTGAGGTCTGACTGGATGCCCATCAGCTCACGCTTTTCCCAGGTGCGTGAGGCCTGACCGCCGAAGACCCAGCGCTGTTCGGCCTGCTGGAATTGGTCGCCCGTGGGCAGGCCGGGATCGAGTTCATAAGTGAAGTTGGAGTAGAGATCGAGGATGTAATAGATGGCGTAAAGGTTTGCCCGCGTGACCACATCATCATCGCGCTGCTCAAAGGCCATGTTCAGGCTGTAGCGCTCGCTTTCACCACCTGCCGTCGGGTCCAGCGTGTCGTAACGACCCAGAGTGCCATCCTGAACCAGGGCCGAGGGTATCTGGTCCGTGCTCGTCCATGAGCCGCGATAGCCCATGAAGGTCACGGAGAGCTTCGTGTCGTCATCCGTCTTGAACCAGCGCAGCAGGCCGTTCCAGCGGCTGAACTCCTCAGGCTGCTGCCACGGGCCGTCGTAATAGTTGTACTCCAGCGCATAAGTCAGCCCCTGCTGCACGCCTTTCTCCTCATCCGCCGCCAGTGGTAGCGAGCCAGCGATCAGCGCGCGGTAGTAGTTGTACTCACCGAACTCCAGCTTCACGAGATTTTGCGGCAGCAGATCCCAGAGGAGGAAGTTCGCGCTGCCTGCGGTGGACAGATCCCCATCCGCCGCTGTGTAGGTGCCCTTGGCATAATCCAGAGACTCCACCAGCTCTGGCAGCAGCGGATTCAGGTCCGTGTAACCCTGACCATGGGCGTGGGTCCGCATGTTCAGCGGCATCCCTTCCAGACTCATGGCAAAGTCGGTGCCGTGATCCAGATTGAAGCCACGCAGGAAATACTGGTTCGCCTTTCCCCCGCCCGCATGCTGCGTGGCGATCATCCCAGGGATCGCCTCCACGATCTCCCCGCGCCGGAGCAAGGGACGCGACAGGAAGTCCGCCTGTGTGGCATGACCCTTCGACGCCGTGTCCGTCTTCCCCAGCAGATCCTCCGCTTTCCCTTCGATGACGATTTCCTCAAGCACTTCGGGTTTCGTGTCCGTGGTGGCAGGTGGTTGCTGAGCAAAAAGCGCCGGGTTCAAGGCCAGGGCTAGCAGGTAAAAGAGGCGGGATTTCATGAGAGCGGGAGGTTGTCCGTTCATCAGACGACCTCCCGAGCGCGACCCCACAAAAGAGTTTAGCGCTCTTCATTCCACCACTGCATCAGCATCTGTCGTGCCCGGTAGAGACGGCCCTCGATGCCGCGCGCGGAGCAATTCAGCACGTCGGCGCACTCCTCGTGGCTCAGGCCTTCCATCGTAGTGAGCATCAGCACCGCGCGCAGTTTTTCCGGCAGCACGGCTAGCCCGCGCTCCAGCTTCTGCATCTCGCTCTGCCATTCGGCGCTGGCCGCAGGGCCATGCTTGGGGCACTCGGGTGAATGAGGCACCTCATCAAGGGCGATGGTGCTCTCACGCTGACGTGTGGCACGAGTCTTGGCGCGATCCCGGCACAGGTTCAGCGCGATCTGATAAAGCCACGTCGAAAGCTTCGCGCGGCCTTCAAACTCCGGCAGCGCCTGCCATGCTCGCACAAAGGCATCCTGGCAGACTTCACGTGCATCTTCCGTGCAGCGCAGCCATCGGCAGCAGAAATGAAAGAGTCGCTCCTCATGCTGCTGCACGATCCATGCAAAGGCCGTCATGTCGCCCGCCTGAGCGGCGCGGATCTTCTGCTGCTCCACACTTTCGTGAGTCGCAGCTTCCGGCTCCGATAGCAGGAGATCAAGGCTCGCGGGTAAGGCTGTCATGGGTCCACTCCAGCAGTCGTTTCGCCTGCGCGGGTCGCAGATGGCGTTTCATCGCAAAGAAATGCTCCAGCGTCATGCGTTGCAGATCGCCTTGGGATTTGTTGAGCCGTTCCAGGGCCGACTTAAGCCTCGCGTCGTTCACATTGGCTTCACCAATCGCCGCCGCCACCTCTAGTCCTGCGCTGCGGATTTCACCTTTCAGCCGCACGCGCTGCTGCTCAAACTCGGCTTCGATTGGCTCCAGGATCTCATGCTGCTCCGGCGTGATGTCGAGATGCTCATGCATCCACGCATGGAAGTCTGGCTCCGTTTGATCATGCGCATGACTTTCCCCATGGCGATGCAGCACCCAGTCGGTAACAAACCATGCGGTTCCACCCGCCAGCACCACGGAGCAGAGCAAGGAAATCATGAGCCACTTCCAACGCGAGTTCATTTCGGCAGTCCCTCCCGGAAAAGTTTCATCGGCGGTGGTGTGGTGTGCGTCGTGTCTCGCATGGCCATGGACCAGCACACCATCCCAGCCGTGATCACGCCGGAGATGGTCGCTAGAATCAACAGCCACTGCACAAACGAGCGCAAGCGTTTCGCACGGCCATCATCCGACTTCACGCGCTCCATGATCGAACCTCCCAGTGATGCATGCATGGCCCCCGGCAATGCCGAGGCCGCGCGTTTGAGCATCTGGTTGAGGTCGTGTTCATTCATGACTGGCGATGGTGCCGGATGATTGACCAAACTCAACCTGCTAGGATTACGCTGCACCATGCCGTCCGTTTGGTTTTTTGTGCTCTTGTTTGGCAAGCGCTGAGAAGAGTCGTATCACACGGATTGCTGATGCCGACTTTTCCCCAATCTGCCCGATCTGCTCTCCTCCGCCTGTGGCGCGTGGGACTGCTGGTGGTGGCAGTGTGGGTGATCCGTGAGTCGGTGCATACTCGCGAGAGGCTGGAGGCGGCGGCGGCATTGACTCCGGAGCGGTTGCGGGATTTTTTTCCTGAAATCGCCGGCCTGGGTGAGGCGAACCCGGCGAATGGCTGGCGGACCGCGCTGGATGGGGCTGGGGAATCGCTCGGCTTTGTGACCACGACGGCACCGGAGTCGGACAAGGTCATTGGCTATTCCGGTCCAACGAACAGCCTGCTGGTCTTTGATAAGAAGGGTGTGCTGACGGGCCTGCGGCTGCTGAAGAGCCACGATACAACGGAGCATGTGGCGGAGGTGGTGGCTGACCGGAAGTTCTTCACACAGTTTCACGGGATGAAGCCGGGATCGCCTGCGCCAGAGCCGCTTCATGCCGTGAGCGGTGCCACACTGACGAGCACGGCGATCTCGCAAGGAGTGCTGGAGAAGCTGGGCCGGGCTTCCGGGACTTCGCTACGCTTTCCTGAGGAGATCACACTGGAAGAGGTGCGGCGGCTGGAGCCGGCGGCGGTGAATCTAGTTCGCGTGAAATCGCCGCGTGGCGGGTTTGAGGTGCTGGATGCGAATGGGAAAAAGATCGCGCTCGCGGTGCGGACATCGCCCGTTTCAGATGCGGTGGTGGGCTACAAGGGACCGACGGATACGCTGATGCTGTTGGATGCGGAGGGGGGAAAGCTGAAGCGGATCGCCCTGCGCAAGAGTTTTGATTCGAAGCGCTATGTGGCGTACGTGACAGGGGATGACTATTTCCTGAACCTCTTCAATGAAAGCACGCTGGAGCGACTGGCGGACATGGACTTCAAAGAGGCGAAGGTGGAGGGGGTGTCAGGTGCCACGGAGACCAGCTGGAGTGTGGCGGAGAGTCTGAAGCTGCGAGCTAAGAGTTTGATAGCGGAACGTCCTGCGGGCTGGCTGAGGGAGATCCACTGGCGCTGGCAGGATACGGGGCATCTGGCGGTGCTGGTGTCCGCAATGATCATGGCTTTCACGCGGCTGCGCGGCGTGGCATGGCTGCGGCACGCCCATCATGCGCTGCTGGTGGTCTACGGGGGGTTCATCGCGAGTGAGCTATTATCCCAGGGGCTTCTGGCTGGCTGGGCAGCCCATGGGACTCCGTGGCGTAGTGCTCCGGGCTTATTGCTGCTCGCCGCAGTGGCTCTGCTAGGGCCGGTGATCAGCAGCAAGCAGCTTTACTGTCACCATATATGCCCGCATGGGGCGCTGCAGCAGTTGTTGGCTCGGCGTGTCGGGTGGCAGTGGCGTGTTTCGCCAAGGCTGGAACGCTGGCTGACGCGGCTGCCCTTAGTTTTGCTCAGCTTCGTTTTCCTGAGTGTGGTCAGTGGCTGGGCGGTGGACCTGAACGCATTGGAGCCATTCGATGCTTATTCCTTCCGCGTAGCCGGCTGGGCGAGCTTGGGAATCGCGGTGCTGGGGCTGATCGCCTCACTTTTCCAGCCGCTGGCTTACTGTAAGTACGGCTGCCCGACGGGAGCGCTTTTTAAACTGATCCGCTTCACTGGTGATGCAGACCGTCTCGGAGTGAGGGATTGGGCGGCAGCGCTGTTGCTAGTCACTGCCGCCCTGATTTGAGAAGCTACCTTGTTACTGACCACCAGCGGCTTTGGCTTGGGCCTGGCTTTCAGCGGATAGGCGGGAGAGTGGTACCTGGAAGACTTCACCATTGGCGGCCATTTTCAGTAGGACGTCACCATTTTTCATGCCGACAAAGGATGCCTGGATGGCCTTGCCATCGCTGCTGGTCCAAGTCTGAACGCCACCCATGGCGGCTGGGGCTGCGGCCGGAGCTGCTGGGGCACTTCCACCGCCAGTGAGAGAGGCTCCGTCTTTGATCCAGGTTTCCAGGGCGGTGACTTCGGCAGGAGTCAGGCGGTTTTTGCCCTTGGGAGGCATCACTTCATCGTCGTCATCGGCCAGTTTGACGGAGAGAAACAGCGTGCTCTTGGCGGGGTCACCTGGCACGATGTGACCACCAGGTTTGATGACCTCAGCAAGCTTTTCGGGGGTATCGAGGGCAACATCGCCCTTTTCCTTGCCCTTGCTCACCGCGTGGCAGGCATAGCATTTCTGGGTGAAGATGGGCTTGATGTCTTTCGTGAAGTCCACAGCGGATGCGGACATGACACTGAGGAGGACGAGGGCGGCGGCTTTGGGGAGGTTCATGAAAAAAGAAATTTATCAAAGGGCAGGCATTGATGGCAAGCTCAGTGTTGATATTCAGCCCTTGTCAAACGCAGCAGGCCTGCGAGACTTGGCCCGATTTTTTCTCACAATCAGCTGTCTCATGCCGGAACCAAGTCTTTTCAGGCACTACCTTATCGTTCAAAACGCGGACGGTAACAACGTGGAGCTGACCCGCGATGCGGATCAGGTAAATGTGCTCGGCTTTGACACCCGGCGGGTGGAGTTTGTCCACTGCCATGTCTTGCTCGAGCCACTGGCAGATCGCGCTGCTTTCGAAGACGGATGCCGGAAGCTTCAAAAGTCCGGTCATCCCCTGCTGGCGCGACTCGTGGACTTTGGTGAGGATGAAGGGAATCCGTTTTACATCACGAGCAATGTCGATGGGGAATCGCTGGGAGGCTACTTGGCGAGACAAACAGAACTGCCGGTTTGGCTCGCAGTGACGCTGGCCTGCCGTGCCTTGGAGGCTGCGGCTGCTTTTTGCGAGCGGGCAGACGCCATGCCAGTAGATCCCCTGGAACGCCTGCGTGTGCTGCAGACCAGCCCCAAGGAAGTCCTCATTCAGTTGGCCGACTACACCCTGATCTCATCGTCCGCCAAGAGGGCTTTTGCATTGAAGGCCGCCTTTGAAAAGCAGGCGAACTTTCTGCGGAATTTCCTGGTCGATAAGGCCCGTGGTTCATCGAACTCAGACGCATCTTTGCCAGCCGCAGACTTCAGCGAGCTTTTGATTGCCTGCCTCAGCTCTGCGGGGGCAGATGCGGTACCTGCGATGAGAAACCTCTCCGAGATTTTGGCGAAGCTGATGCCTGAGTCTCTGGCTGGGGAGATCCCCACGGCTCAAAAACCGCGTGCTCTTCTGGCACCGCAATTGGCTGGATATCAGGAAGTTGCACGGGCGCTGGTGAATCGTGTGCGCATCCAGAGCCAGCGTCTCGACATGGCGAATCCATACGCCATGCGCGGCACCCTGACAAAGACCGGGCGTGGAGTGCTGGTGGAGCAGGTGCCGCCAGCGCGCCTTGCTGCTGAAGTCGTATTTTTGGCGGACGAAAAAGTACTCAAGCTTGACCAGAGACGTGACTTAAATGGCATCGTGCCATTGGCGCTACTCCAAGACTCAGAGGGCCTCGTTTGCATGGCAGAGGAGGTCGCGGAGGGAGTCACTCTAGCGGATCTGCTACGCGAGCGGCGAGCGTTGGATGTCCATGAAACCTACCTCGTGCTCGCTGGGCTGGATGCCGCGCTCGCCCAGGTCCAAAGATCCGGTATCGAGGTGCAGCGGCTTCGGCTGGAGGACATCTACCTGCTCACTGGCTTCCCGCGAGAGGACGCTCGTAGTGCAAAGCTCCTGCTCACCAAACTCACAGACTGGCCCGCCTTCTCCATCATGCTTCGCGCCCATCCTACGCTTGCTGCGATGGCGGGACGTGGAACAGATCCTGCCGTGCTACTGCCACCCAAGCCGGGCAGCGCTGGCGCTGATCTTTGGGATGCGTCCTGGCTTTCTGCCCTGGGTCGCTTCCTACTCGGCCTGGAGATGCTGCCTGGGGCTGCCATATCGGCTCCGGGGCGGAATCCAGAAGTGGAGACAGTGGCGCGTCTGTTCGATGAGGAACTTTCGAAAGGGCGCGAAGGGGGCAATACCAAACGGGCCGACTTTCTCGCACGCTATGCGCGGATTGTGCATCATCACGATCTCGTCAAGCCAGTGGATCACTCATTGACTGAGCCGCTGCACATCGTGAAGCCAAAGGTTCAACGACAGAAATCAGCCCCACTTCAACAGGAGGTGATTACCTCTTCGCCCTCTGGACCAAGGGCCAGCGCACCACTGCCATTGACCACAGGATTGCCAGCCGCCGGGGTGGGTGACCGTGTAAGCGTCGGTTTTGCTGAGCTGCTTTTTCGTGGCACCAGTGAAACAGCACCGGTTTCTGGACCGGACTGGGCAAAAACGGCCGCAGATGCACCTCCGACCATTCATGCCAATGAGGCGCTTCTACCGCCGGATGATTTCGTTCCCTTCTGGCTACGCGCGGCGGTTTTCATAGGCGGATCCATGATTCTCGGTGGTGTCTTCGCCCATCTGTCTGGTGAGGCGACTTGGCAAAAAATGACTCATCCACCTGCAGTGAAGCCTATCACCGCAGACGCTAAAGCCAGCCCCAGTGTCCCCAAAGTCAAGCCACCAGCAAAGGCTGAGGCAGTGCCGAAAGCTATCCCGATAACCGTACCTCAGGCGGCCCCGCCTCCCGCCATTCAAGGTTCCGGGAGCAGTCTGCTGAAGCCACCTCAGAGCGGCCTTAAAGAGCAGATTCTCGACTTGCCGCCCCCAGCGCGCTGATCCTAGGTCTGGTTACTTTCCTGCCGCAGACTGATTTGCCTGTTTGCAAACTTCGGGTTCGTTGTTATTTCTCAGATATTCCATGAGCCCCTGAACAAGGCCATGTGAACAACAACAAACACAACGAACATCACATCATGAAATACGCCCTCCTCGCTCTCGCAGCTTCGGTCTTCGCCGGCGGCATCGTCTCCTGCGCTTCCAAGCCACCACCACCACCTCCAGCTCCGATCCAGGCGACCAAGTAAGCTATAGGGCTCTTGAGCCCATGGCTTCGTAGCTCAAGCGTTACCAACCGACTCTTATCTATGATCCGACTTCTTACCGTCACCCTGGCTGCTTCCTCCATGCTTCTCGCGTCCTGCGCGACGAAGAAGGAGTGCTCCTCCTGCAACGCCGCCGCCAAACCCGCAGCCAAATGCTGTGGTAAAGGTGGTGAATGCTGCAAGACCGGAGCTCACAAGCACTAATCAGAGCTTCAACAGCTCACGTCGCGCCGCCTGCGGTTCATTCCCCGGGCGGCGCTTCATTTTGGCCCAACTTTCCGCCCTTCGCTTACATCTCCTTTAGGCTGAATCGAACTGACGCGGGCTTGTGAAAACTTTCACAAAGGGGTTGCCGGGGGGGAGGCAGGGGCGTATCCCTGCGAACAATTTTGCCCCCTAAAACCATGGTCGCCCCTGCTGAAACCCATGCCGCCTACGACTCGAAGATCGAGGGAAACATCGTTTTCACGAAGCTCGATGCGGCTGCGAACTGGATGCGCAAAAACTCCCTCTGGCCGATGCCGATGGGTCTCGCTTGCTGCGCCATCGAAATGATGGCCGCCGCGTGCAGCCGCTATGACCTCAGCCGCTTTGGCATGGAGGTCATGCGTTTCTCTCCTCGTCAGGCCGATGTGATGATCGTGGCCGGCACCGTCACTTACAAAATGGCCCTCTCCGTGAAGCGCATCTGGGACCAGATGCCCGAGCCAAAATGGTGCATCGCCATGGGTGCCTGCGCCTCCAGCGGCGGCATGTATCGCAGTTACGCCGTGCTCCAGGGCATCGACAATCTCATCCCTGTGGACGTGTACATCTCCGGCTGCCCTCCACGCCCTGAGGCGCTGCTTGAGGGCCTGATGCGCCTGCAAAAGAAGATCGAGACCGAGCACGCCATTGAAGACCAGAAGAAGGAATTCTTCGAGGAAATGAGCGCCTGATCTGCCGTCCCACTGAATCTCTAGTCACCGACTCCGCCCATGAATGCCGCGCAAATGGTCACCGCTCTGAAGGAAAAATTCGGCGACGCCGTGCTCAGCACCACCGAGTTCCGTGGCGAGCAGACGCTCCACGTCACCCTCGCTTCCGCGAAGCCGCTGCTGAAGTATTGCCGCGATGAGCTGAGCTTCGACTACCTCGTGGACATCTCCACGCTTGATCACATGGGCGAGGAGCCCCGCTTCGAGGTCGTGTATGAAATCTACGGCTACGGCCACCACGAGCACCTGCGCGTGCGTGCCAAAATCCCCGATGGCGAAGATGTGCCCACCGTCTGCGATGTCTGGCCTACCGCCAACTGGCACGAGCGCGAAGCCTGGGACATGATGGGCGTGAAGTTCGCCGGCCATCCCGACCTCCGCCGCATCCTCATGTGGGAGGGTTACCCCTTCTTCCCCCTGCGGAAAGAATTCCCCCTCGCCGGCAAACCGAGCGACATGCCCGAAGTCGGCTTCACCAACGTCGCACCGATGGCCGATGGTCCCTTCGTCACCAGCGCTGGCGGCAAAGACACCGTCGCCCGCGAGCCGCGCGCCAAGAAGGCCGAGTAGTTTCCCGCTGAGGTTCAACGAAGTCGAACAAAGGCTTCCCAAGGCGCGTCGGAGTCTGCTACTTTCCGCCCGCCATGAAACTGATTCCCCTCCTCCTGGCCCTTATCGTCGGCACGCTTAGCGCTCAGACGGCCAAACGCCCCAGCTCACGACTCGCTGTCGAGCCTGGCACGATTCATGTCGAGGACATCCTGCCCAAGGCCCTCTTCATGAAGGTCATGCAGGACTCGCCGATCTACGTCAGCTCGAAGCTGGATCGCGCCATCGGCTCCATGGCCCCCGGCACCATCGTGAAGCTCGTCGGCATGTCAGACACCGCCTTCCGCGTCCGCGGAAAAGCACGTCATGGAGACACCTCCGGCTGGCTACCCACCGCCGCCGTCGCCCATCCTGATCCGAACCTCGTCACCAATTTAAAGAAGCTCCACGAGCGCCAGACGAAGGTCGAGGAACTCATCGCCGCGCATCAGATCGCCCTCGGCATGACAGGCGAGGAAGTCTCCGCCTCCATGGGCAAACCGACCCGCAAATCCAGCAAACTGAGTGCCACCGGCAAGGAGGAGAAGCTCGAGTATGTGATCTACGAACGCGTGCCGCAATACACCACCAGCGTCGATGCCTTTGGCCGCCCCTTTCAAACCGTGACCTACATCAAAGTCGAGACCGGCAGCCTCGCCGTGAACCTCAAAGACAACGTCGTGGACACCATCGAAGAAACGAAAGGCAACCCGCTCGGCGGTGGCGGCGTGAAGATTATTCCCGGGCCGATGGTCTTCGGGTTCTGAAGGCCAGGTTTCTAGTCCCAAGTTTCGGGTTTCAGGTTTCAAGAAAGGCGGCTTCCGCATCATTCTTGAAACTTGAAACTCGAAACCTCTACTGAAGCTCCCGCAGTGCCTCGCGGATGATCTTGTCCGGGCCATTGCCCATCTCAAATCCTGGACGCTTCACGACCTCGTTCACGGCCTTCTGAGCTTCGCTCTGCTTGTAGCCGAGGGCGATCAAGCCAAGCACGGCATCGCTCATGGCTTCCTGTTTTGGATCGTGCGTGCCTTTGGCGACCACCGCCGCCTGCCAGGCATCCACGACACCGACTTTGTCCTTCAGCTCCAGCACGATCCGCTCCGCCGTCTTCTTGCCCACGCCTTTGATTCGCGCCAGCGCCGCTGTGTCATTGCGGATCACGGCGTCTTTGAAGGCCACCACAGGCATTCCGCTCAGCACCGAAAGTGCCATCTTCGGCCCGATGCCTGACACGCGATCCATCAGCAGCCGGAACAGATCGCGCTCATCATTGGTGAAAAAGCCAAAGAGCGTGTGCTCTCGCTCCGTGACGTGGTGATGCGTCAGCAGCGTAACCTCGCCGCCCTGCTGTGGCAGCTTGTCAAAGGTCGTCAGCGGAATGTTCGTGAGATAGCCGACCCCGCCAACATCGACGATGGCTTGGTGCGGCATGGATTCGACGAGTTTTCCCCGGAGAAAGGCGATCATGCGGTGCATGAAGCCGTGGGCGGGAGGACGCGCAAGGGGTTTGAGGGGGAGGAGAAGGCAGGTCAAAGGGGTCAAGACTCGTCAAGGAGGTCAAGATGGGTATCGTGGGCCACTGCATGATCCTTCTTTGACCTTCTTGACCCACCTTGACGGCACAGCCCCACATGAAATACATCCTCACCTTCCTCCTGCTCGTCAGCACGGCCCTCGCGCAGGAAAAGCAGCGCCTCGAAACCCTGCTCATGCTACCCGAGCCGCGCGAGATGCGGACGGAGCGCTCCATCGTGCCCGAAGGTGCCCAGGCCACAGTGCTTTCACCAGCCCGCGAGATCGCCGATGTGCCGGGAATCGAGGTGTATCCGAAGGAAGACTTCGCCAAACTCGGGCTCAGCCCAGAGACTTTCGCCGAGCGCTCGAAAAAGACCGCCGAGCGCCTGCTCGCCGAGATCAAACCCGACCTCATCAAAGGTGCCGACGGCAAGGTAGCTTACGCGGTCTATCGCGGTGATCGCCCGGTCATGGCATCGCTGCTCATCGCGCCATCTCTGCCGGTGATCTTTGAAGAGATTTTTGGGGCCGAGATCTGGGTCGCCATGCCCGACAGACACTCTCTGTTTGTCTTTGCGGCCAAACCTGAGGCGCTGGAGGAGTTCATCCCCGATCTGGCACTGCGCTACAAGGAAGATCCCCATGCGGCCAGCCCCGAGGTCTTCGCGCTAAAAAAGGGTTCCGCTCCGCGTGTCGTAGCCGCTTTCGCCAAGTAGTCGAAGATAGGTCGCGAGTTCTAGCCTGTTGGGATCGTCTTTTCCCGGTCATGAAGTTTCTCCCCCCGCTCGCCCTGCTGCTGATCTCCGCCGTTTCGCCCGCCCTGGCGCTGCCGGAGGCGGAGATTCAGCGGTTCATTGATGACGCGATCAAGGCAGGTGGCGGTGAGGTGATCATTCCGCCTGGGGTGCATCTCATCGAGCGCGGCCTGATGCTGAAGGACGCGAAGAAGCTCCGCCTCGTCGGTCTGGATGCCGAGGAGACGGTGGTGAAACTGCCTCCCGTGGCCTATGCCATTGCGTCTGGGACGACTGCGGCTGGGGCGACACAGATCGAGGTGAAGTCCCAGCGCAGATTCAAGCCGGGCATGCGCTTGAAGATCGAAGCAGATGGCGAAATCGACTCCTTCACGAAGAAGCCGAAGCCCTTCCATCTCGCCATCGTGAAGGCAGTCGGAAAGGAGGCGATCCAGCTCGAAGCAGCGCTGAAATTTCCCGTTCCCGACGGCACGATGATCCGCCACGAGGACGCGCCGAACTTGATCGAGCTGCGTGGTGCCTGCGAGGACGTGCGGATTGAAAAGCTCACGCTCGACGGAGGTCGTGTGGAGAGTGATCCACTGATTCGCGGTCATGTTCAGCTCTGCGGCATCATGGCTGCCGGAGCCTACAGCTACGAAAAAGGGCCGACGGGACCCCAGGTGAAGAAGCTGGCCATCTCACGCTGCTTCATCCAAAACTGCCACGGGCGCGGCATCGCCTTGTATTCGGTGGAGAGCGCCGAGATCGAAGGCTGCACGATCCGAGACACCTCGGACGAGGCGATCGACTTCGACCATTTCACAATCAAATCCAGCGCCACGCACAACCACATCGCCCGCAGTTTGGTCGGTGTGGAGCTGAACGATGCGACGAGCTGCCTCGTGGCTGGAAACGAGTTTCGCGACTGCGGTACGGGCATCCATCTCTGGCGCTGGTGCAAGCAGCCAGGGCTCAACGAAGGCAACATCATCGCGCAGAACCTGATCGAGACCACAAAGGGCAATGCCGTGCAGATCGCCACCGGCACGAAGGGGAACACGGTGGTTCAAAACGAGATCACGGGCAGCGGCAGGAACGGCATCAGCCTCTCCGGCGAAGGGCAGGTCGTGAAGGCAAACCGCATCACTGGCAGCAGCTTGAAGGCCGTCGCCGTGAACGAGGGGAAACACGAGATCGTGGAATAATCCGCTGAGCACATTCAGCCTACCTCACCATCAAATGATGCTTGGTCTTCCCGTGGCGCTGTTTGTTCGTGAGTGGCGGGAGGTCGAGGTAGAAGAGGTGGCGGAGGGCTTTGCCGTGGTGTTTTAAAACTTTGCCGCACTCGTCCTGGAGGGCTTGCCAGCGCTGCCATGGGTGCTGCGGGGCGTGGATGATGTGACGAAGGAGGCTGAGCCACTCGATGTAGGCGCGGGAGATGTCGCCCTCGGCCACGTCTTGCTGGCGGAGCTCACGGGCATCGGGGCTTTCGGGGTGCAGCAGGGCATCCAGCAGCTCGGCGGTGCCTTCGCCGTAGTCGGGTGGCAGGCCGTGCTCCAGATAGCCGTGGTGATTGATGAAGCCGTAGGTGTTTCGGCAGATGGCGCCAAGTCGCTCAGAGTCGCAGGCCATGGGCATGTCGAACTTCGTGCCGCCGCGCAGGTTTGCGAGATGGCGGACGAGGTCGTCGATGGGGTAGCCGTCGTCCTCCAAAGCGGCGGCGATGGCGAGCCCTTCCCCACCTTGGAAGAAGGAGAAGATTTCCCCGCGTCGTGTTGGAGCACCATCTTCGTCGATCAGCCCCAGCGAGCGCCAGGCATGGATGGGCGAGCCGGTGCGTGGCTGGCGGTCCGAAGTCGTCGTCTCGGGTGCATGGACACCGGTGTCGTTCTTCACGACCTGGGTGCGCTCCTGTGCCCGGAAAAGCGGCACGCCATGGGAGTCGCGATGAACCGGCACGGTGATCTCTCCGAGGTCAAAGACGGCGAATACGAGGCCTTCTTTTTCGATCGTTCGCGTGAGTGCTGGCAGGCCCTGCGTCTCCTGATCGAGCCCGCTTTGATAAGAGGCACGCAAAGCCGCCGTGAGGGACTCGCCGTGGAGCACTTCCACTTCCTCGACAGAGATCTCCTCGAGCTTCCTCGGCAGATTCAGCATCTTCCGCAGGCTCTTGGTGGGGCGAATGACGCCGGGCTGATCTTCGAGCTTCGACCCCAGCGGGATCTCCACGCCGTAGCGATCTTTTGCCAGCTTCCCCACACGACCGATGCCATGCGCAAACTTCGCCACAAACGCGGGCACGCTGAGGGCGAGCGCGATCTTCTCCATGCTCGCGATCCATGCCTGCGCCAAAGGCAGCCACTCCGGCGGCGTGGTGGACTTGCGCTCCCACTGCCCGCGTGAGTTGAGGATCTGCTTCTCGGTGGCTTCGAGGCCGAAGAGGGCCTTCGCATTCTGGAGTTCGCCCTGAAGCGCCCCTTCCGGCACCTCGGCTTCCAGCCCGAGCAGCGGTGGTGCTTTGGCGAAGAGTCGCTGGGCAAATTTCTCCGCCTCCTGAAACGCGTTTTGCTGCGTCTGGGCGGCGTGCTTCATCACGCGGAGGAAGATCGGCCAGGCGAGCAAGTTGCTGCGATGCAGGCGAGCAGGCCGGGCATCGAAAAGCGAGGGGCTCTGCCGCGTCGTTACCACATAGCCGCGCTCATCGAGACCGCGTCTGCCGGCACGGCCATACATTTGCAAAAGCTCATCGGGGGCGAGTTTGTGCTCGCTCTTGCCATCGTGAAAGGTCGTGGCCGCGACGTGCACGCTGCGCACGGAGAAATTGATCCCCGCCGCGAGCCCCATCGTGGCCGCGATGACGCGGAGCTGGCCCGCCTTTGCCAGTGGCTCGATCACACCCGCCCGCGCGGCATAGCTCAGCCCGCTGTGATGAAAGGCGATGCGCTTCTCCAGCAGGTTCGCCAGATCCTTCCCGCATACGGCCCGCTGCTCCGGCGTCAGCTCCAGCGGATCGCCCGCAGGCAGATCTGCGGCGAGTCGGCGGGCGATATTTTCCGCTTCTTTGCGGCGGGGTGAAAAGATGAGCAGCGGGGCCAGATCCGCCAGCATCACAGCGGCGGCGAATTTCGGCCAGAACTGCTCAAAATGCCGCGCCATGCGTTGCGGCAGGCTTTCCCACGGCATCTCATCCAGCGGCACCGGGCGCTCTTTGGTCATCACGACTTCGGCACGACGCCCGAGGCGCTGCATCCAGGCGGCGACATCCTCGGGATTCGCCACGGAGCCGCTCAGCAGCAGCAGCCGCGTTTCCTTCGGCGCGAGCGCGATGGCCGCCTCGTAGTGCGAGCCGCGCTGGTCATCGCCGATCATCTGATATTCGTCGATCACCAGCAGCGCCGGGCCTTCACCACGCACCAGCCTTTCGAGCTGAGTCTCCAGCGTGGCCACCAGCACTGGAGCGCCGACGTTTTCAGAAACATCCCCCGTGGCGATGCCCACGCTCCACTTCGCGTCCTTCCACTCGGCGTATTTGTCATTCGCCAGCGCCCGGGTCGGCACGGTGTAAACCGCCTGCCCCTGGAGCGAGCGCGACTGATGCAGCAGCTCGAAAATGTAGGTCTTCCCCGCCCCCGTCGGCGCACTCACCACCACGTCGCAGCCCTCGCGCAGCAAATTCACCGCCTGGTGCTGCCAGACGTCGGGGAGCTTGAGGTTGTTGATGGAGGGAAGCATGGGGCAAATGACCTCAGCGGTCAGCCCGCGCGATTTCCAGCACCTTCACCTGCTTGTCCGCAAAATCTTCCCAATAAGTGATCGCATAGTCGCCTGCGATGCTGACATGCAGCGGCCTGCCACTCGGATCACGCTCCACATAATCCGACCATGCGGAAGGGTAATCCTGGATCTGTTTCAAACGCTGATGAATGAGCCGCTGAGCCGGTTTCTTCAGACTCGCGAGGTAGTCGAGCGCCTCGTAGTCGATGAGCAGGCGGTAATTCATGCTCCAGCGAGGCCGAGTCTCTTTTCCGCTTCTTCGAGACTGATCCAGCGTGAGCTGTCAGCGTCGTCGAGCTTTGCCGAGAGCTTGGTCATCACCTCTTGGTCGCGCTGATGCCGCAGGCTGACGAGGTAGGCCTGAAACTGTCGCACCTGAGCATCTGGCCAGGTGGCGACTTCTTTTTGGAGAGCTTCAAACGACATGGGTTGAGATTACGAGCACTGCGGCAGCGTGGCAAGCAGGCTCTTTTGTCTGGCCGAGTGATCCCTCGAAACTGTCTCTTGGCGGCGTGCGTTCTTTGTGACTAGCATCGTCCATCGCATGAAAATCCCCGCTCTCCTCGGCCTCCTTTTCGCCTCCAGCCTGTCTGCCGCCACACTCACGCAACCGCTGGCCGACCTCCGCGCCGTCAGCAAGGAAGGTGAAGGCAATGAAAAAGCCACCGCCGCCTGGCAGCAGATCGCCAAAGCCGATCCTGCCGCACTGCCGGAAATCCTCGCCGCCATGAACGGGGCCAATCCGCTCGCGGAGAACTGGCTGCGCGCCGCCGTCGGTGTCGTCGTGGATCAGGCCATCGAGGCGAAGAAGCTGCCAGTCGAAGCGGTGCAGTCCTTCCTCATGGACACGAAGAACAGCGCCGCGCCTCGTGTCGTTGCCTTCGATATCATCCAGCGTGCAAAACCCGAGCTGGCGGAGAAAATCACCCCTCAACTGCTCGAAGACCCCAGCAGCGAACTCCGCCGCCATCCTGTATCGAAGCTCACCAGCGCTGGTGATGAAGCGCTGGAGCAGGGCAAGAAGGACGCCGCTTTGACCGCCTTCCAGCAGGCCATGAAGGGTGCTCGCGATGAAGATCAGATCAAAGACCTCGCCAAAAAACTCAAGGACCTCGGCAGCCCCGTCGATCTGCCGACGCACTTCGGTTTCGTGCGCAGTTGGAAGCTCATCGCGCCTTTCACGAACGTCGAGCGCAAGGGCTTCGACACCGTCTTCCCTCCCGAAGAAAAGATCGACCTCGCCGCCAGCTACCCCGGCAAAAACGCCGACGCCAAGTGGATCGACTACACCAGCACGGACGAGTACGGCCAGATCGACTTCAACAAGCCCTACACCATGCTCAAAGAGGTCACCGGCTACGCCTACACCGAGTTTGAGTCCAGCGAAGAGCGCGAGGCCCAGATCCGCCTCGGCTGCAAAAACGGCTGGAAGGTCTGGCTCAACGGCCAGCTCATCTTCGCTCGTGATGAATACCATCGCGGAGCCAAGCTCGACCAATACAAGCTCCCCGTGAAGCTTCAGAAGGGCAAAAACAAGATCCTCGTCAAATGCTGCCAGAACGAGCAAACCGAATCCTGGACTGTCGAGTGGCAGTTCCAGCTTCGTGTATGCGATGACACCGGGACGGCGATTTTAGCGAAGAAGTAAACGCATCATGATTGATGACGAAACATTCACCTGCGCTCCCGATGGCGGGTCATTGAAGCGGAAGCTGCTGGGATATGCCGTCCCCGTGCTGATTGCTCTTTATGCCATCATCTATGGCCTGATTGATGGACACATCATTTTGCCATCGAAGCATGCCAGTGATGAATTTACAGGTTTTGCAGCTCGGTGGCTTGGTCTTGCCTACCTTGCTGTGGCTTCATTCATGCATTTTCATTACGGTTGGGGGCTTAGCGAGCATCTCTGGCCCAACAGCCAGCGTGGGAAATGGATCTCTGTCGCCGCATTCGTGCCCTGCTTTATCCTCGCCTTAGTTTTCCACTTCAAGTCAGCGTAATTTATCATGAAACCCACCATCTCCCTCCTCTCGTCATTCGTCATTCTGCATTCGTCATTCTGCGCAGCCGCCGACTGGCCGCAGTTCCGTGGCCCGAATGCTTCCGCCGTTTCCACCGAAGCGACGGCTCCTGGGCCGAAGGTCGCCATCGACTGGAAGGTGGAGCTCCCGGGGCGTGGGTTGAGCAGTCCGATCGTGGTGGGCCACGGGCCGCACGATGGCGCACAACAAGACCAGCGTGGCCGCGCCGACACCTTGCAGCGATGGCGAGCGCGTCTTCGCGCTGTATTCATCGAACGATCTCTTCGCCTTCGACCTCGCGGGTAACCTGCTTTGGCTGCGCGGGCTGACCTTTGATTATGCCAATGCCAGCAACAGCCTCGGCATGGCCTCCTCGCCCGTCGTCGTGGGCGACACCCTCGTGGTGCAGAGCGAGAACGACAGCGAATCACTGGCCGTCGGCATCGACGTGGCCACGGGCAAAAACCGCTGGAAGAAGGAGCGCCCGAAAGCGGCGAACTGGACCAGCGCCGTGGTCTTCAAAGGCGCGGTCGCTTTGCAATCCAGCAAAGGCCTCACTGGCGTGAACCCACGCACCGGCGAGGTCGAGTGGGACTACACCGACGGTGCCTCCACCACACCCAGCTCCGCCGTGACCGAAAATGCGATCTACGTCCCCTCGAATGGCGTCACCGCTTTGACCCCCGAGAAAGGCTCCGTCTCCCAGCTCTGGCGCGCCACTGGCCTCAAGCCCGGCACCGGCAGCCCGGTGGTCGTCGGTGACTCCCTTTTTGTGCTCAACGGAGCCGGCGTGCTCGTGAAAGCCAGCCTCGCTAACGGAGACGAAGCCTGGAAACTCCGCCTCAAAGGCCCCATGAGCGGCTCCCCTGTGGCCGCTGGCAAATACATCTACATCGCCAGCGAACGCGGCGACTTCCAAGTCGTCGATACCACCGCCAAAGAAGGCGAAGTCATCCACACCATCGAGCTGAAGGAAACCGTCCTCTGCACCCCCGCTATCAGCAACGGCGCGGTTTATGTGCGCAGTGACAAGACGCTGTGGAAGCTGAAGTAATCCGTGTATGAATCGCCGAAACGCTTTGGGTCTGCTGGGTACATGCTGTGCTCACTCCAAGGCTTTCGCCACCGACCCCTTTGTCCGACAGGACATCGACACGAGCAAGCTCCCAGGCACCTGGCAAAGCCGGATCGGTGGCGCTGTTGCCACCATCACCTTCCTTGATTCAGGTAAGTTCACTGGCCGTATTCAAAAGGGAGCCACAGTCCAAGATGAGTTTGAGGGCGAATGGAGCATCAAGAATCAGTACATCGGCCCGACGCTTCTGCTCTGGGAGTTCACCAAGTCGCGGACAATTCCAGTAGGCACCGTTGACAGGGATGAGCTGGAAACTTTGAACAATGAATTCCTGATCCTTTGGACTCGGCGAAGGGAAAGACGAGCCTATCGACGACTAGTGCCTGCTAAGCTGAAGTGACACTTTCGTCACGCTTGGTCTTTTGCGTCGTGGACAGGATGCCGCATCGCAGCGGCCCGTGACGCAACTGCACCTCATCGACACCATTGGGCCGTTCTTTCGCGGCTACGAGCGGCGTGTCATCAATTGGTCGAAGATTCCCTGGGATCATGCCGGGCGTCAGGGAGCGGCTTGGTGGGAGCAGGTGTGTCGTGATCTGAATGTGCTAGCGCGGCAGGCAGCGAGCTGGGGCTTCAATGCTGCGTCCATCGACGATGTCGCCCACCTCGCGCTGCATGACTTGATCGAGCCCGAGGTGCGCCAGCGCATCCAGCGGTATCGCACGGAGATGCAGCGCTGTTTTGCGGTGCTGAAACACGCAGGCCTCGACATCCATGTCACGATGGATGTCTTCTCCGCCACACCGTGGTTGCTGAAGAGCCTGCGCATTGCGCACAAGTCACCGAATGACTACCTCGCCGAGCTTCTCGACCGCTTCTTCATCGACTTCCCCGAGGTGGCGGGCGTCATCGTCCGCATCGGTGAATCCGACGGCAAGGATGTGAAGGACGACTTCCATAGCCAGCTTGTCATCAAGACGCCTGATGATGCACGTGAGTTCCTGCTCGCTCTGCTGCCCGTCTTTGAAAAGCATGGCCGCCGCCTGATCTTCCGCACCTGGACGGTAGGCGCGTATCCCATCGGCGATCTCATGTGGCATCGCGATACCTTCGCGCGGGTGTTTGAAGGCATCACCAGCCCCGCACTCGTTGTCTCGATGAAGTATGGCGAGAGCGATTTCTTCCGCTACTTGCCACTGAATCGGAACTTCTTCCGCACACCGCTTCCCAAGATCGTCGAGCTGCAAACGCGGCGCGAATACGAAGGCTGCGGCGAGTATCCGAGCCCTGTCGGCTGGCTGTATGAAGAGTATGCCCGCGAGCTGCGGCAGGCGGAGAACGTGATCGGCTGCATGGTCTGGTGCCAAACAGGAGGCTGGGTGCCGTTTCGACGGCTTGCCTTCCTCGATCCCGAAGCGGTGTGGACGGACCTGAACACCTTCGTCACCATCCGCATCATGAAGGATGGTGCGCTCGTGGAAGATGCCGTGCGCGACTTTGCCAAAGAGCGCCGCCTCGGCGATGCCGATGCGCTTTTAGAACTCCTCCGTCTGGCTGACGAGTGCGTCCGCGAGCTGCTCTACATCGAGGAATATGCACGGCAGAAGCTCTTCTTCCGCCGCGTGCGTATCCCGCCGATGCTTCAGGTCTATTGGGGAAACATCTTCGTTTCGCACAGCCTCCGCCGCTTGCTCCGCTACTTCGTCCGCGATGCCGACGCCGCTTTGCGCAGTGCCCGCCGTTGCCTCGACAATCTCGACCGCATGATCCCGCTCGCCGAGCGCGCCGGTGTTCCCGTGGCTGACATCGAGTACATGCGCGATACCTTCCGCCTGCTGGCTCTGGCCCGTGAATACTACTTCGCCGAAGATGCGCCCGACATCGAGTCGCGACTGCTCGCCGCCAAAGCCGCCTACAAAACCAAATATGCCAAGCGCGGCCTGCGGGCTCGTTATCGCATCAAGACCGACTTCAAGCCGCTGCTGCTGAACCCGCGCTACCTCGCCTGGGCCGTGCAGTTTCTCATGCGCCGACAGCGTGGCTATCGTGTGGTGGATCGGATGATCATCCTGAATGGGCTGTCTCTGATTTATCGCCTCATTGCCGCCCGCAAACCCATGCTCATCCCCGGCTTTGCCTCCAAGAGCGCGATGGGCGTGGACGTGGTGTTTAAATGAAAAATGGAGGACTGGAAGTCTAACGATTTCGTTGCACGAAGTCGGCTGCGACGGTTGTGAACAACCGCAATGATGGTAAATGCCAGAGAGCACGAAACCCAAATCTCCCTCGATCAGACATCGCGCCCAGGATGCGATCTTCAGCCAAGTTCATGGCGGGAATCTCGTCTATAACACCTGCTGGGAGGACCCGAGACTGGATCGTGAGATGCTGAATCTCCGCTCAGATAGTCGCTTGGTAATGATCACCAGCGCTGGCTGCAACGCGCTCGACTATTTGCTCGACGCTCCAGCCGAGATCCACGCGGTGGACATGAATCCTCGCCAGAATGCGCTGCTCCAACTCAAGATCGCCATGATCCAGCGCGGTGAATTTGATGAAATCTTCCAGCTCTTCGGCCAGGGCAGTCATCCTGATTTCAAAGGCTTGCTGGAGACACTGCGTGGCGATCTGCATCCCTTCGCCAGCCGTTACTGGAAGTCGAAGAGCTACTACTTCCGCAACACGCCGCTGAATCCTTCCTTCTACTACCGCGGCACGGCTGGACAGATGGCGTGGATCGCGCTGCACACCTTCTTTGGAAGCAGCAAGGTGCGTGATTATGTCGATGCGCTCTTGCAGGTGACAGACTTGGAGGAGCAGAAGCGTCTTTACGCTCACATCAAACCGGTGCTCTGGAGTGGCCTCGTGACTTGGCTACTGCGACAGCCGATGGCCATGACGATGCTCGGCGTGCCGCGAGCTCAGGTGCGGCTCATCGAGACCCAATTTGAAGGCGGGCTCACGGGCTATATTCGTTCCAAGATGGAGCATGTGCTCACCGAGATCCCGTTTTGGGAGAACTACTTCTGGCGCGTCTATCTCACCGGCCACTACACACGCGAGTGCTGTCCGAACTACCTCCGCGAAGAGCATCAACCCACGCTGCGTGAACGAGTGGGCCGCATCACTACCCACAGCACCACGGTGGCGAATTTCCTCCGCGAAAACCCCGGTCCCTACAGCCACTTCGTGCTGCTGGATCATCAGGACTGGCTGGCCGCACACAAGCCCCAGGCGCTCGCCGAAGAGTGGCAGCTCATTTTGGAAAACAGCACCCCTGGCACGACCATCCTCATGCGCTCCGCCAGCCCAATCATCGACTTCATCCCCGAGTTCGCCCGTCAGCGTCTCCAGCTCGACACAGCGCTCGCCGAGCGCACTCACGCGGAGGATCGCGTGGGCACTTACGGCTGTACCCTCCTCGCCCACATCAAGCCATGACCAGCCTCACCACCACCTCCACTGTCGCGGCAGACCTGCCGTCTGAAGCCACTGGAACCCAGGATGCACTCGCCGGCTACTACCGCTGGCATGCCAGCATCTACGATCTCACCCGCTGGGCCTTTTTGTTTGGCCGGAATGCTCTCGTGAAGCAGGCGCACCGGCAAATGATGATGCCCGCCCGCATCCTGGAAGTCGGCTGCGGCACGGGGAAGAACCTCGTCACACTCGCCGAGCGCTTTCCCAAAGCTCAAATCATCGGACTGGATCTCTCCCGCGACATGCTGGACCGCGCACGCGCGAAGGTGAAGCCCTATGGCACGCGTGTTGGTCTTCTCCACCGCCGCTATGATGCGCCCGTGGCCCTGAATCAGAAGTTTGATCTGATCGTCATGAGCTACTCCCTCAGCATGATCAACCCTGGTTATGACGAGGTTCTTCGAATCTGCCGTGAGGATCTCAGCGACCGTGGCTTGGTGGCTGTCGTGGACTTTCACCAGAGCCGCTGGGCCTGGTTCCGCCGCTGGATGGGCGTGAACCACGTCCGCATGGAAGGCCAAGTCCTCGAACAACTGCGCCAGCATTTCGAGCCCCTCGTTTGTGAAGTGCAGCACGGCTACGGCGACCTCTGGCGCTACCTGACTTTTATCGGGAAAAGATCCTGACTCCAAGTTGCGCTCATTCCTAGACCTTGCGCATTGGCGCAAAAGATGGATGAAGCGGCATGGATGTCCTCATGCCCCAGACCCGAAGCCTGGCCACGCGTTTTGTCGTGACCTTTGCTGCGTTTGTTGTGGCTGGGTCGCTGCTGCTTTTGGCTTGGCTGCGACATCAGCAGCAGGCTGAGCATGAACGGGTGTTCCTGGCTCTGGCCAGAGCGGACGCTGACTTTGTCCAGCGTATGAACTTGCCGCGCAGTGCGAAGCTCGCTGCTGATCTCGGGAAGCTTCTGCGAATGCAGATTCATTTTCGTGATGTAAATGGCATGCTGGAGCCAGCGCTCAACGAGCATGATGCCATTCCGCTAAAAGCACTGCCGATGGGAATCGTGCATGATGTGTCAGATGCGTGGCAGGCACTCTTGCTCAAACTGGATGCGTCACACGACATGGTCTTCATCTGCAGGAAACCCGAGGTGACGCTAAGCCTATGGCATCCAGCGACACGGAATGCGCTGCTTGCGTTCTGGCTGCTTTCTGCTGCGCTTGGATGGGTGATCGCAAGGCAAGTGGTTCGGCCAGTGCAGCAGCTTACGCGATGCCTTAGCTGTCTGTTTAGTTCGAAGGAGTGCAGCCCCGCTGGGGCCGAACGCAACGACGAAATCGGCGAACTTGCACGCGCGTTGGCCCAGGCACGTGATGATCTGCTCGATGAACGTCAACGACGTGAGCAATCGGAGCGCATGGCGTTGCTCGGTCGTGTCGCCACGGGGCTGGCTCATGAGATCAAAAATCCGCTCGCTTCCATCCAGCTCCATGCACAGCTCGTGGATGTGGGGGCGATGGATGCCGAGTCCGCGCAGTCACTCCAGCATGTGCAGAGTGAGGCGCGGGTGATCGAGGGCCTGGTCAACCAGTGGCTCTACCTCACGCGCCCCGAGCCGCCGAAGATGCAGATGCTGGACGCCCGTGAAGTGCTGACGGAGACAGTAGCGGCGCTGAAAGCACAGGCGGATCATGCAGGGGTTCAGATCAGGCTTCTGGCGCTTCCACCAGCGCCTATACAGGGTGACCGCGCGCGCTTGCAGCAAGTGTTTCGCAACATCTTGCTCAATGGCATCCAAGCCATGCCGCATGGTGGTGAACTGGAGATCAACTTAGACACTCTTGAGAAGAAGGCTGTGATCCGCTTTCGAGACCACGGCAGCGGATTCTCCGAAGCCGCTCTGACCCATGGCGCGGAGCTTTTCTTTTCAGAAAAAGAAGGCGGCATGGGCGTGGGACTAAACGTGGTGCAGGAGATCATCTCGGCACATGGCGGGACGATCTCGCTGCGGAACCACTCAAACGGCGGAGCTATGGTGGAGCTGGCTCTACCTTTGGTCAGCTAATCATATCAGAGACCCTTCGGCATCCAGGTCTCCAGTTTGCTCACCTGCTCCTTCGCGCCAGAGCTGATGGGGATGCCCCAGAAGTCGAAGAAGGGCCCGAGGTTCTTGTTCACGATCTTCGAGTAGCGGATGAGGAATTGGTCACGTGCGTCGGCATCGTCTTTCGGAACGGGGCCGTAGCTGGTGTCGGCGAAGCTATGCAGATATTTGTGCCAGCTCTCCCAGCCGAATTCCTGCATGATCTGGATGTAGGTCGTGAGGGCGAGGAAAGGATCGCTCTTCCATGTCTGCCATTTGTCGGAGGCGCGTTTGATCTTCTGAATGTTTTCTTTGCGCGCTTCCTCTGTGATGGCCGGATGGCCGATGAGCCAGTCTTTCTTCAGGACCTCGTGGTAGCAATACATGCCGATGACGTTGTTTGTGACTTCGCCGGTGCCATCGAAGGTGAAGGTGCCACGCTGGTGGTTGTGCCCGATCTCATGGTAGAAGCCCCAGCCAGGGAATTTCAGTCGGCCAAAGGTGACCATCTCAGGAGCAGCACTTGTGGGGATCATGATGGGGTAGCCGCTGTGCATGTAGCCAGCGCTGATCTGGATGTCCGAGACGATGCGTTCGGGGCGTTTGCGCTCGGTCGCTTGATTGCTGACGTTGTCCTGGGCCTCGACGACTTTTTGCCAGAAGGTCATGAGTTCAGTGGGGTTGTTGATCGTCTGCGCCACACTGGTTGGCAGCGTGATGATGAGGTTCGCGCAGGCCAGCTCAGCCCAGTGACCGGCCTTTTTTTTGATCTCACTGCTCCATTGCTCATCCGTGTGTTGCCCGAGCATGAAGTAGGGCGCGGGGATCGCGCCTTTGATTGTTGCGGTGAAGGCGGTCGATTGTTTCGCGTTGCCGGGAACCTCAATGTAAACGAGCCCGCCAAAGGCACTTGCCGTCTTGGTTTCAGCCGTGGCAATGGAGGCGGATTTCGTGATGTCGGGGGCGCGCTGCCAGGAGTCGAGGTGATAGAGCGTGTCGCTATGGCAGCCGATGCGCACGGCGTAGCCTTGCTCAGCGATTTCAGCAGGGACGGTGACGCTGATCGTCTCCCCAGCAGCAGCATAAAGTCCGGTGCTGGTCCAGCCGGGGATGGTGGGATTCACGCTGACTTCTCGGGTGATGCGGGGTGCATCAGCGGCTGATTTTCCAGGAAAAAAGACGTGAGCTGGGTGAGCGGTGGCTGTCTCGCCACCTGCCAATCTCAGCACACGAGTCTCCATGCCGAGACGGAGGCGGGCGGCATTGTCTTTGGCAGTCGTCAGCGGTGTCTCAGGGGTGGGTTGAGGTCCGGCGGAGTCACCCGTGCTGCCGAGTGCGGCGGTGACGGCATCACGCAGGCTGCTGCGGTCCGGCGGCTGTGCAGCGAGGGCGATCTGAATGGCGTTCGTGCCTTGTTTGATCGCTGTGGCATCCAGCGCGGGTCCGCCTTCACGTTGTTTTTTGATCGCGGTGATGGCCGTGGCGGCATTCATCATCGGTGGGAGATCTGCACGTGCTTCGAAGCTGCGGAGATTGTCGAAAGCACTCATGTCTGTGATGGCCACACCTGCTGCCATGAGCGCCTGATTCACGCCATGCGCGATGGAGAGTTCTTTGCCACCGCTGGTTTGGGAAAAAGCCCAGCCAGTCATGCCAGCGATCACGCCACCGCCTTTTTTGATGAACTCTGCTATGGCTGCACCTTCTTCAGGGCTGGTTACTCCCTGGATGTTGATCACCACGACATCGAAGTCGTTCAGGCTCTTTGCATCCACGGCTTCAAAGCTTTCCGCTCGGAATCCTAATGCTGTGAAGCTATCAGCCTTCACACCTTTTAGTCCAACGCGCGGTTTCTCTTTCGCGCCGACCCACTTCACGCAATTCTCGATCAGCTTTGCATGATCGCCGCCCGCTTTGCCATCAAGATAGCTGTTGTGACCAAAGATGATGATACGCCCTTTCGCATAACCCGCTGCGCCAGCCACAGCGATCTCGACTCCATCCTTATCAGGTGCTGAGAGAATGGGAAAAGCCATCGTGCCCCAGATGCCCACAGGGCCGGGTGCGCCAGTCTTTGGCACGGTCTTCACCCCTTGGAGGATTTTCCCGCGCTCGGCATTCACGAGTTCGGCGGGCATTTGAGCGAGACAGGAGGCTGCGCCAAAAAGGAACAGCAGGCAGGGTGGCAGTTTCATGGTTGGGTTGGGGAAATGGATCAGCGGTAAATGACGACGAGGAAGACGAGCGCCTCGCTTTTGCCAGTATTGACGATGGCGTGCGGCACATCGGCCCGGTAGGTTCCGGAGTCGCCTTTGGTGAGGTCTTCGACATCGGTGCCGGATTCGATACGCACGGTGCCTTCTTCCACCGTCAGGAACTCGCGGGTGCCTTCGAAGTGCGGCTGGCTGCGCAGGGCTCCGGCGGGTTTCAGTCTGACCTCATAAAATTCCACGTCTTTCTCCAAATTTAGCGGTGAGAGCGTGCGGATCTCGTGGTGCCTGTCTGAGCGGTAAACCTGTGCTCGATCACTGGCACGGATGACCTGGATCTTCGACGCCGTAGCCTCTGCACTCTCGATCAGCTCCTGTAAAGTCAGCCCAAATGCACGAGCGATCCGGAAGGTCACGGTCAGTGTTGGGTTCGCCTTCTCACGCTCGATCTCGCTTAGCATGGAGCGGCTGACCCCGCTGACGTTTGCTAGCTCTTCCAGCGACCAGCCACGATCACCACGCAGCTTCTTTACCCGCTTTCCGAGGTTCTCATTGATGGCCTCTGGGCTGGGTTCTGGGGTGATGTGTCTTTTTTGGGCGGGCATGTAGCGCCGGTATAACGGATGTGCGTCTTGTAAATTAGATCTTTATGCTGTCCAGGGGGCAGGCTCTCGAAGTGCGTGGCGACGGCTTGGTACGCTTCCTTTTCTTTGCTTTTGAGGGCGAGGATGTAGTCGGCCCCAGCGGCCTAGATGAGGCGGGCGATGTCAGGATGGCCGCCCATGGCATCAATCAATGGTGACAATGGCTCCGTGAAGCTGGAGTTTGGCAAGGAGTCGTGGCAGGGCTTCGAGTTCGTTGCTCTTCTCAGATCAGGATGAGAAGCGCAGCCAAGAGAGCTGCGACTGGGTGAAGTGGCCCATGTCGGTGAAGTCCTCGCAGTCGCAGATCACGGCACAGAGCGCAACGAGCCACACCTCTGGCAAGGAGTGCAACACGCGTCCGACCACACGGGGATCAAGCAGAGTGGCGAAGAGTTCTTTGAGCCGGAGGACCTCTTGCAGCTCTGCTTGGGCTTGGGGGCTGGGGGGATTCGGTTAAGTTGGGAGTGGCTTCCATCCACACTCTCATCAGTGCTAAAGCGCAGCGGCCTGAAGTCCTGCAAACGGTTCAGTTCTCTGGAGAGGCAGTCGGCTCAAGTGGCTCTGTACTTGTAGCTTCGGCCTCAGCTGATGCTTCTTCGGCATTCGCTTCCTGCTCGACAGCTTCGACCGCCACATCGGTTTCTTCAGCGCTAGCATCGGCGCTATTTTCCTCGACGGGGATTTCTGCTGTCACTTCTTCAGCCGGTGTTTCTGCGACAATTTCAGGCGCAGCGACAGCCTGAATAGGCTCGGCATTGACGGCAGTGGGCGCGGGATTCGTCTTTGGAGCTGGCTGTGGTTCACCTTGGACACCCAGGAAGACCATGCCATCGCTGTATTCGATGACGTAACCTTCGTTGGCCAGCCAGCGGATGTCTTTGATGACTCCGATCTGTTCGTCTGTCGGTACGAGCTTGGCTGGGGTGGCGGTATCACCTTCGACCGGAGCTGGTGGTGGAGAGGATGGGCAAATGGCTTCGACGAGGTCGTGCAGCAGGATGCCTGTCTTGCCTTTCAGCACTTCGACGATCCTTGCTACACGTTCTGAAAAGACAACACCAGGGTCGATGGCCCTTGGTTTCACGCGGCTCACGAAGAGCTTGCCCGCACGGCGCTTGTAGAGCTTCAGGCCGCGGCGTTCAAAGCCTGACCCAAGCTTCTGCGACATGTCGAAGAGATGCTTGCGGGCATTGTCCACGCCATGGCGCAGCATGATGAAGAGCACATGCGTGAGCCTCGATTTGTCGATGTTGCCTGCCACGGAGCCATCGCGAACTTCCGTCACTGCTTCATCTGCATGGTTGCGGCGGAAGTGGGCTTCCATTTCTGCACGGGTGTTCAAAGCCAGTGGTTCAGCGCCCTCGGCGGGCTGATCGAGCAGCCAGACCCAGCGATGGCCTTTTTTCTGCTTTTCTTTCCACTCAGCGACACGCTCAGGACTCGTCTCCACCCGAACACGTCGTTTATACTCCTCGAGTGGCAGATTAGAGAACCGCTCGCGGTGCAGGCGGATGATGGTGGATTGGAAGCTGTGATGGCTCGGTGGCCCGAGCAGTTCGCCGCTCATGCCACAGATGCCGACGCTCTTAAAGTCGCCCTTTGGTTCCTCGAGTTCCACTTCTTCGGAACGATAAAACGCATCCAGTGCCTTGCTACGCATGACGTGCTGGAGAGCTTCCTCACGAGCTAGGAAAAGGCCGCCATCTTTGGTGGCAAACAAACCGCCGCTGCGCTCAGCCGCGCAGATATAGCGGGCATGGAAGCGATCCCCATCGGCCAGCACAAGACGTGCGGCATCAAACATGCTGAAGGCATGACCGCTCGTGCGAATGTGTGTGGCGAGTGCTTCGGCTGCTTTGTCTTCGGGCTCGATGACCACCTGAATATCTCGGGGCATCTCCACCCATTCGCGCTGTGGGCGTGAATCTTCACGATTGCGATCACCGAAGCGGCGTGGTCCGCCACCTTGACCTGGAGGTCCGTCACGACGCGGTCCTGGAGGACCATCCCGACGTGGGCCACCACCTTGACCTGGAGGTCCATCGCGACGCGGACCGCCGCCCTGGCCGGGAGGACCATCGCGACGAGGTGGACGCTGTCCCTGGCCGTCTCCAGCAGGACGCGGGCGGTCGCCAAAACCACCACCGCCGCCGGGGCGACGCCCTGGCGGGCCATCACGACGATCTCCGCCAAAGCCGCCGCTACGGCGCGGGCCGCGGTCTTCACGCTCTTCATAGCGACTGAAGTCTGTGGTGCTACCTCCGCTCATGCCGGATACCCAGGCGGGCATCATCTTCAGTTCGGTAAGATCCACCGCAGCCGCAGAAGGGATGGGCGCGGCTGGAGTATCGGAAGTCGTTTCAGGCTCAGTCATGACGGGATAACGGGCGCGCATTATGGGATGCCTTCTCGTGGTTGTCTCCAACTTTGTTGCCTGAGAAACGGCAGGGCGTTTGCCCACGGCTGGAGCGGCTCTTATAGTGCGATCTTGCGCTCACTCGCCCACCGGTTTTCAAACATCGCCAAAGCCCTTTTTCAAAGAGGTCTCGGTTCCCGCATGGTTTCGGGCTTCGTCATCGTCGCGATGCTGACAGTGGTTTCCAAAGCGGTGTCGTTTGTGAAGGACGCTACAGTGGCCCGACAGTTTGGTATTAGCGACGCGCTGGATGCCTTCATGTTCTCCTTCGCACTGCTGACGTTCATTGCCGCATTGATCGGCGGCGGATTGCCAGAGGCTTTTTTACCAAAGTATGCCGAGGTGATGCATCAAAAGAGCCCTACCCGCGCCAAGCGTCTGGGCGTGCAGAGTTCACTCATTCATGCGCTGATACTCCTGTTCACTGCGGCGTTGCTGTTTCTGCTGGCTCCACATTTCGTCGGCTGGATGACTCGTGGATTCTCGACGGAAAAGCAGGCGCTCGCCGTCGGTGTGATGCGAGATCTGCTGCCCTTCATGGCCTGTCTCGGCATCAGCTACCAGCTCGGCACCTGGCTGCGTGCCGAAAAACATTTCACCGTGGCCGCTGCCGCACCGATGGCCGTGCCACTGGTCATTATTCTCTGGCTGCTCGTGAATCATGCGACGGCAAATGTGGACACCCTTGTGCATGGCACCGTCGCTGGTGGCGCGCTGCATCTTGGCATTCTGATGTTTGTGCTCTGGCGGCGAGATGGCCTTTCCCCTTCGTTTGTGCTGAGCTGCCTCAAAGATTGGGAGCCCGAAGTTCGTGGCGTGCTGCGCGGTTCCGTGCCCTTCCTCGTGGCAGGTGCCATTTTTAACATGGCCGTCGTCATCGATCAGGCCATGGCCTCCTGGCTGGAGGCGGGCAGCGTGTCTGTGCTCAGCTACTCGGACAAAGTGTGTGGCATCATCCTCGCCGTGACTGCCGCGCCGAGCTGCGAGGTGCTCTTCCCCTACTTTGCGGACAAAGTAGCGCGCCGTGACTGGCTCGGCGTGAAGCGTCAGCTCTTTAGCAGTGCTTGCATCATTTTGGCAGCAGCCCTGCCTGCGGCTTTGCTTCTGTCCCTGCTCGCACCCTGGATCATCGCGCTGCTCTTTGAGCGCGGTTCCTTCACGGCGGAGAACACTCAGCGTGTCGCAGATGTGCTCCGCTTCGGTGCTTTGCAGATTCCTTTCTACATCCTCGGCAGTCTCGCCTCACGCGTCGCCGTCGCCATGCGGGCCACACGATTCATTATCGTGCTTGCCTCCGTGGCAGTCGTCGGAAACGCCACCTTCAACTGGCTCCTGATGCAGCGTTATGGTGCGGCAGGGATCGCCCTCTCCACCGTGCTGGTGCAGATGATCTCCGCCGCCATGTCCTGCATTTTTGTTCTGCGGATGATCCGCTCAAAGCTGGGCGAAGCCGCTGCCTCAGAACGTGTGGATGAAAAGCCCGGAGCGTAGCTTCGGCTCAAACCAGGTGCTCTTCGGCGGCATGATCTGCTCGGCATCTGAGATGGCCATGAGCTGATCCACCGTCACGGGATGCATGGAGAAAGCCACGGCGTGGTCGCCTGCGTCCACCAGCTTTTCCAGCTCCGCCGTGCCGCGGATGCCGCCGATGAAGTCGATGCGCTTGCTCGTGCGGGGGTCGTCGATGCCAAGCACAGGCTTCAAAAGGCGATCCTGGAGGATGCTGACATCGAGAAGGTCGATCGGGCTCGCATCAGGGGCGGCTTTCCACGCGAGGTCATACCATTTGCCGCCGAGATACATGCTCGCGTGGCCAGGAAGCGTCGGGGATTTCACCTCGGTCGGCGTGACGGCGAAGATGCCGCTCACTTCCGCCAGGAATGCTTCGGGCGTGCGACCGTTGAGATCCTTCACGGCACGGTTGTAAGGCAGGATTTTCAGCTCGTTGCCGGGGAAGAGCACGCAGAGGAACCAGTTGTAGTCCTCGCCTCCCGTGTGGCCCGGATTGCGCTCGCGGCGCAGTTTGCTCACGCGGAAAGCGCTGGCCGCGCGGTGATGTCCGTCGGCGATATAGGCGGCAGGCACATCACTCGTGAAGAGGGATTCCAGCGCCACACAAGTGCCCGCAGACAGTTTCCAGACTTGGTGCTGCACGCCATCCGCCGCCGTGAAGTCGTGCTGCGGAGCGTTCGCCGCCATGTGGCCCTGGATGATCGCGTCGATGCTCGTCGTGCCGCGATAGGTCAGGAAGATCGGGCCCGTGTTCGCGCTCAGCGAGTCCACGAGGCGGGTGCGGTCGTCCTCTTTGTCCTGGCGGGTTTTCTCGTGCTTTTTGATGACGTCCTTCTCGTAATCCTCCGTGTGGCACACGCCCACGAGCCCGGTTTGACTGTGGCTGCCGATGGTCTGGCGATACAGATAGAGCGCTGGAGCCGACTCACGCACGAGCACGCCGTCCGCCTGGAGCTTCAGGAAGTTCTCGCGAGCCTTCGCATACACCTCCGCCGAGTAAGGATCGACCGAGAGCGGCAGGTCGATCTCCGCACGGTCCACATGCAGGAGGTTCAAAGGCTTGTCGTGGGCGAGCGCGTAGGATTCCTCGCGGTTGACGACATCATAAGGCACAGCGGCGACATCGGCGGCGTGCTGGGGAGCGGGAACGAGACCTTGGAAAGAACGGAGACGCATGGGGCGCGCATGGTTGAGAGATGCGGAGGGAAGTCAACTTACGGAAAAGCTGGCTTGTCGGGCGAATGTCCAACCTGTTCAATACCTGCATGGAACAGCCTCCAGCAACGCCTCAGCGACACCTGAACTGGCCGTCAAAGATCACCCACGTGCTTGTTGGCCTCGTGTTGGTCCTTCTCGCTGTGGCAGGGCTTGCCTACTTTAAGGAGCGACAGCAGAAAGCGGGCATTGCTTGCAATGTGAGGCTTGTGGGCATGTCATTGAAGATTTATGCCAATGAGAATGGCGGCTACTACCCATTTCTGGATGACCAATGGCCGACGGCGAATGCAGGCTTCCGGCAATTGATTGAGCATGAGGCGCTGATAGATGAGAAGCTTCTGGGAGCCGTTTCGAGTCCATACATTCCCGACGGAGTCATCGGCCAAGCACCAGAATTCAAAGATGCCGCTCGCCCTGGTGAATGTCACTGGATGGTGACGAAACAGAGCGGGACTTTTGCCAATGGAACCGACCCACTCATTTATGACAACGCCATTGATGCCAAGTGGCCGTTGCGATGGCGGGCGGATGCCAACGGAAAACCAGTCAGGGGCAGAACACTCTTCGGTGGCATGGTCGTTATCGGCTTCAACGACACTTCTGTCAGATTCATCAAATTGAATAGAGAAGGTCCGTTTTTAGTTCTGCCCGAAAACCTTGTTCTGCGCTCACCAGGCTTTGAGGAGAATCTTCAAGTAGCGGATATTGAGGAGCGGAAATGAGCCTAGCTAGCCCAAGAGGCTCCTCCGACTCCAACACCCGTCATCCACGATGAGGAGGCCTGAGGCACAGCCAAGCGTTTGTTGGAGGAGTTGATAAAGAGCATCTAAGAGAACAGTAACAGCAAGCCATGAAAGACCTCCACTCCACCAAGGCCATGTGGCTGAAGGCCTGGCTGTTTCTCTTCATCGGCCTGCTCTCAGCGGCGATTCTCCTCGTTGAGAACTGGAGCTGGCGCACGGCAGGACTGCTGGTGCTTTGCGTGTGGGGTTTCTGCCGGGCTTACTACTTTGCTTTCTACGTGATCGAGCGCTGGGTGGACCCGCAGTTCAAGTTCAGTGGGCTGGGGCACTTCCTGTCATGGTGGTGGCGTGGGCGACGCTGATGCAGACTCGAACACTCTGCGAAGATGCTCTCGGTCCGTGAGGTGCCACGCGGACTGAAGCTGCACTTGATCTCGCGCCTTCACCCGCCATGTCTAGCGCCCCTATGCGCATCCTTTCCGGCCTCCAACCCAGCGGACGTCTCCACATCGGCAATTACTTTGGCATGATGGAGGCAGCTCTGAAGCTCCAGCATGAGGGCGATGCCTATTACTTCATCGCTGACTACCACTCGCTAAACACCGTCCAGGATGGCAAGCTGCTGCGTGATCATGTGCGCCATCTCGCCATCGACTTCCTGGCCTGTGGTCTCGACCCCGAGAAGTGCGTCTTTTTCCGTCAAAGCGACGTGCCTGAGCACACGGAACTGGCCTGGATCCTCAGCACGGTGACGCCGATGGGCCTGCTGGAGCGCTGCCACAGCTACAAGGACAAGGTCGCACACGGCATCAAGCCATCCCACGGCCTTTTCGCCTATCCCGTGCTCATGGCGGCGGACATCCTCATTTATAACAGCGATGTGGTGCCCGTGGGGCGCGATCAGAAGCAGCATGTTGAGGTCACGCGCGACATCGCCATCAAGATGAACGAGACCTACGGCGAAGGCCTCTTCAAGCTGCCGCAGCCGCGCATCAATGAGCAGACCGCCGTGGTGCCAGGACTGGACGGACAGAAGATGAGCAAGAGCTACGACAACACGATTCAGCTATTCGAGGAACTGCCCGCGCTGAAGAAAAAGATCATGGGCATCAAGACCGACTCCACCCCTGTCGAGTCCCCCAAGTCAACGGAAGACAGCAGCATTTTGGCGCTCTACAAGCTCGTCGCCTCTGAGGCGGACTACCAGACGATGATCGCCGACCACCAGCGTGGTGGAGTGGGCTATGGCGACTTCAAGAAGCGCCTGCTTCAAGCCATGACGGAACACTTTGCCCCGTTCCGTGAGCGCCGCGCGGAGATCATCGCTGATCCGAAGTATGTCGATAAGGTGCTGGCAGAGGGTGCCGAAAAAGCGCGTGCTGTTGCCCGGAAGACCCTGGATCGCGTCCGCGATGCCGTGGGTCTGGGCTGAAACAAAAAAACGGCAGCAGGCTGAGCCCGCTGCCGCCAAAGGGTTGCCGAGAACTTACTGAGCGTTCACCCAGTCGATAGCAGCGCGGCAGATTTCCCAGAAGCTGCCGTGCTCCATGCTGGCTCCGCCGACGAGGGCTCCGTCCACGTCTTTCTGACTGATGAGCTCGGCCATGTTGTTTGGCTTCACGCTGCCACCGTATTGGATGCGGATCTTTTGGGCAGTGTCTTCGCCAAACATGTCGGTGAGGACTTTGCGGACAAAGGCGTGGGCTTCCTGCGCCTGCTCAGGGCTGGCAGTGCGGCCGGTGCCGATGGCCCAGACAGGCTCATAGGCGATGACACAGTCGAGGATGCGGCGTGCACCGACTTCAGCGAGGGACTCGCGGAGTTGACTTTCGAGCACTTTTTCGATCAGACCGCCGTCACGCTCTTCCAGCGTTTCACCGATGCAAAGGATGGGGTGCAGGCGGGCTTCGAGAGCCGCCAGGACCTTGGCGTTGATCACCGCATTCGTTTCACCGAAGATGCTGCGGCGCTCGCTGTGACCGAGGATGACGTGCTTGCAGCCACACTCCTTGATCATTCGGGCGCTGATCTCGCCAGTAAAGGCACCGGCGGTGTGCTGGCTCATGTTCTGGGCAGCCAGCTCCACGCTTTGCTCACGCGCATTCATCAAGGATTCCTGAGCTTTAGGCAGGCTGACAAAAGGTGGGGCGATGACGATCTGAACCGGGCATTTGTCCGGCACGAGACGGGCAAAGGAACGGAGGAAGTCATCCGACTCCTGAGGAGTCATGTGCATCTTCCAATTGGCGGCGATGATGGGCTTGCGGAGGTGGGTCATGGGGAGGTTTGCGGTTGTTTGCGATCGTTGAAGATTGTTTGCAGTGGCTTTCAGAGGGGCTGGTTTGCAAAAACTAGGCAAACCACAGCCAACTACTGCCAACCATTGCAAACGGCTTGGCTCATTTCTCCTGCAAGCAGGCGACGCCGGGAAGCACTTTGCCTTCGAGGAGTTCGAGGCTGGCACCACCGCCGGTGGAGATGAAGGTCATCTTGTCGGCGAGCTTGGCTTTCTTCACAGCTTTCACGCTGTCACCACCACCGATGATGGTCTTGGCGCTGGTGTTTTCGGCGATGGCGGCTGCCACGTCGAAACTGCCTTTGGAGGATTCTTTGATCTCAAACACGCCCATCGGGCCGTTCCAGATGACGGTTTTGGCCTTGGCGATCTCGGCGGCGAAGAGCGTCACGGATTCAGGTCCGATATCGACGCCTTCCCAGCCTTCCGGGATGTTCTCGTTCACGCCGGTGTACTTGGTGGTGCCGAGCTTTTTGGCGTCAAAATCAAAGGCGTCGGTGATCATGGCATCGACCGGAATGAGCAGGTTCACGCCGCGCGCCTTGGCTTTGTCGATGGCAGCCTGAGCGATGGGTTCCCACTCAGGTTTGTAGAGGCTTTTGCCGATGGTGATGCCCTGGACGATCTTGCGGAAGGTGTAAGCCATGCCGCCCCCGATGATGATGGTGTCGGCCTTTTCCAGCAGGCGATTGATGACCTCGATCTTGTCGTTCACCTTTGCTCCGCCGAGGATGACCACGAACGGACGCTCGGGGTTTTCGAGTTCGTCGTGCAGGTAGGTCAGCTCTTTTTCCATGAGCAAACCGGACACGGCAGGCAGATAATCAGCCACGCCAGCGGTGGAGCTATGGGCGCGGTGAGCGGAGCCAAAGGCATCGTTCACGAAGACTTCCGCCAGTTCGGCCAGACCCTTGGCAAGTTCAGGATCGTTCTTCTCTTCACCGGCATGGTAACGGGTGTTTTCCAGCAAAAGCACGCCGCCAGCAGGCAGCGCCATGGCTTTCGCGAGTGCGACAGGTCCGATGGTCTCCTCAGAAAACTCGACTGGCACGCCGAGCAGCTCGCTGAGCGCTGGAGCCACACGGGCGAGGGACTCCTTCGGATCACGCTGACCCTTTGGACGACCATGGTGGGAGCAAAGGATGACCTTGGCACCTGCGGCGATCAGAGCCTTCAGTGTCGGCAGGGTTTCCTGGATGCGGGTGGCGTCCGTGATGACCATCTGGCCGTCTTTTTCGTCGAGAGGGACGTTGAAATCGACGCGCACGAGGACGCGCTTGTTGCTCAGATCGATGTCGCGGATGGTCTTTTTGGGCATGGTCGGTAGGGGGTGAAAAACAGCGCCTTGGGCGCAGGGGGCCGGAGGTTTAGCACAGAGCGTGCTAGGCGCTCGTGAAATTTTCCTACCCTCGCCGGTTCAAAAACAGCCAAAACACATCCACACTTGCCTTTCTGCCGATGTGTGGGACTCTCCGCGCCGGTTTTTCCGGCTTCTACCCCCTCGGGGCCGATGTTTGTCTTGTAGCCCGTCCCCATTTTGGACGGTGTCCCCGTCCCGCCGTTGGCAGGACGCTTTTACGGCGACTGGTTGCCCACCTATTCGGAGCCCTATCTGCCGGTATCATTGCAAAGGACATACTATGGAAAAGACATTCGCTGATCTCGGCCTCTCGCCGGAACTCCTCCAAGCCGTTCAGGCCCAAGGCTTTGAGCAACCCTCCCCCATCCAGGCTGAGGCCATCCCCGTGGCCCTCACCGGACGTGATGTAGTGGGCCAGAGCCAGACTGGCTCGGGCAAAACGCTCGCCTTTGGCCTGCCCGCCATCCAGCTCGCTGACCCGGCGGACCGCCGCACGCAGGTGCTGATCCTGTGCCCCACCCGCGAGCTGGCCATGCAGGTCTGCGCGGAGATCCACAAGGTCGTGACTTTCAAAGAAGGCCTGCGTGCCACGCCCGTCTATGGCGGAGCCTCCTATGACCGCCAGATCCGCGCCCTCCAGGCAGGCTCCCAGATCGTCGTCGGCACTCCCGGCCGTATCCAGGACTTCGTGGACCGCGGCACGCTGAAGCTCGATGCGCTCAAGGTGCTCGTCTTTGATGAAGCTGACGAAATGCTCGACATGGGCTTCGCTGAAGACATCGAGAAGCTCATGGAGTCCCTCCCTGAGAAGCGCCAGACGATCTTCTTCTCCGCGACCTTCGACCCGCGCATCCGCCGCCTGATCGACCGGTACACGAATGATGCCGCGACGATCACGATCCAGCAGAAGGCGATGACGGTGCCCACCATCGAGCAGCGCTACTACGAGGTGCAGGGCCGCAGCAAAACCGAGGTGCTCTGCCGCGTGCTCGATCTCGAGGACCCGCGTCTCACCATCGTGTTCGCGAACACCAAGAAGGCCGTGGATGATGTCGTGGACGCCCTGATGGCCCGTGGATATGCCGCCGACCGCTTGCACGGCGATTTGAATCAAATGATGCGTGAGCGCGTGATGCGGAACTTCCGCAGCGGCAATGTCGAAGTGCTCGTCGCCACCGATGTGGCCGCCCGTGGGCTCGATGTGAACGACATCGACCTCATCGTGAACTACGAGCTGCCCTACGACACGGAAGACTACGTCCACCGCATCGGCCGCACCGGCCGTGCCGGGCGCAAAGGCACCGCCGTCAGCCTCGTCGCAGGTCGTGAGATCTACCTCATGCAGCGCATCCAGCGCTTCACGAACGCGAAAGTCGATCGCACCAAGGTCCCCTCCCAGGAAGAGGTCGAGACAAAGCTCGTCGATCAGAGTTTTGAGAAGCTCAAAGCCACGCTCGAAGCCGGTGCCTACACGAAGCATGAGCACACCACCCAGCGTCTTCTGGATGCGGGCTTTGACATGACGGATGTGGTCAGCGCTCTGCTCGATCTCTGGATGAAAGAAGGCTCCCGCGAAGGTGAGCAGATCATCGAAGACCGTGCCCCCGTGAAGAAAGACCGCCCCCAGCGCGAATTCGTCCCACGTGAGCAGGGTGAAGGTGCCCCACAAGGTGGCGGTGAAGGTGGCGACCAGCGCACAACACGCCCTGCAGGCCCACGTCCGCCCGCAGAGGGCATGAAGCGCCTCTTCATCAACATCGGCGGCATGGACAATGCCCGCCCTGGAGACATCGCCGGCATCATTTACAACACCTGTCAGATCCCCGCAGGCACCATCGGCAGCATCGACGTGCTTCCAAAGTGCAGCTTTGTGGAAGTGCCCGCAGATATGGCCGCAGCCGTGCTCACCTCCATCGAAGGCGCGACCTTCCGTGGGCGTGACGTGCGCATGGACCACGCCGACCGCGAAGGCGGTGGCGGCGGCAGCTTCGCCCCACGTCCTCCACGTCGTGACTTCGACGGCCCACCTCGCGGTGAAAGCGGCGGCGGTTTCGGCGGCAAACCTCGTTTTGGTGGCGGCGGCTACGGAGGTAAACCTGGTGGCTTCGGCGGCGGTGGTGGTGGCGGCTATGGTGGCAAACCACGCTTCGGCGGTGGTGGCGGCGGCTATGGCGGCAAACCCGGTGGCTTCGGCAACAAGGGCGGCGGCTTCAAACCCCGTCGCTGGGACAACGAAGGCTCATAGAATTTAAATGGAGCGGCAGGCCCTTCAGCCTGCCGCTTTTTTGTGGACTCGTTTCCGATTCGCCGGACGCTTTTTGCGTGGCTTTACCGTGTAGCTGATGGCCGCTTCGGCCACGGACATCGCTTCAGGCGTTGGCACATTGAACCAGTCACGGAAGTTGTGAGCATTGATCACGCGGACGCTCGGATCATAGGGATGCCAGTGAGCGGCAGGTGTACGGCAGGCCAGCAGGTGCCGGTCTGCGGCGGCATCGCCGAGCACGCTGCGGACCTGATGCATCGGCTTCAGCGACTTTGAGTCACCCCCGGTTTCGTTCCACTTGGCCTCGATGAACTGGAGGCGGCCATTCAGCCAGACGGCGAAGTCCACCTCCACGCCTTGCGCGTCACGCCAGAAGTAAACTTCCGCCGGACTGGCCTGGGCTTCACGGGCACGCAGCACCTGACCGAGGACATAGGTTTCCCAGATGGCCCCGATGAAGGTGGACTCCACCATCTGCTGTGGCGTGGAAAGACCGAGCAGAAAGCAAAGCAGCCCCGTGTCGCGGAAGAAGAGCTTCGGCGTCTTGATCAGGCGTTTACCATGATTGCGGAAGTAGGGCGGCAGGATGTGGATGATGTTGGAGGCTTCCAGCACCGTAAGCCACTGCTTGGCCGTGCTTCCAGCGATGCCCACCGTGCTGGCGAGCGTCTGGAAGTTCACCAGATTCCCCGAAAGCGTCGCGCACATGCGCACGAAGCGCTCGAAGTCGCGTAGGTTCGTGACATTCACGAGCTGGCGCACGTCGCGTTCGAGATACGTCGCGAAGTAGCTGGAGTAAAAGTCACGCGCGGGCAGGTCCGGCACTCGCCAGAGTTCCGGGTAGCCGCCGCGCCACATCATTTCCTCCACCGTCGGGTAGCTCATCGGGTTGGTGTCGATGAGTTCCACGGGGGCCAGCGTGTCGAGTTCCAAGATGGCGCAGCGCCCGGCGAGACTTTCAGACACGCTCTGCATCAGCGCGAACTTCTGTGATCCCGTCATCAAAAAGCGCCCCATGCGGTGCCGGTCCGCGTCCACCGCCGCCTTCAATGAGCGAAAGAGGGCAGGGGCATACTGCACTTCGTCCAGGATCACGGTCGGATGCGCCGAGAGAGAGTCGAGAAAGGCGGTGCTGTTGTGTTCGGCTTCATGCGCCACGGAGGGCAGGTCCAGCGTGTGAAAGGGCGCTTCGGGGAAGAGGTCACGCAGCAGCGTTGTCTTCCCCGTCTGTCTGGCACCCGTGATCAGAACCACAGGAAAATGCGCCGCCAAGCCGCGAATGCGGTCGGCAAGCAGGCGCTGAATGTGAGGTTTCATGGCGACTTTGGAATCGCCGGGATTGAAACACGGATAATACAGTTTTCAATCCTAGATTATCCGAAATAAGTAAATTTAATTCTCCAATCATCAGATTTAGAACACTTTACAAAGATTCAAAAACCCGGACACTACCCAAAAAGCACTGAAAACGCCACGTTATCAGCAGTGATGTGCGCCGCGAGTGTTCACGTACACTGAATAAAGACTCTGTGAAGCGGTGATGAAGAGCCGGTTCCGCTTCTGGCCGCCGAAGCAGACGTTGCTGGCAGTCTCGGGCAGCTTGATGAAGCCGATGAGCTTGCCGTCGGGGTTGAAGACGTGAACGCCGTCGAAGCCGTCGCCCACCCAGCCAGCGCTGGCCCAGAGATTGCCTTCCACATCGCAGCGGATGCCGTCGGAGCCGCCTTTGCACAGGCTAAAGTCAGCTTTGCCATCTTTTGCACGGACGTTTTCCTTATCGCTGAGAGAGGCTTTGTTGATGGCAAAGACCTTGCCGTTTTTCACTGTCTTGCCGTCCACGTCATAGACGCGGATGTTCTTCGGGCTGCCGGTATCGACGATGTACACCTTCTTGTAATCGGGTGAGAAGCAGAGGCCGTTCGGCTTTTCGAGGTCCTCGGTGATCTTGGTGATCTCGCCGGACGGATCGATGCGGTAAACAGACTCCTTCAGGAGCAGCTCGCCCTTGTTTCCCTCGTAGTCCATCATGCTGCCGTAGCCGGGATCGGTGAACCAGATGGAGCCATCGGGATGCACCGCGCCGTCGTTGGGAGCATTGAGCGGCTTGCCGTCGAATTTGTCGGCCAGCACGGTGATTTTGCCGTCGAGTTCGTAGCGAACGACGCGGCGCGTGCCGTGCTCAAAGCTGATCTGGCGGCCCTGGAGGTCAAAGGTGTTGCCGTTGCTGTTGTTGGCGTTGTTCCGCATCACGCTGACGTGGCCGTCCTCAGGCAGCCAGCGCATCTGGGCGTTGTTCGGGATGTCACTCCACACGAGGTAATTGCCCGTTCCGTTCCAGGCCGGACCTTCCGCCCAGAGCATCCCGGTGTGCAGGCGACGGATCGGCGCATTGCCCTGCACGAGCTTCTCAAAGGCGGGGTCGAGCGTGATGACATCGGGATCGGGATAGCGCTCGGGAGTCTGGCCGGTCCAGTCACGCCCAAAGGCGCTGGCGGCAGTGGCGGTGGCGAGAGTCGTGAGGAAGGAGCGGCGGTCGGTGGTCATGGCGGATAAAGAGGTCGTTTTTAGTGAAACGCGCCTCGCAGGGCAAGCCTTCCGCGTCTCCACCAGCGGAAAAGCCCATTGCACCGGCCATCGTCCGCGTCCTCATAGCGACGCTGTGCGTTTGTCATGGCTCCGCTTTGAAACCAGAGAAAGCCTCTGCCACCAAAACGGCGCGCCCGAGGCCGAAAAAGGCCGCCGCGCCGAAACCTGCCGACCCAGCGCCTGCACTAGCAGCCGAGGATCGGGTGGAAAACCACGGCCTTGTGAGGTCGGTGGCACGGCAGCCTGACTTTTCGGCGAAACTGCGGGCGCTGGGAGGTGGTGAGGTCGTCTGCCTGGACCACGTCACACCGGAGGCGAATGGTTTTGCGGTCGCACTCGTCATCGCTCGGGCACAGCAGCTCAAGCGTCGGCTGTGGGTGCTGTGCCCTGATCCGCGCACGCAGGATCGGGTACAGGCTGAGTTGCTTGTGTGGCAGGCGTCAGCCCTCTACTTCCCAAGGCACTCGCAGAGCTTCGGCAACGATGCCTTGCCCGATCCCGATCTGGCGGCGGAACGGGTGGGGGTGTTGGAAAGATGGGCTGCCATTAAATTCGGCTCTGGAGAGCCAAGCTACGCCCTCCTCCTCTGCGCCGATAGCCTGAACGAGCCCGTGCCGACGGCGAGGGAGCTGGAAAAGCAACGGCGGCAGATCGAGGTGGGGCAAAAGCTCGATGTCGAGGCCTTCATCACCTCACTGAGTGAGGCGGGTTACGAGCGTGTGCCTGTGGTGACGGAGCGCGGGCAGTTTGCCCGACGTGGCGGGATCGTGGATTTTTACTCCTGGCAGGCGGAGGAGCCGCTGCGCGTGGAGTGGTTCGATGACGAGATCGAATCCATCCGCGCCTTTGATCTGCACAACCAATCGTCCGTCCGCCGGCTCGAACGCGCCAACATCATCCTCCAGCTTGGCGAGAAGGCGGCAGACTCAGGAAAGGTGAAGGATTATCTGGCGAAAAACGACCTCGTGCTCGTGATCGGGGATGAATCCGTGGAGGTGCCTGTCCACGCCCGCATCATCGACGGTGCCCTCACGCACGACGGGCCGGAAGACTTTGCCACCGCGATCCATGAAAACCCTCTTGGCGTCTTCGATGCCTCCGACTTCGTGCTTCACGAGGCTCGGCGGAAGCAGTTCGAGATGCAGGTGAATGAGTGGAACAAGCTCGGTTGGCAGACGGTCGTGTTCTTTCACAATGAAGCGGAACGCGAACGCTTTGGCGAACTGCGCAGCGCGGATGCGGTAAAGGTGGAGACCACGCTGGGCCTGCTTTATCGCGGCTTCACCGTGCCATCGGCAAAGCTCGCGGTGCTGACTGGTGCGGAGATTTTTGGCAGACATCAGGTGTCACGTCGGTCACGCGGCTCGAAGCTCGCGGACCCTGAGGTGCTGCGCAAAGCCCGCGACATGCTTAGCGAGCTACGGGATGGCGACCTCGTCGTGCATAGCGAGCACGGCATCGGCCGCTTCGCCGGAGTGGAAACACGCACCACGCCTGGCGGGAAAAAAGAGGAAGTGCTCGTGCTGCATTACGCCGACGAGTCGAAGCTTTTCGTGCCCGTCGTTCAGGCGCACATGGTCAGTCGCTACGTCGGCGTCGGCGGACGTGCGCCTGCTTTGAGCAAACTCGGCGGCGGCTCCTGGCACAAGACGCGGAAAAGCGCTGAGAAAAGCGTGGAGGAATTCGCAGCGAAGATGCTCTCCGTCAGCGCCGAGCGCCGCACGGTGACGGGCTACGCGCATCCGCCCGACACCAAGTGGCAAGTCGAGTTCGAGCAGTCCTTCCTCTACCGCGAGACACCGGATCAGCTCCGCTGTGTGGAGGAGATCAAGCGCGACATGGAAGCGCCGAAACCGATGGATCGACTGCTCTGCGCCGATGTCGGATTCGGCAAGACCGAGGTGGCGATCCGCGCTGCCTTCAAAGCAGTGATGGGTGGCAAACAAGTCGCCATCCTCGTGCCCACGACCGTACTCGCACGGCAGCATTGGCAAAACATCCGCGAGCGCATGAGCGAGTTCCCCGTCACCGTGGAGATGCTCTGCCGACTCACGCCGAAGAACCGCGAGAAGAAGATTCTGGAAGGCATCCGCGATGGCACGGTGGACATCGTTGTGGGCACGCATCGCGTCATTTCCAAAGACGTCCGCTTTAAAGATCTCGGGCTGGCAGTGATCGATGAAGAGCAGCGCTTCGGCGTGAAGCATAAGGAGAAGTTTAAAGAGATCTTTCGCCTCGTAGATGTGCTGACGCTCAGCGCCACGCCAATTCCACGCACGCTTTACTTTGCCCTCATGGGGATGCGCGACATGAGCACCATCGAGACGCCGCCACCAAACAAGCAGGCCGTGGGCACGATCATCACGCCGTATGACGAGCGTGTCATCAAGCAGGCCGTTGATGCCGAGCTGGACCGTGGCGGGCAGGTTTTCCTCCTGCACAACCGGGTCATGACCATCGAAAAAACCGCGATGCGCATCCGCGAGCTATGTCCGCAAGCGCGGGTGATCGTGGGACATGGGCAGATGGATGAAGAGCTGCTGGAGGACGTGATGCACACCTTTGTCGATGGCGAAGCCGACGTGCTCGTCTGCACTACCATCATCGAAAGCGGCGTCGATATTCCGAACGCGAACACCATCATCATCGACCGTGCAGATCGCTTCGGACTCGCGGACTTGTATCAGCTCCGAGGTCGCGTGGGCCGTGGCGGGCAGCAAGCCCATGCGTATCTGCTTTTACCCCGAGACGCCGTCACGGCTGGCGATGCCCGCAAGCGCGTGAACGCTATCAAGCAATACACCGGCCTTGGCAGCGGCTTCAAAATCGCCCTGCGCGACCTGGAGATTCGCGGTGCCGGCAATCTCCTCGGCACCGAGCAAAGCGGCCATATCGCTGCCGTCGGGTTCGACATGTATTGCCAGATGCTGAAGCAGACCGTGAACCGGATGCAGGGCCGTCGCGTCGCCCGTCCGGTGGATGTCAGCCTGCGTGCCGACTTCCTCGTTCAGACCGAAGCGCTCATGGCCCAGGCCGAAAAAGGTGCCACGCCCGCCTTCCTGCCCACGCCTTTCATCGAAGACACCCGCCTGCGCATCACCGCCTATCGCCAGCTAGGCGAAGTCATGACGCGCAAGGAACTCGAAGAACTCGAAACCCAGTGGCGCGACCAATACGGCGACCAGCTCCCCTACCCCGTTCAGAACTTGCTCGCCTGCGCTTCTCTCCGCCTCGCTGCCTCTCATGCAGGCATCACGGATGTGGAGATCAAAGACCGCAAACTCATGCTCACGCGGAATGGCAAGTTCGTCATGATTAATGGCAAATTCCCGCGCCTGACCGAACGGGCCGGCTTCAAACAGCTGGCCGAAGCCACGGCGATGGTGCGGAGCTTGTAAGAAGTGCTACGAAATCGCACTTAGCTCCATAAATCCTTCTCTTTGAGCAAGACGATGCTCGACAGACTCTTCAATCCTTGGTTAGCCTTGCTTAATTCTTCAGAAAATAGAACGATATGGCCAGCAAACCAACCCCCAAAAAAGGTGCTACTAAGAAATCAGCTCCGACGAAGCCCGCAGCTAAATCGGCAGCTCCTGCAAAAAAGGTAGCCAAACCGGCCTCCAAACCAGCGCCTAAGCCTGCCGCAAAGGCAGCAAAGGTACCTAGCCCCGCCCCGGTTGTTGTCGCCAAAGAACCTGAGCTGCCGCCAGCCCCAACTCCGAAGCCAGTCCCAGTTGCCAAGGCCGCCGCACCAGCTTCGGTGGCTCTGACGATCAGTGTTCAGACCTCCCAAGGCATGGCCGCTAACGGAAACACCCATCCTGCGAATATGCTGGTCATCGTCACCTGTGCCGGTGCTCCTGTCGTCGAGCTGACACGCGATCACTTCACTCTTATGGAACACTTTGAAGTTCCAGGGCAGACCGCCCCTTTCAGTAATAGTATTACTTCTTTCCGCAATGCTGGCACAGGTGCCTACCTAATCCAGACCAAGCCCATTACCGGAGCTCCTTGGCGTAGCGGACATCATCTCGGCCAGCTTCTCATTTCCGACGATGATGAGCGCCAGGGACAGGCGGCCTTCAAATTGATCATCAAATAAGGTCATCGAGGGGCGTTCACCCTTCAACCTATGATGAAATCCCTTTTCGCATCCATTTGTCTCGTCGTCGCCGCCTCTGCCCAGGAGGCCGCGAAACCTGACCCAAATACCCTCTTCCGCGAGGGGGTGCAGGCATTTTACGATGCGAAGCCGAAGGAGTCTGTCGCGGCCTTCGACAAACTGATCGCCCTAGAGCCAGCTGCGAAGCCGCAGCTCTGGCAGCGCGGACTTTCGCTCTATTTAGCGGGTGATTTCAAAGGTGGACGCGAGCAGTTCGAAGTTCACCAGACGGTAAACTCAAACGATGTGGAGAATGCTGCCTGGCATTTCATCTGCGTAGCACGGGCAGAAAGCCTGGAAGCCGCACGAAAGGCGCTCATCCCCATTGAGGGCGACTCACGCGTGCCGATGAAGGAGGTTCACGACTTGTTCGCCGGTAAAGGAAGCGTGGAGGCTGTGCTCAAGGCCGCTGAGTCAGGCGAGGGCGAGGCTTTGAAAAACCACCGCTGCTATGCCCACCTCTACCTTGGTCTCTACTTCGAGGCGCTCGGAGAAGAATCCAAAGCCAAGGAACACATGCTCAAAGCGGCCAATGACTACCGCATGGAGCACTACATGGGCAAGTCCGCCCAGGTACATGTGAAAGTGCGCGGCTGGTGAGCAAGGTCAGAGCAGCTTCTTCTTTTTGAAGAACCAAATGGGAGCCAGAGCGGACACGACCAGCAGTCCGATCACCCCCGGGTAGGCCCAGGGCTGCTTCAGCTCGGGCATGTGCTCGAAGTTCATGCCGTAAACGCTCGCAATGAGCGTCGGCGGCATGAAGAGCACACTGGCAATAGTGAAAATTTTGATGATCTGGTTCTGCTGGATGTTGATGAGGCCGAGCGTGGATTCCAAGAGGAAGGTCATCTCCTGAGTTTGCTGATTCGTGTAGTCATCCAGGGACTTCACATCGCGCATCACGGAGCGGAACTGGGCGGCTAGTTCACCACGCATCCAGGGGGCAGCATTGCTCAGGAAGAACTGGAGCATGCGGCTGACACTGAGCAAACTCTCACGCAGATTCGCCACGAGGGCACTGCGGCGGCCAAGCGTTTTGACCACATCGGCGAGGTCTTTTTCCACCATGGCGTTCGCCCGATGGGGATCGAGGCGGAAGACTTCACGGGCGAGCTTTTTCAGATCGCCCTCCACCATCTGGAGCGCATCGGCGATGCGGGCGACGATGAGTTCGCAGAGCACGAGGAAGACCGCATCACTCGTCATCGGGCAGTGGCACTGGCGCTTCACCTGATCCACAAGCACGCGGAAGGCCATGGGGTCCGCATAGCGTACGGTGGTCAGGCAGTCGGGCGCGAGAACGAAGGAGATGGCTGTATTGTCAGGGTCTGGGGTGTCGAGACCGACGGGAATCCACGCGGTCATGTAGAGTGCGCCTTTCTCCGTGTAGAGCCTACTGGACTCCTCAATCTCCTGCATCTCTTCACGCGTTGGGAGCTGATACTCGAGCCAGCTTTCGGCTTCCAGCTCCTCCGCACGCGCAGGATTCAGCAGATCGAGGAAGACGAGATTGTCCGGGAAAGGACGCACCTTTTCGTCATTCCAGTCGATGAGCTGGCCTTGTTGGGTGATGAGTCTGACCATGCGGGGGGAGTGGGACTGTAGTGGAGCATTCTTATCCTGCCACGTAAAAGGCGGATCAATCAGCTTTCGTCACAAGCGCTGGCGGGGGCAGGGCTTACTCGCCAAAACCAAGATCGGCAGCGTGCTCACAAGCTTCCACCTTTCCGAGAGCCCGGATTGCTTCTTGCCGTCGGACCAAAAAGGGGCACAAACCCAAGCCAGCACCCAGCCCACAAGCTCGGCGACAACGGCGATGAGATGGCTAAACAGCACGACAATCACGACCAACAGAGCTGCAACACCTTCGAAGATTGCCGCCATTAGTCGCTTTGGTCGTTACTTCTTCTCCAGCCTCACATAATCCAACCCCACCATGTTCGACGGCACGGCATCTGGGTTTGGTGGAGCCAGCGTGAAGGTCAGCTTGTGCTCGCCAGCGGTGAGCTCATGCGTTCCCCAGTCCTTCTCGCCGGTGTGGATGACTTTGGGGCCGTTGTAGCCATCGAAACTCGACGTCACCGGTTTGCCATCCAGCGTGATGCTGATCACGCCATAGTCGCGGGCCATCGTGAGGGCACCATAGAGCGTGTATTTGCCCGCTTCTTTGACCGGAAGGGCGAAGGTGAGCTTCTGATCAGGCTTGCCGCCAGTCCACCAAAGCTGCGCGCCGCCGCTCCACTCGCTGCCGAAGCCACCCATGCCTTGCTTGCCGGTTTTGCCACCGGTGACTTCGAGCACTTTGAGTGATTCGCCTTCGAGCGCGCCTTCAATGGTACGTTGTTCACGCTTCAGCGTGCTGCCCGCGCCCCCACTCTGCAAATACCTCACCAAGTCCACCACCATCTCAGGCTGCAAAGCATCAAACAGACCCTCCGGCATGGTGCTGAGCTTCGAGACCTCGCGCTTCGCGATGTCCGCCTGCGGGAGCGTGAACTCCACACCGCCCATCATGGCGATCTTCACGGCGGCGGGGTTCTCGTCTTTGATGACGCCGCTCATGACGCGTCCGTCCTTCATGGTGAAGAGGTTGAGCTGGTAGGCCTTGCCGATCACCGCGTTGGGATCGAGCACGTTTTCGAGCAGGTAGTTCAAATCGGCGCGATTGCTGCCCGTGATGTCGGGGCCGACGTTTTGACCTTCGCCGAAAAGTTTGTGGCATTGGCCGCAGGTGGCGGTGTAGAGCATCTTGCCCTTCGCGAGATCGCTTTTGGCCAACGCGGCGGATGTGAGCAGCGTTTTGTATTTTTTCGTGCGCTCGCCGAGGTCGGCCTTTGGCGCATTCACATCGCCCCAGGCGGATTTGATGAGCGCGTTGATCTCCGCGTCGTCGAAGGCGGTGAGCTGTCGCACCAAAAACGGCGACAAAGCCGTCGCGGGCACCGTTTTGGCCTCCACGGCTTTCAAGAGTGCTTTCGAGCCTTCCTTGGTCGAGGCGAGGGTGTTGACCGCATCGGGCAAATCGTTCGCGGAGAGCTTCGGCAGCGCTGCGCCGAGGATTTGGGGTGTTTCAGCGTCTTTGAGCGAGGCGAGCGCCTGGATGGCCTGTCGGCGAAGGGAGGCCGGTGAGTCGTTGGAGACGATCGTGAGCAGGATTTTGGCCGTGGTGGCATCCTTGGCCTGCAACAGCACCTTCAAGGCGCTTTCACGCGCCGATGTGTTTGCTGTCGCGAGGGCGAGTTGATCGCGGAAGTGCTTCAAGGCTGCCTCGATGCCCATGTGGGCTTCGAGTTCGAGCAGGAGCGACGCCTCGGACGTTGGAGTGGAGGCTTTAGCCGAGGTTGGGGCTTTACCCGAGTCAGCTGAAGCCTGGACTCCAACGAAGCTCTCGCGCATCTGGGTCCAATTCGATGGCGAAGAGACCTTGCTGCCTCCGCGAGCCGCCTGCACGACCGCCGTGAGCAAATTCTGCCGCAGCGCCGCGTCCTTCGACTCCGCCGCGAGCTTGAGCAGCCCCTGAATCCCCGCCTCCTCGCCCGCCAGTCGGCGATAGATGAACTCCGTGACCTTCGGCATCTTCGACACCGCCGCGAGTTGCATCCCCACCGCCGGGTCCGCCGCCACCACTGGCTCGATGCCATACCAGATGAGCAGCGGGATCATCGGGTCGTCCTTGTCCTCCCCGTGCTTGAGGAGGGCGGTGGCGAGGCCTTTGCGTTGATCCTGCGGGATGCGCTGGAGCGCGGAAGCGAGTTCGCGGCGGACGATGGGGGAGGTATTCGTCTTCGCGACTTCAGTCATTGGAACCAGCCTGTCATCCCAATGTTTTTGTTCTTTGGAATCAAGCTCAGTGTCAATTCGGCCTCCTGCTAAAGACAAATACTCGGTCAGGTTGGCTAGTCGAATCGCCCATCTCGTTACCTGCTCATCATTTTGATTTGAGGGGGATGCTATGAACCCATTATAGCCAGTGCTAGGATCGGATCCATTAGCTGCCGTGCCCACGGCATGAAGTAGCCACATGCCTCTAAGTGCTGAGTTCGTTGGAAATTTCTCGATACCCATTTGGCTGAGTAGTTTCATGATCGTCTGTTCACGATGAGCAATGTTTGAGGCATTCTCCATCAGCACCCGCCTCGCCATGCGTGACTCCCACTCGTTCGTCGTCTGCACGGCGAGTTTGGCGAGCGCTTCATCGCTTTCCTTCGCGAGATCACCCTTCCACGGCTTCCAGCCGCCGTAGCTGATCCGGTAGATGCGCCCATTGCTGCGATCCCAGTTTTCCACGGCGTTGCTGCCGCGGTGGCAGATTTGCTGATCGCTCCAGTCGCTGACATACAAAGCGCCGTCGGGGCCGACTTTCTGCGTGACGGGGATGAAGTGCATGTCATTCGACCGCAGGAAGTCGGCGGCGTGTTTGCCGATGTAGCTGCTGCCTTTCACATCGGTGTAGTTCGCGACGAGGCGATGGCCGTGGAGGTTGCCGAAGAGGAGCTGGTTGCGATACGTCGGCGGGAAGAGGCTGCTCTGGTAGATGGCGAGCCCACAGTGCGCGTGACCGCCGCCGAGGGCGTTGGTGTCGTTGTTCATCACGCCTGCGCCGGTCGTTTTGTCGAAGGTGACATCGGGTCGCGGATTGCCAGCGTAGTGCGCGTGGTCGGCGATGGTCTTGATGTCCTCGTAGGTGTAGGCGTTGAAGTGCTGCCCGGCCTGCCGGTGATAGCGTCCGCCCGGCACGATGTGGTAGAGATGCGGAATGACGCACGCGGTGACGAACCACTCGCCATGCTGGTCGTAATCGAGCCCCCAGGGATTGCTGGTGCCGTGCGCGAAGACCTCAAACTCATGCCGCACGGGATGGTAGCGCCACACCCCGGCATTGATGGGCTCGCGCTGGTCATCCGGCGTGCCCGGTTTGCCGACCCGGCTGTGCGTGAAGACGCCATGGCAACCATACAGCCAGCCGTCCGGGCCCCAGATGAAGGAGTTGAGGGTTTCGTGGGTGTCCTGGGTGCCCCAGCCGTCGAGGAGGGCATAGGCGGTGAAGTTCAGGCCCGGGACTTTCGGGCGCTGATCGGTCGGATCAGACGGATCGGGCTGATCATTCCGATCCTTGTCAGGAATGAACATCAAATACGGCGCGGCCCCCACCCACACGCCGCCGAAGCCGAGCTCGATGCCACTGACGAGATTCAGGCCTTCGCAGAAGATCTTTTTTGTCTCGAAGGTGCCGTCGCCGTCTTTGTCTTCGAGAATCTTGATGCGGTCCTGGCCTTTGCCGACTTCGCGGGGTTGTGGGTAGCTGTTGCCTTCCACGACCCAGATGCGGCCGCGTTCGTCGAAGGTGAAGGCCATCGGCTGCACGAGGTCCGGCTCCGCGGCGATGATCTCGGCTTTGAAGCCGCCGGGGAGTTGCATGAGGTCGAGTGCGTGAGGGAGAGCGCGCGTCTCGCGTGCAGCGTCCGGCGTCCCGCCGGATGCCGTCCCTTGTGGTGCGCTGGCCGGTGAGCTTTCGCCCGACGTGGGACGGTCTTCCGCGGGACGCGAAAGACTGCCTGCGGGACGCAGGCGCTCCCCGCTGACGCGTGTCCCTTTGGCGTATTCGGCCTGCGGCTTGAGCGCAGGGCCGTAGAGCTTCTTCGGCGTGAGGTCGGCGGTGGTTTCCTTGCGCTCCTGCGTGAGGATGAAGACGCCCGCTTTGTTGCCGACGACGATGTCGGGCAGCGTGTCGCCATTCACATCGCCGACCTGCACATCGACGCCGACGCCGCTTTCGGCATCGACGAAGTGCGGGACGAAATCGACATCGCCGTTGCCGTTGCGCTTGGTTTGATACCAGTAAATGACGCGGTGGCCGCGCTCGTCGGGGTCGTGGCCGTTGTGCGCCCAGTAGCGCTTGCCGGTGACGATGTCCTTCACGCCATCGCCGTCGATGTCCGCGAGGAACGCGGCGTGCGGCTGGCTGAAGACGATGCCGTAGTCGTTGTCCTGCGGCTGCTCGCTGGCGAGCATGACGCGGGTCCAAGTGGGGCGGGCACTCTTGCCCGCCTCGTCATTGCGGGCAGGAGTGCCCGCATCACTGGCCTGCAAATACACCGCCACGCCGTAGCGATGCGCGGCGAGGGCGGTGAAGACGTCGTTCGTGCCGTTCGCATCGAAGTCATACGCGAACATCTGCGCTCCGCCGCCGACGCCAGCGGCGAAGTTGTGCTGCGTCCACTTGTCGGTGCCGTTGTTCTCCCACCAGCGCCGCGCTTCGAGCAGATCGAGCTTTCCATCGCCATTCACGTCACCGATGCCGAGGCCGTGCGTGAACTTCGCGACCTTCAAATCATCCGTGACGGCGACGAAGGGCCATTTCTCGGTCGGTTTCGACCAGTTCGGGGCGAACCAGCCGAATTTCCCGCCGGTGCTGCACACGATCTCCGGTTTGCCATCGCCGGTGATGTCGGTGAAGACGGGTGACTCGTTGTCCACGACATCGGCGACGATGTGCATGGGCCAATACGTAGAACGAGTTTTCGAACTCGTTTCATCCGATCCAACGGACTGGAAAGTCCGTTCTACGTTGTTCAGATACAGCCGCGCTTCCTTGCCGGGGAAGCCGAGGATGAGAATGTCGTTCCGTTTGTCGGCGTCGAAATCGTGGACGTAGGCGAAGAAGTTGTCCGAGTAGCCATTGATGCTGAAGATCTTCGGCTCGTAGTAGGCGTGCTTCTTTTCAAACGCCGGGCCTTCCCACCAAAACGGCCCCGCGACGACATCCGGTTTGCCGTCGCCATTGATATCGCCGATGGCGGCACCTTCGGAGTAAAAGTCAGCGTGGAGCTGCTGACGCTTCCAGGTGATCTGGGTCTCGGCGAAGAGATTCACCACAGAGAAGGCACAAAGGAGCACAGAGAGGGTTTTCATGGTTGGGAGAAAACCAACGCTACCAGAGTTCGGCCTGATCAGACAAGGATTGGTTTGAATCGGACGGCAGCGGGGCTCCAGAATAAAACTATCTGCGCAAGAAACTTTCTCTCATGCATCGGCAAGATGAATGCAGGTTATTCAGCCGATTCAATCCCAGTCCGCTTATGAAATCGCACCTCGCTCGCACACTCGCTACGCTATCCCTCTGGGCTGCTTTTCATGGCGGCCCGATTCAGGCAGCTTTGGATGAATCCACCTTGAAGCCTCTGGGCATGAATGTGGGGGATGTGAACTTCTTCTACACGCCCTACTTTGCCAATGCAGCGGCTCAGGGTGGTGAGTGGCTGGAGTTTGAAGGTTTTAATTTTGGCACGCGCATCCCGCATTTCGCTCAGGCGCAGTTCGATGAAAACGGCTGCCCGAAGTTCCTGAAGCCTGGCAAGAAGCTTCGGCTGATCCTTTACGGACTGGACACGGAGTACGGCACCTCACGCCCGGCGACATGGCCGCTGCGCGATGGCGAACTGGCGAAGGGAAAGGTCGTGGTAACCTGGAAGGGCAATGCGGACGTGCGCCTCAGCGGTGCGACATTCATCGCGGGTGAATCCAACGGCGCGGAGACGGGTAGCATCGTGAATGGCCGCCGCGTGTATCTGCAAACGACGCCGCAGGGTAACAACACACTTACTGTGCAGGAGATCATAACACCAATCACGGAGATCAAGGCCTGGCTGCCTGATCCGGCGAATCCAAACACGACCACGCTGGAGGGGCAGCTCTTCCATCCGACTTTCCTTTCACGGATCGCCGAGCTGGGGGATGGCCTGGGCTTTCTGCGTCCCATGGACTGGGTGAAGGCGAATGCCAGTCCGCAGAAGAACTGGGGTGACCGCCGTCTGCCGAGCCATGTGTTTCAAGTCGGCGTGCTGCATCCGCGCGACCCGACGGAGCCCTTCAACATTAGCGAGGGCAAACGTGATACCGGCGTGGCTTTTGAGCATCTCGTGGCTCTATGCAATGCAGCGAACAAAGACCTCTGGATCACCATTCCGCATCTGGCCGTTGAGGACGCGCCGGTAGGGCAAGACAATTTCGTCACGAAACTGGCGAAGCTGATCCGCTTTGGCAGTGATGGTGTGGAGCCATTTAGCACTCCGCAGGTCAATCCTGCCTTTCCACCGCTGAATCCGAATCTGCGTGTGTATGTGGAGTACTCGAACGAGATCTGGAGCAGCGGCTTCAGCTTCCCCCAGGGGAACTGGGCGGAGAGGCGTGCGACCCAGCAGGGCATCTCGCGTGCGAAGTTCAATGCACGCCGTTTCTGCGAGGTGTGGCGGACCTTTGAGCAGGTGTTTGGAAATGAGCAGACCACCGGCGGAAACCCACAGCCTCGGGTGATCAAGGTGGCGGCCACGTTCACCGGCAATGACACCTACACGGATGAGTTTCTCGACGAAATCAAGACCTTCGGTGCCACGCTCTCTCCGGTGCAGGAGCCGGACCTGATCGCGCCCACGACCTACTTTGGGAATGACATCCAGGGCTTCGCCATCCAACGAGCGCAGGAGCAGAAGGGCACGGGTGATCCGTGGTTTTACACAACGGCGAACTTTGACAATGATCCGACCGCAGGCACGGACCTGCGTCCAGTCTCCGAACCGCCGACAAGTCCTTACTGGACGGGCTCGACGATCCAATCGCACCTCGACGAACTTTTCCGCGAATGGACGCTGCGCATGCTCTCCGGTTCCTCACAGACAGGCAGTGGGCCGGACGCTACCGGCGTGGGTGGTGGTTTCAGCGATGGGCTGCGGGACATGGCTCTGACGAAATTCAGCACGCGCAAGCCGCTGGTGACTTACGAGGGCGGCCCCTCCCTTTTCGTCGATGCCTTTGATGGTGGCGATGACCGGGACAATGGCCTGACGACCTTCATGGAACTGATGAACCGCCAGCCGGAGATGGCGGAGGTGTATCGCATCCACCTGAATCTCGCGTGGTCAAAGGGGCTGCGCACGCATTCCCCGTATGTGGAGTCAGGCGGCTGGGGAAAGTTTGGCCAGTGGGGGCACCTGGAAAGCATCCGCCAGCCGACTGAAAGCTCACCCAAGTGGAAGTTCCTGCTCGACTGGCAGACCGAGGCGGGCGGCATCCGGCATATCGACGATCTCCAGGGCACGCGGCCAAGCTTTGTCACAGCGGCAAAGCTGCCCACGGCCATCTTTGGCACGCCCTACTCCACCACGATCACGACCACCGGAGGCGAAGGCTCGCGCACGGTGGAACTGATCGGCTCGGTGCTTTCCGATGGACTGACGACCAACGCAAGCAGTGGCAGCTTCGCCATCAGTGGCACAGCGACGAGTGCGGGTGACAACTTCCTCTTTCTGCGTGTGAAGGATGGCGATGGCGATCCTGCTTGGCGCATCTTCTTTTTCAAAACCGTCGGCGGGCCGGGCATCATCGTGGAGAGCAATCTCGAGGGCACCGATCGCGCGCTGAACCTGCCTGCCACGGCGAACTATGTGCTGCAATCCGGCATCACCAGCAGCGGCTGGGACAAGGGAGCCGGCATCACGGCGGAGAGTGGTAATGACGGACTCTTTTTCTCCCAGGACATGCCTGCGGAAGAGGCTGCATCGACCCTGCCTCAGGCTATCACGGACAATGAATTCTGGACGCTCACGCTGACGGGCTCTGCGACTGCACCGCTGAAGCTACGTCGTGCAGAAGTCCGCTTTTCCATGCTGCGCCAGTCTTTCCATGCACCGCGCACCTTTGCCGTCTTCACCAGCATCGGCGGATTCAGCGCGGCAAATGCAGTCTTTACCTCGCTGCGCATGGAGGATGTCGGTGAGCGGGAGTTTGTTTTGAAACTGCCAGACACCGCAGCTTTTGAAAACGTGACCAGTGCTGTGCAGATCCGCATCTACGGTTTCGCCGGACGCTTCGCGGGTCATACCGCCGCGCTGCGTGCCTTTAAACTCACGACCGCATCGGCCGAGCCACCGCTGCTGAATCCGCCTTCGCAGGCACTCCTAGCGGCAGGCGGCACTTATCAGGTCAGCTTCCATGTTCCCGGTGCTTGGAGGCTCACTGAAACGATGTCCTTTGTGACGGTCTCGCCGACATCCGGGACCGGGCCGGGAACCGTCAATGTCACGGTGCTGCCAAACAATTCCAAGATCGTCCGAAGTGGCAGTATCAAGCTCGGCACGGCTGAGCACACGCTGACGCAGGCGGCAGCCATCGCGCCGGTCATCTCTGCGCCTGCGGTAGTGCCTCCGCTGACAGTAAGCGGACAGTTTTCCCTGCCCATCCCCACACTGAATCCACCTGCGGTCTATGCCATCAAGGGCACGCTGCCTCCCGGACTGAAACTGGACCAGGCCACCGGCATCATCTCCGGGAAACCCAGCACGGCGGGCGTGTTTGACTTCAAGATCGACGCTTCAAATGCAGCTGGCAAAGCGGCTACCACGCTGTCGTTCAGCTTCAATGTCTCTGCACTTGATCCAGCGCTCGTGGGCACCTACCACGGCTTCATTACCCGGCAGCAGCAGGTCAATGGAAACCTCGGGGCGCGGCTCGAACTCACCACTACAAGGAGCGGTGGCGTGAGTGGAAAGATGGTCACTGGCAGTGTGATCCTTGGTTTCAGAGGCCAGCTTGATGCGGATGCCCTCGACATAGATCGCCCTGCTTTCACGGTGAGCATCCCCCGACTCAAAAGCACCGCGCTCGTGCTCAACCTGACCCTGGATCGAGCAAGCAACAGCCTCTCGGGCACGCTGACAGAAGGTGGCAGTAACACCTCTGAGGTGCGTGGCTGGCGCAATGCGTGGACGACGGCAAACAAGACGGGTGCCTTGAAGGGTTACTACACCTTCAGCATCGCCCAGACCGGCTTTGATCCCGGCGTGCTACCTGAAGGCGAGGGCTACGGTTCCTTGACCGTGCCTGACAACGGCGTGGTGACGGTCGCGGGCAAGCTGTCCGATGGCAGCGGGTTTACCTCGTCCTCCTTTGTCGGTCAGGCCGGGCAGGTGCTGCTTTATTCCCCCTTGTATCAGAACCGCGGATCGTTTGCTGGTGCCATCTCCATCACTGCGGGCAGTATCGAATCGATTCCAAGCGAGATCGTTCCGATGTGGTCCAAGGGGCCGCCGCTGCTGAATTCTACGGATCGCATTTATAAGCAGGGCTTCAGTGCCCAGCCCATGCAGGTGCTCGGCGGCAAATATGTCCAGCCAGCTCCGGGGGGCCTGCTGATGAATCTCGCTCCAGGTTCGGGCAATGCCGCGCTGGTCTTCTTCGCCGCAGGTCTTCAACACGCCGAAGGCTCCGCGCCCGATGTGGCCGTGACAGTGAGCAATGCTTCCACCAAGGGCACAACCAACTCCGCCAGCGTTCCAAGCCCGACTTCTGCCCTGAACAATGGCAAGGTGACGATCAGTCTTACCAGCGGCACCGGGCTTTTCATCGGAAAGTTCACCGTTCCAGCGGTGGATGGATTCCCCGCTCGCACGGTGAGTTACCAGGGAATGATTGTCAACATCTCCGGGAACGGCAGCGGGCGCGGCTACTTCCAACTCCCGCAAAATCCAAGTTCACCAGCTGAGAAGCTCACGCAGACGCCGATCTTGTCGGGGCAGGTCGAGATCCGACCCGTCCTGCTCGCTCCTTGATCGTGGGGCACAATGGATGTTCCGGCGGAGGCCAGATCCAGTTTGCTCAAGAGTGCTGGTCGCAGGGTGTGATCAGGCGGCCATTTCCACGGACTTGTTCCATCGAGTATCGCCAGACAGAGTGCCGCGGAGGTAAGTCTCGGCTTCTTGGCAGTTCTTTTCAGGATCAAGCGGGAGTCTGAGGGTGAGTTCGAGCCCCTGAGGCTGGAGACGTTTGGCGGAGACGGTGCCGCCGTGAAGGTGCATGGTGACGAAGCAGGCCATCATATTGACACCGAAGTCATCGGGCTTGCGACTGCGTGTGTAGAATGGGTCGAAGAGGTTGGCTCCACTGTCGTGCGGGCCGCCCCAGGCAGCATTGTCCGTGAGGGTGATGATGGCGTAGTATTCGCCAGTGGCATCCACTTGCAGGGTTGCCTGGATATGAATGCTGTCTCCGGGCTGGAGGTGGGTGAGTTCCTCGATGAAGAGCAGGCGCAGTAGCTGACGGAAGCGCTCGCCATGCACCAGTAGAGCCGGAAAATTGGCGGCGATGTCGATGGTGAGCTGGACGCGGTTTTCCTGGAAGTGCCCGGCATAAGCAGACTGGGTCTCCGTGAGCAGGGCGTGCAGGCTCACCTGCTCCGTGCGGGCCAGTTTGCGGGCGTGGGAAGCGTGGGCGAGGTGGGTAAGCAGGGACTGAATGCGGTCGATCTGAGTGGCGGCCTGATTTTGAGTTTCGATCCAGAAGGAAGGGTCTCTGGGCGGTCTGGCATCGATCTCCTCCATCAGTTTCATCGGGGCGAGGTCGATGAAGGCACGCACGACGGTGAGAGCATTGCGAAGGTGGTGATTGAGGCCCTCAGCGAGGATCCCCATGCCACTGACCTTGTCTGCCATGAGCTGGGTGCGGAGGTCATCGGCTTTTTCGTGGAGGAGACGCTCCCGGTTGAGCAGAGTCTGGTAGGCCTCCATGCCATCTCGTAGGACGATGGCGAAGTGTTCTGGATCCACCGGCTTGTGAAGGTAGCGCCAGGCGCGGCCTTCGTTCACGGCCTTCACCGCGCTGTCGTAGTCGGTGTAGGCGGTGACGAGGATGCGGATGACATTCGGTTGGAAATTACGGGCGCGCTCCATCAGCTCCACGCCGCTTTCGCCTGGCATTCGCTGGTCAGTCAGGAGGATGCCGATGCGTGCACCATGCTCCTCCAGGATGCGGAAGCCATCGGCTGCATTCGTGGCTGTATGGATGAAGTACTCATCTTCAAATATCTGCCGAAAGTAGCGCAGAGATTTTTCCTCATCATCCACATAGAGAATGTGAAAAGGGTGTTTGGCCTCGGTTGTCATGGGCTTTCTGGTGCTGGATTGAAGGTGAGGATAAACTCGGTGAACTCGCCCGGCTGGCTGTGGGCCTCGATCTTGCCGCCCATGCCCTGCATCATGCGGTAACAGAGGCTGAGCCCGAGGCCCATACCCTTGCCGACTTCTTTGGTCGTGAAGAAGGGATCAAAGATGCGTTGGAGCACATCGTGGGGAATGCCAGTGCCGTTGTCGCGCATTTGGAGCTGAATGTGTTCCCCTTTGCGGATGATGCTGAAGGTGATGGAGGGATCTTCCCGGCCGGCGAGTGCATCCACGCTGTTTTGGATCAGATTGATGAGGATCTGAACGATGTGATTTTCATCCCCGAGAACGATGACATCCTCAGGCATGTCGATGAAGAGTTCCATCTCGTGGTCCGTTACCTGCTGGTTCATCAGTCGCACGGCTTTGGCCACGGTTTGATTGAGGTTCACCGGCACGCCGCCCTTGTTTTCAGGATGGGCAAAGGTCCGCAAGTCGTTCACGATGGAAGCCACACGGTCCACGCCTTCACTGATGTCGGAGAGGATTTCCTGAACCTGATCTACCATTTCGGGCGGCATGTTGCGGGATTTCTTTTTCAGAACATAGACGGCAGACTTCACGAAGTTCAGCGGATTGTTGATCTCATGCACGATGCCTGCACTGAGTCTCCCGATGGAGGCCAGCTTTTCGCTCTGGGTGAGCTGGGCCTCGGTCTCCCGCAGACGCTGGAGCGTGGCGGTAAGCTCGTCATTTCGCGTCCGCAGTTCCTCGCGTTGGTCCTCGACTTTGCAGCGGTTCACAAACTCACGCAGCCGGATGCCATGATGCTGTCGGCTGCCAAAGTAGAGGATGACGCAGGTCAACAGGATGAAGAGCGTGTTGTTAAGAAACAGCCCGTTTGCACGCAGTCCGGCACCGAAGTGTAGGTTCGGCACTGTGGCGGCGAAGTAGCACAAAAGCACCAAGCCGACGGTGAGCCCGATCTCTTCAAAGGTCCACTGGAACACAAAGGACGTGCCTACGAGGCACAGAAGCAATCCTGCATAGTAGGACGAGCTGGAATTCCCGGTAAGGAACAGCATCACACAGATCGCTATCGCCGGGATCAGCGGCAGAATGACGGGATAGACTCGATGGTAACGGGCCGCCCAAGGTCGATCCAGGGCCAGCAAAAGAGGCACGCATAAGAGAGAGCAGGCCAACCGGAGCACCAGGAACTCCCAGAAGCGCAAAGGATAGGCCAGCCAGTCCAGAACGGAGCAAAAAGGGACCAGGATCATCACGAACCAGGCCCCCAGCCGCGCATTGCGCATGTTCAGATCCTGAATCTCGACGGCGAAACGCTCTGAGCGCTTCGCCTGGGTCAGTGCCTGCTCGTCGAGATTGGGGACGGTTGCCTTTGGCAAAGGTGTTGCCTCCTCACCCTGCACGAAGTGCATCGGGACGGACATAGAAGGGCTGGCAAAGAGAGACATAACTCGTGTGTTATGGAAATTACACTCAGCTTAACTTTTACGCAAATGAGAAACTGAGCCTTTCGTCCATGCCCCGGCGGAAGCACCTAGACTGTGTCAGAAACTAGCCCTCGAAACGCGCCCCCACATTTTTTTACACCTAGGCGACTCGATAAGAAAAGAAAACCATCACCAGCCACAGCATTGGCAACCGCCGGTCCCCTATGAAAGCTGCACATTTGCATTACCGAGCTGATCAGACCTTTTCCAAGCCCCAGAGCAGAGTATAGACCGCCGCACCGGCAGCACCGCCAACAAGCGGTCCTACGATAGGGATCCAAGCATATCCCCAGTCAGAACCGCCCTTGCCTGAGATTGGCAATAGGAAGTGAGCGAGACGTGGGCCCAGATCGCGGGCGGGATTGATGGCGTAGCCTGTTGGACCGCCGAGCGAGAGGCCTATCGCCCAGACGATGACACCGACAAGCACTGGGCCAAAACCATCTGCGAACCCAGTACTGGGGTCCAGATTGGCAGGAGAAAGTACTGCCAGTGAACCCACGACCAGCATCATCGTGCCAATGATCTCGCAGATCAGATTTGAGGCAGTGTGTCGAATGGCCGGGCTGGTGGCAAACACAGCGAGCTTGGAGCCGGTGTCTTCCGTAACTTTCCAATGCGGGAGATAAGCCAGCCACACAAGGACCGCCCCCAAAAACGCACCCACCACCTGTGCTGCCATATAGGCCGGCACATCAATCCATGGCAACTGTCCGAGGCAGGCCTTCGCCAGCGTGACCGCAGGGTTTAAGTGAGCCCCGCTGATGGAAGCTGTGCAATAAACTGCCACCGTCACCGCGAGTGCCCAGCCAGTGGTGATGACGATCCAGCCTGAATTGTGCCCTTTGGTTTGTTTCAGCACGACATTTGCCACCACGCCGTCGCCCAACAGGACGAGGATCATGGTGCCGACGAGTTCAGCGAGTGGAGCATTCATAGTGGGTTGGGATTAAACCTTCAGGCTATCGACCCGCCGAATGCACGACAAGCCTATCTTGGCCGCTTGACAGAAGCACGGCTTGCCCGTGATCGTACCGGAGTATCCGCTCCCTGTGTCCCAGTACTTCCTTACGAAATCCGGCAAAACCGTCGGCCCATGCACTCTCGATGACCTCCGCAGTTACCTCGCTTACGGTTCAGTGAGAGACAGTGATCTGACGATGCGGGCGGGTGAGGAGGTCTGGATGCCGCTGCGCCAACTCGAAGAACTCCAGTTCGATGAGGGCACCAAGTCGCTGCAGGAGATCACACGTCGTCGGCGTATCGTGCGCTATCGGGAGTATGAAAAAGTACCGCTAAAGCAGCAAAGCGGCTGGGTGATTCAGGAGCTGCTGCTCGGCTTTCTGTTCTTTCCGCCGAAGCTCTGGCGCGCCTCGGCCAGTGTATTTCAGGAGCGCATCTTTCGTCGTAAGGCTGATGAGGAAGGCTTCCTGACTTATTGG
>JAGKWZ010000131.1 GCA_021151605.1 Verrucomicrobiaceae bacterium
GTGCCATTCCACCCGTTAAAGCCACCACCCCGACGACGAGCCTTCTGTTTTCTGGTTCTGTGCTGCTAAACAAAAAGCCCTGACCATCCTGGCCGAATCTCGGATGACGAGTCTTTGCGAAGATGCTAGCCTCAGCGTCATGATCACTGCCCGACGTGCCATGCACCGCCCACGCCCACCCCGAGTGGCCGTGGTTGCACCTCCGCCTCTACAAAGCGGTGACAAGCTCACCGCCTCTGAGTTTCTTCGGCGCTTCGACGCCATGCCGGAACTCAAGAAAGCAGAACTCATCAACGGCATTGTTTATATGGCATCCCCAGTCCGAGCAAAACAACACGGGACACCCGACAGCATCGTTCAAGTCTGGTTGGGCACTTACTACGCACACACTCCAGGCACACGCATCGCCGCGAACTCGACCGTGCGTTTCGATGCCGACAATGTACCTCAGCCAGACGCGCTGCTCATGATCGAGCCAGGCGGCGGTGCCAGCATCGGCAAAGATGGATATGTTCATGGCGCGCCGGAGCTTGTCGTGGAGATCGCTGCGAGCAGTGTCTCTCTCGATCTGCATGAAAAGCAGGACGCTTATCGCCGCGCAGGCGTGCTGGAGTATCTGGTCTGGCGCACCGAGGATCAGGAGGTGGATTGGTTCGTGCTGGAAGACGAGAAATTCGTCCGCCTGACTCCAGCCAAGAATGGAACACTGGAAAGCCGGGCCTTTCCGGGACTCGTTCTGGATGTGCCTGCGGTGTTGCGCGAGGACGCGGGAGCTCTGCTCGCCCGTTTGAACAAGAGTCTCGGCAAACCTGCGCACAAGAACTTTGCTGCTCGATTGAAAAAGGAGTGAGCCTGCATCATCAAGCCTTCTGATGATCACGATCGACACCCTAAACCAGCACGTCGGAGAAGAGAAACTGCGCGCCACCGTGGCGGCTTTTTACCGCCGGGTGAAAACGGACCCGCTCATCGGCAAAATGTATCCAGCGGATGACTGGGCGGGCTCGGAGAAGCGCCTCGCCGACTTCCTGGTCTATCGTTTTGGCGGGCCTCAAACCTACCTTCAGGAACGCGGGCATCCGCGTTTGCGCATGAGACACCTGCCCTTCTCCATCGGTCTCGCTGAGCGGGATCAATGGCTGAAGCTGATGGGTGAGGCGATGCGCGAAGTGGAGATCAGCCCCGAGGCGGCTGAGGTGATGATCCCCTTCTTTGCTCAAGTGGCCGACATGATGCGGAACCGGCCCGAGTGAGCCTCACTTCGCGTGCTTGGCGATGAACTCGATGATCGGCGTCGAGTCCTCCAAACCATGCGGATGATGGCCGATGCCCGGTTTGCGGATCATCGTGATGCTGCCGCCGAGCGCCTTGTAGCGTGACTCGATGAGCCCGGTGTTTTCATCCCAGGGCACCACGTCATCCGCATCGCCAAAGACATGCAGCAGCGGCACGCCCGCCTTGGCGAGTGGGGCGAGGCTGTCCACCGGATTGCCCTGGTAGGCGAGTGCGGCGGCTTCGTCTTTGAAGCCCCAGAGCTTCAGTACAAAGCCCCAGTTCTTCGGGTCGCCCTTGCCTTTGCCCTTGCCGCCGGGCCAGCTTTTAAAATCACACACCGGTGCATCGCCGTAGATGCAGGAGACTTTGTCAGGATTGGCGATGGCCCAGTTGTAGCAGTAGAGACCACCGCGGCTCAGGCCGACGAGGGATGGCTTCTGGCTCAGGCCGTAGCTCGTGGTCAGCTCGGCGTGGCATTGGTTCCAAAGCTTCACCGCATCCGGGCAGCCGAGCATGTCATTGATCTTCATGTACACGATGTGGAAGCCCTTCCCCAGCAGCGCGATGTCTGGCGCGGGCTTGTGCCCGAAGAACTCCCCATGCCAGACCCACGGGCGGCCAGCCGCTGCTTTTTTCGGGGCCACGACAGTCACGGACTTGCCGGCGATCATGAGCTCGTGCTTCGCGTAGCCATTCCACTCGCCGGTTTTGTTGGAGATCTCGATCTCCGCTGACTTCGCCAGACGACGGGCCTCGGCATCGAGAGTGGCGGCTTTGCTTTCCGCTTCGGGTAAAGGCAGGCCCGGGGCGACTCCGGGGCGTTTGTGTCCCGTGTGGCTGAGCCAGGCGGGGCGGAGGATGGCATGCTTCTTCTTGATCGTAGCGAGGATGGCCGCGCCATTGACGTGGTCGGGCGTGCCGTCGGCTTTCACCTTCAGCTCCCAGGCAGTCAGCACTGCACTGGCCATGATGAGATGACCTTCAGGGCCGGGATGCACGCCATCTTTGGAGAAGGTGAACTGCGCGTCCGTCTTCCGCTTCTCGGCCAGCGCGGCATTGAAGGGGCCGTGGATGTCCAGCACCTCCCAGCCTTCCTTTCTCATGCTCAGCAGCCACTCGGCATAGGCATCCAGCACCGTGTTGTAGCCCTCGTAGGGCTGTGGGTAGGCCGCCAGTCCGCCGGGCAGCACGCGGACTTTGATCGGCACTGGGTCAAACACAGGCGGCGTGAGGTGAATGATGCGCGCACCGGTGGCCACGACCTTGTCATGCAGCTTCTTCATGCCGTTTTTAAAGGCCTGAAAGCGCTCCTCTCCGAGCGGGAAGTAGATGCCGTCATTCATTCCGTAGCAGGCGAAGACGAGCTGCGGCTTCGCCTTCTCGAGCACGCGGTCGAGACGCTCATGCACATCAGGCCGGGGGAACTTGCCACCCGCGTGCCCGTCCTCACTCAGGCCGCTGACCGTCTCACTGCTGAGACCGAGCGGGATGATCTCTTTGTCCGAATCCGGGTGCCGCGCGATGAGCGCCGCCTCGATGAACTCCACATAGCCACCGCCCTGCGTGATGCTATCGCCGAGGAAGACGATGCGCTTTTCCGGCGGCAGAGCTGCGTGGAGGGTGAAGGAAAGGAAGGCGAGTAGAAGAATGAGTGCGTGACGCATGACGGGCCGCTATCAACGCACCCAGAAGCCGTCTTTCTGCGCGAGCCCTTGTTTTCTCTTGCTGGATGCAGCCAGACGAATGTGATCGCCAATTTTCTTGCGCGCATATATCGCCGCCCGTAGCATCAGCGTCCTTAAGCAACTCCGCTCACTCTCCCGCGTCCCTTTTCAGCCTCCCACATGCTCATCCGCACGAAAGCACATGCCCGCGCCGGTCTAGTCGGCAACCCATCCGACGGCTACTTCGGCAAGACTGTCTCGTTCATTATCAGGAACTACGGGGCCGAGGTCACGCTCTTTGAGTCGCCCGAACTGACCATCGAGCCGAATTTGCGAGACCACTCCGTCTTCGGCAGCATTGAGGCTCTGGCGCGCGATGTCCGCCAGCACGGTTACTACGGCGGCATCCGGCTGCTGAAGGCCAGCGTGAAGCGCTTCTTCGAATATTGCACCAAGCATGAGCTGCCACTCCACGGGCGGAACTTCACCCTTCGCTACTCCAGCAACATTCCTCCGCAGGTCGGCATGGCCGGGAGCAGCGCCATCATCACCGCCTGCTGGCGTGCTTTGACCGAATTTTACGGTGTGGATGTGCCAAAGCATCTGCTGCCAAGCCTCGTCCTGAGCGTGGAAAATGACGAACTCGGCATCCCTGCTGGGCTTCAGGATCGCGTGATCCAGGGCTACGAGGGAGTGGTCTTCATGGACTTCAATCGCGCCCATGTGGAGAAGCTGGGCTACGGCATCTATGAGGAACTGGACCCCGCTTTGCTGCCGAATGTCTATGTGGCCTTCACCAACAAACTCAGCGAAGGCACCGAAGTCTTTCACAATGACATCCGTGGCCGCTGGAACCGTGGCGAGCGCGATGTGGTCAGCGCCATGTACCAGTGGGCAAATCTGGCCCAACGCGTGCGGGACATGCTCATCGAAGGCCGTGGCCGCGAGATCGGCCCGCTGCTGAATGAGAACTTCGACCTCCGCCGCCGACTCTACAAAATCAGCCAGGGAAACATCGACATGGTCGAAACAGCCCGTGACTGCGGCGCGAGTGCCAAGTTCACCGGCAGTGGCGGTGCCATCGTCGGCACTTACGAGGACGACGCCATGTTTGAGAAGCTTCAGGCTGCGATGGAGCCGCTCAGCGTGACGGTGATCAAGCCGCAGATCCTTTGAGGCGGCCGCTTGCGCGGCACGCCCAGTCCCAGGATCTTGAGCATCAGCCGTCCATTTTCCAGCCTTCGCGGTATTCCTTCGTCATGAAGGCATCCGCTTCCGGCGTGTCAGGGCTCTTGCCCGTCTTGCCGTCGTATTGGATCTTTTTGCCCACACGATAAGCCACCAGCCCGAGGAGCATCATCTCGATCATGTTGGCGCTGTAGCCGAAGTCACAGGCCGTCGGTTTCGCGGGATCGCGGCAGGCATCGAACCACTGTTTCTGGAAGTGGCCGACTTCGGGGAGCATTTCATCCTTCTTCCGTGGCTTGTAGTAGCTCATGTCCGCGTCATCGCCGAAAGGCAGGATGATGCGGGAGTCGAAGTCAGAGATGATGAAACCCTTCGTGCCTTTGAACATCGCCCCGTGGCCGATCTGGGTGAGGTCGATCGACTTCTTCGGCGAGCGTGGCATTGCTCCGCCCTGATACCAGCTCACGCTGATCGGCCCGCGCCAATCATTGGCCGGATGCTCGAAGTGGGACTCGCAGTTCACGGGCGTCACGTCGGAGTTGAAGGCCTCACCTTTTGCATCAGCGGAGGTCGGCAGCTTGGCGTCCACGGCATTCCAGAGCAGGTCCATCGTGTGGCTGCCCATGTCGCCGATCTGACCCGCGCCGAAGTCCCAGAACATGTTCCAGGACAGGCAGTTCGCCCCGGCTCCACCGGAGAAGTAGGCCGGATTGTAGGGGTGGAAAGGCGCAGGCCCGAGCCACAGATCGTAATGGAAGCCTTTCGGCGGAGCGCCTGCCTCGGGGAAGTAACCCGGTCTGGCGATCTGGCGATTGCCCCAGGCATAGGCAGACTTCAGCTCACCGATGGCTCCATCGCGGATGAGTTCCTTCACGCGGTTGAAATTTGGCTGTGCGTGGCGCTGCATGCCCACCTGGGTCGCCAGCTTGCCCTTCTTCGTCTCCCAGGTCGCGCGCACCGTGCGTGCTTCGTTCACCGTGATGGCCAGAGGTTTTTCGCAATAGACATGCAGGTCGCGCTTCAGCGCCCAGTTGGCGATGAAGGCATGCGTGTGGTCCGTCGTGCAGATCACCACGGCATCCAGACCCGGATGATCCAGCGCCTTGCGCCAATCGACGTAGGTCTTCGCCGTCGGGAAGCGCTTCAGGGCGTCTGGGAAGCGGTCCTCATTCACATCACAGAGCGCCACCACATTTTCCTCCGCGATAGAGTCATAGTGCGCCAGGCCCCGGCCCCAGACGCCGATCAGCAGGACGTTGAGCTTGTTGCTGGCCGCATTTTGACCAAAGAGAGGTCGAGTGATCATGCTCCCGGCGACAAGACCGGCAGCACCGACAAAACGACGACGAGAGAGAGGAAGAGGTTGGTTATTCATGGCGGGAGAAAACGGAGTGAACGATGGATTTCATCATTCCAACGCATTTACCGATACGAGGCCAACCCAAAAACTGACAAGGACCTACCAGCTCATGCGAAAACCTGCGAGCAGGGTGTGGCTTTCGTAGTTGCGGCGGCCCAGCTCAGCCTGGTAGGCGAGGTAGATGGCGTAGCGGCTCCAGGCGACATTGACGCCTGCGGTGACAAGGGCGCTGTCACGTCCAACATTGGGGCCATGCACAGTGAAGGGACTGCCAGCGCCATTGGCGAACCGGGATCTCATGGCGAGTTCGTTGTCGAGGAACTCATGCTGCCATTGCAGGCTGAGAGATGGGGTGATTCGGGCGGCACCACAGATGGCGGTGTAGGCGGCGCGTAGGCCGATGCGTGAGCGCAGGGAGCTTTGGTTCTGGGAGTCGATGCGTAGCGGTTGCAGGGAGCCGGATTCGTCAAAGCCATCAATGCTGACAGCGCTGTAAAGCAGGGAGGCCATGGGGGTGATGGTCCATTGATTCACACGGATGTCGTAACCAGTGCCGAGATACGCATCAAGGCTGGTGCTATTGGTGCTGCCCTGAGCGGTGCCGCCGAGAGCGCTGCGTTCGGTGTCGTAGCTGTTGAAGCTGCCGCCGACCATGAACTCGGTGTAGAAGTTGCCGCTTTCATACATGGCATACACGGCTCCACGCACGCCATCGGCATCGAGTGAGCCGCCTTCGGTGAGGTCGCTGCTGGACCGAGCGTAGCCGAGGGTGACGCCGATTACCCAGTTCTCATCCACACGAGCATCGACGCCGATGGTGGTGCCGACGGATTGCACGTCGAAGCCGTTGGCATTGGAGGTACTTCCGAGGCTGGCATATTGACCGGTCGCATTGACAAAGAAACCATAGCCGTCGCTATCAGGTGAGGCGTGCGGGGAGATCTGGCCGCCTTGCACAACGTCTTTGCCGCTGGTGAAAGCTGGAGCTGAGGCTGGGGCTTCGCTTCGGACGGTATTGCGGATGGAGGCGAGGCGCTGCTGCACGCTGAGCACTTCCGTGTCCAGCTGGGCAAAGGAGATGCTGTAGATGGCGGTCAGCTCCTCGGGCGCGATTTTGTCGAGCTGATGAGGCACGGCGTTGATGTTGAGATTGTTCAGAAAGTCGAGCACCGCTGTCTGGCGCACATCCGTTAATGCAGAATCCAGCGCGCCAGCCGTGGCCGTTTGATTCGGCGTGAGTGGGATGAGACTGAGGGCATTTTCAAAACTGTTCTGCACGGCATTCACGAGGACAGTCGTCGGGGTGTAATCGACAACGAGCTTCACCAGCGTGCCCGGGCCGACGAAGGGATTGATCACCGTGCCGAACGTGCCGTTGACGCTGCCCGCGTTGACGATGTCAAAGCTGCTACCCACTGCCGGACGTGTTCCGCCGGGCGTGATGATTTGCAAAGTGCCGCCAAGATTCGCCGCGCCGCTGATGATCAACTGATCATGGTTGGTCGGGGTCACAAGCTGGGTGACGAGCAGTCCACTGCTGCCCTGGGTGTAGCTGCCGACGATGTTAAGCGCTCCCACCGCATTGCCTGGATTGACGGTGCCAAAGTTGGTCACTGCGCCCGTGATGCTGCCGCTGCCGCCGAGATTGCTCCCGAGCAAGACATTGACCGTGGGTGAAACGAGGGAGCCGATTACGGAAACCGTGCTGCCTGAAGCGACAGAGGTGGTGCCAGTAGCGGTGAAGACACTGCCGGTGGCGATGTTGAGCGTGCCGCTGCTGATGTTGGCCGGTCCGGTGACGTTAACGATGCCCGTGAGGCCAAGTGTGCCAGCGCCGGTTTTGGTAAAGCCTGTCGGCGCGACCACGGTGCCGCCATTGATCGTGGCACTGCCGGTGGTCACGTCAAAGATGCCACTGGTGACGGTGAGTTGATTGAAGACCTGCAAGGTGCTGCCAGGCGAGAAGATCAGTGAATTGATCGTGTTGCTCTCCGCTGGAGTGCCAGTCGTGACCGGACCTGTGACGGTGTAGTCCGCAAAGGTGGGGATGTTCACTGGCGCGCTGTTTTGCAGCGTGGTGCCAGTGGCAGTGGCTCCGAGGATCACGAGCTGAACGCTGGCTGGATTCAGCAGAAACTGATGCTGATACACGACATTCGGGTTCGGATTGTTGATGGTCGCGCTGAACTGTCCCAGGCTGAAGTTGGTGCTGCCAAAGGTGGTGAGCGTGTAGGTGGTCTTCGCCAGTCCAGCGAAGCCGATCTGATAAGCGCCACCGCCACCGCCATTGGTGAAGGCATTCGTCGCATGGATGACATCACCCGAAGCAGGTGTGAGCGCCACATTGCCGCCAGTCCAGTTGAGGGACTGCACATTCACCGCCTGAGCCGGTGCGAGCACGCCCGCATTCAGGACCACCGCACCGCTGCCGAGAGCGCTGGTGTTTTGCGTGACCACACGGCCTGCATTGATCGTGGTGCCGCCGCTGTAGTTGTTTACGCCTGAAAGCGTGAGAGTGCCCGTGCCGGCCTTTGTCAGGCTGCCTGTGCCTCCGACCACGCCGCTAAAAACTGCCCCGGCGGTGTTGCTAACCGTTACCGTGGGTGTCGCGCCAGTGAAAGCCAGGTTGCTGGCGACGGTGAAGAGCCCGGCACCGCTGTTGACCGTGATGGCTGCATTGCCGCCGATGCTCAGTGTGTTGGCTCCGGCGATGGTCACCGCTGCCGTGTCATTGATCGTGAGAGAATTGATCGCGAAATTGGCACCGAGGGTGGTGCTCTTATTGGCCGCTCCCGTGGCGGAAAAGGTGATGTTATCCGCCACTGAGGGGATGAGTCCCGCCGGACTACCTGCCGAGTCGCTGGCCCAGTTTCCAACCGAGGTCCATAGCCCACTCGTCGCCCCCAGCCAATGCGTCGGCCCGACCAGCAGCGGCACAATGTCGATGGTGTTGCTGTCCATCGTTACTGCGCCATTCAAGGCCAGCGCGCGTCCGTCCAAGCTGGCTCCTGAGTTCAGCGTGATGGAGGTGTTCGCCATGATCGTGCCCGAGAAAGCCGAGTTCACCCCGAGAGTGGCAGAACTGCCCACCTGCCAGAAGATGTTCCCCGCCTGCGCGCCATTGATCAGATTCACGATGCTGCCGACCGAGGTGATGAGGGTGGAGCCAGCCTGAAAAACCCAAACTGCATTCGGATCGCCCAGCGCATCGAGAGTCAAAGTGCCGGTGATTCCAAAGGAGCTGATGTCCGAGTGTACTCCCGGTGCCAGCGTCAGTCCGCCGAGATCAAATATCGGCGCATAGCTGATCGTCGGCAGTCGTCCTGCGGCGTTATTGTAAGCCGTGAGCAGATCGGTTTTCCCAGCGAACGTGACGCCGTCTCCACCATGATTCGTCCCAGTCAATGTCACCGAGCCGAAGCCTGTGATGGAGGCTGTCGGCAAACTTCCCACATCTCCAATAATGGTGGTGAGCCCTGTGTTCGTGATCCCGGAGCCTGCTAGAACTCCGAAGTCAAAGGCCTGTCCCAGGTTGACTGGGGCTGCTGCACCTGCGAGTTGAATCCCGGTGAGTGCGGCTGCTATGAGGACGAGGCACCGGGAGTTTTCCCTCATGCTTTTCGACCAAGATTTGAGGGGAAGGAAGCTATTCATAGGTTTGTCATAGGAGTTTTGGTTTGCTTGCTCGCACCCTTACCCCTGCCGAAGTTGTGATATCTATGGGGCCCATACCCCACGGCAGACCCCAAGTGCCCGAGGGCATGGCTCCATAACCTGCCTGCACAGCCTCCCGTTCTCGGTTGATGCCCGCTTGCCATCTGGGCGAAGGGATTCCACTATCGCCGCCCGTCATGCCCAAGTACATCGTCACCATCGGCCTCGAAGTTCACGCCCAGCTCACCACGCAGAGCAAGATGTTCTGCGGCTGCCCGGTCGAGTTTGGCGCAGAGCCGAACACCCTCACCTGCCCCACCTGCCTCGGCCTGCCGGGCGCGCTGCCGGTTCTCAATGAAGGCGCCATCGAGAAGACGATCCTCACCGGAATGATGCTCGGCTGCACCACGCCGCCCATCGTGAAGTGGGACCGCAAAAACTACTTCTATCCGGACATGCCGAAGAACTACCAGACCACGCAGTTTGACCTGCCGCTCTGTCTCGGCGGCGGCGTGCCGCTGTATGATCTGGCCTATCCTAAGGACGCGCAAAAAAGCATCGCCAATCCGGGCAAGGTCGTGAAGCTCACGCGCATCCATTTGGAGGAAGACGTGGCCAAGAGCACTCACCACGAGAAATTCACCACCATCGACTTCAATCGCGCCGGCACTCCGCTGATGGAGATCGTCAGCGATCCCGACATCGATAGCGCTGAGGAGGCCGTGGCCTACCTGAACAGTCTGCGCCAGATCCTCATCTACGGAGGCGTCAGCGATGCCGACATGGAAAAGGGCCAGATGCGTGCTGACGTGAACATCTCCGTCCGCCCCGAGGGGCAAAAAGAACTCGGCGTGAAGATCGAGCTGAAGAACATCAACTCCATGAGCGCCATCCGCCGCGCCATCAAAGCCGAGACTGAGCGCCAGATCGATGTGCTGGAGGGCCGCAATCCAGAGAAGCTCGTGCAAAGCACCCGCCGCTGGGATGACGACGCTGGAGTCACCACGAAGATGCGGGACAAGGAAGACTCCCACGACTACCGCTATTTCCCCTGCCCCGACCTCATCCCGCTGCGCACCGCCAACCTCGTCGAGCGCATCCGCCCCACGGTCCCTGAGCTGCCGCATGAAAAGCGCGCCCGCTTTGAAAAAGACTACGGCTGCAGCGCCTACGATGCCGACGTGCTCGCCAGTGAAAAAGCACTCGCCGCCTATTTCGAGGCCGCTGTGGCCGCCGACACGAAAGTGCCTGCCAAAAAGCTCGCCAACTGGGTCATCAACGACCTGCTCGGCATCCTCAAAGACACCGAAGACGGCATCCACGCCTGTCCTTTGAAACCCGAGTCCCTCAGCTCCCTCGTCGCCTTTGTGGAGGCGGGCAAAATCTCCAACAACCAAGCCAAGGAAGTCTTTGCCGAGATGTTCACCAGCGGCCAGTCCGCCGCCGAGATCATCAAAGCCAAAGGATTCGAGCAAGTCAGTGATACCGGAGCCCTGGAAGCCATCGTCGAGCAAATCCTCGCCGCCAATCCCGACAAAGTCGCCGAGGTCCAGGCCGGCAACGACAAAGCCATGAACTGGTTCACCGGTCAGGCCATGAAAGCCAGCCAGGGCAAAGCCAACCCCAAGATCGTCACCGAGATTGTTCGGAAAAAAGTGCTGGGCGCATGATTCAGCGCCTCCGGCGTAGCCATGCGGCCGCCAGACCAAGGAGCAGCAAAATAGCGCGGCTGGGCTCAGGTACGATGCTGATCGTGCCGAGTGTGTAGAGCAGGGAGGTGTTCCACGTCAGGCCTCCATCCAGGGTAGGCAGATTAAAGGAGGTGAAGGTGCCGCTAGCTGTGCCTCCCGGTGTAGACCAGTCGATCAGCTTCCACTGATCTCCAGCCGCGTAGCCGGTGAAGCTGGCGGCGTTCACACGGAAGATGGCTCCGGGATTGATCTGCAAAGTGCCGCCCACACTCAGCAAGTCCGCACGCGCGGGACTGGAGGTGTTGTCTCCGAGACCGTAACCGCTCAATAGGTCAAAGGCCAAAGTGCTGCCGCCATCCAGGACCAGAGCACCTGCTCCACTGGTGGCAATGCTGAGCAAGGAGGCGCTGCTGGCCGATTCGCCCACGGCCAGTGTGCCGCAGACCATCACGGAGGCATCCGCTGTCGGAGCTATTCGGCCACTGCCTGCCAGCGTTGCTCCATTCATCACGGTGACGGCTCCAGTGCCCGTCGCCGAGCCGCTGGTGTTCGTCACCATGAGCGTGCCGCTGCTGACTGTGGTTCCACCACTGTAGGTGTTGGCGTTTGAACTTAGCTTGGTGACGCCTGCACCTGAATTGGCGACGACGACATTGCCGCTGCCGGTGATTACATTGGTGATTTCCACCGTGTTGCTACGGTTGCTCCGCAGAGTCGCGCCGCTGCTGATCGCGACGTTACCGCTGCCGACATTCCCCGCCGTGCCCCCATTGCCGAGCTGGAGCGTGCCATTGCTCACGGTCGTGCCGCCTGTGTAGGTGCTGTCTCCCGTCAGCGCCCAGGTTCCGGTGCCTGTCTTGTCGAGAGTCAGGACACTCGTCGCGGTTTCGCCGATGCTGACGATCTCATTGGCCCCTGCGTTGGTGCCACTGAGCCTGAAAGTGCGGGCGAGGGTCGTGTCACCAGCCGCCGCGAAAGCGGAAGTGAATTTCAGCGATCCGGTGCCGTTGTTTTCGATCCCGGCGGCTAGGCTAGGCATTGTCGTCCCATTGGTGAAAAGCCGCACGACGCGGTCCGTGCTCGCATCCGTGCTACCGATGTAGCGCAAAGTGGAGATGGTGGCGGAGGTGGAGGTGGTGTCATTCATCAGAATGTCTGGTGAACTGGTGCCCGTGCCGAGCGAACTCACGACTCCGGCATTGGCGATCACGCTGGCCTCCATGACAGCGCGCCCGATGTTCGTGCGGCCTGCGTAGCTGTTCGCCGCGCCCATCAGCACCGTGCCGCCGGTGTAGGCTTCGAAGTTGAGGTTGTTCTCGTTCGTGCCACTGCCGCCGATCATGAGATTTCGCAGATCCGTGGTGCCTGAATTTTGCAGACCGAGGGTGAAGAAGGCCGAACCACTGCCGACCAGCGAACTGCCGCTGCCGAGGACGTACATGCCCGCCAGGGTTTCCGCTCCTGAGGTGGCGCCGTTTCCGAACGAAACCTTCGTGCTCGTGGTGGCAGACCCGAAGAACAGCGTCGGATCAGTGGTCGAGGTAAATTGATTCGTGCCCACAAAGTTCAGATTCCCCTCCGTGGCGCGGATTTGGACACCTGAGGATGCCGTGGTGCCTGCAAAGGTCATGGTGCCTGCGCCTGTCTTCGTGAAGCCCGTGGCATTGCTCAAAGTGATGGTCGAGGCAAAGGTCAGGATGCCTGAGCCATGATGATGCACGGTGAAGTCTGCTGGCGTGCTGCTGGAGAGAGTGCGCACGGTGGCGGTGGTGCTCTGGAAGGTGACATCGCCAGTGACATTCGGTGTGATGAGGATGCCGCCGCTGTTGTTGGTGAGATTGCCACTGAGGCTGAGGACCGTGCCTCCAACAGCATTAAAGCGGAGCGAGTTCGTGGCGATCAGCGCCTGACTGACCGCACCTCCGGCGACATCGACATTCGCATTCGTGGCAAAGATGGTGCTGTAGCTGCCCGTGGCTAGCCCGGTGATGGCTCCAGACAGATTCGCCGTGGCGGTAGTGCCGTTGCTGGTGATCGCCAGCGGACCACCGCCTTCCGTGGCAGCGAGCTGGACCGTCGTTCCGGTTGTGCCGACGACATAGTAGCCAACACCCACCGAGAGTCCGCCGGGAGCGGTGCCTGAGAAGCTGACCTGGGTGCCATTTGCCAGACCGGCCAGAGAGACCGTGTCGCCGGCATCCGTCCAAGTGACATTCGCAGTCTGCACGGCCGCAGAGGTGGCCCAGGTACTGTTCCCCACTGTCATGCCACCATTGAGGATCCCAGCCGAGTTAAGGCTGGTCGTGGTGATGCTGCCGTTGGCAGGAAGGGTGAGATTCACCGCGCTGCCGGAACTCGTGCCACGAGTGATCGGCCCCAGCGCCAAGCTGGCCGAACCATCCGTGCCCGAAACAACGGTGATAGCGCTGCGACCGCCCGCGAGAGTGGTTCCAGCAAAGCTCTGCACGTTCGCCGTCGCCGCCTTGCCAGACATCAGCAGCGTGCCCCCACCAAGCGCGGAGCCACCATTCGCGATGACACCTCCGCCGAGCCCGAGGTTGTTTGAGCCGAGGATGATGCCGCTTGTTGGAGTGGCATTGGCGTAGTCGAGGTTCAGCGTGCCGCCGCGCACATTCACCAGCACGGTGGTCGGCGTGGCAGTATTTGGCGTGAAGGTATTGGCCGCGCGCAGATTCACCGTGCCGCTTTCGATCTTCGTGATGCCGGTAATGAAGGTCGTCGCCGTGGTGCCATTGGTGATGCTGCCAGTGATGTTGATCGTGCCCGCGCCTCCCAGTAACCCATTTCGTGTAGCCGCTGCCGTGGCTCCTGTGCGTAGCGTGCCACTGATCGTGAGCGTGGTGCCAGCATCGGCAGAGATGCGCGGGCCGGTGCTGTCCAGCCCGATGGAAAGGGTGCCGCTGAGCGTGTTGTTCCCCGAGATGTTACGGATCGCCCCGAAGCCATTGACTCCGTTGCCAGCATTCGATCCGCTGCCGTTAAAGGTGATCCCATTCGCCACCGTGATGCCGCCCGTCAGCTCCACGGCAGACCCAAGCACGAGACTCTCACTCACGGTGATGGCCGAGGTGCTCAGGGCGTTGTTGCTGGCAAAGCGCAGCACCCCACTCGTCACCGTCGAAGCTCCTGTGAAAACCGTGCCGCTGTCTCCGCTCACCGTCAGCATCCCGCTGCCTTCTTTGGTCAAAGTCGCACTGGTAATGTTGAGCCGACTGCCCACCACATGATTGCCCGCGCCACTGAAAACCACATTGTGCGAACCACTCAGGATATTCGTCGCAGCCCCGCTCGAGTGAGTGAGCGTCAGTGTCCCCTGATCCGAGTGGAAACGCGTGGGTGCCACCAGGCTGATCGTATTTGTCCAACTGTTGTTCCCCGCGGTGTTTCGGATCGCGCCCGTATTCGTCACTCCTTGACCGCCCACAGTCACCGCGCGCGTCACATTGATCCCACCCCCGAGCTGGATGGCCGCGCCCTCCATAAGAGTGACGGTGCCGGAGCTTCCCAGCGCTGCTGCATTCTTCATCTCGACCGCCCCGGACAGGATATTAGTCCCGCCCGAGTAGGTGTTGACTCCACTCAGCTCGACTTTGGAAGCCGGCGCTCCATTGATGAAGAGCGTCACCGCGCCAGTGCCATTGTTCGCGATGATGGAGTTCACCGTGAGCGTGGAACTCGTCGAGCCATTCGTCAGAAATAGCTGTCCCGCCGTGTTGTTGCTGGCGGATGAATAACCTGCGAGAGCGCTGATCGCCGTTCCCGTCACTTGTTTGAGATCCGCAGAAAAGGCCCCGACCACTCCCGAGGTCACACGCGCCCAGCTCACAGCACCAGAGGCACTCCGATAAGTCGCCCACGGCCCGAGAAACCCATCCGGCTGAGTCGTCGTGATGCTGCCAGAAACCGGGGCCACAAAGGCCAGCGTCGATGTTCCGCTCCTCGTGATCGTTCCCAGGTTCAGATTCATCTGCCCACCCGCGCCCGAAGTCAGGCTGATCACCGCTGTCCCACCCGCCGTGCCCGCCGTTGACAGAGTCACATTGCCAAAGCTCTGCGAGTTCGCCGTTCCCGCCTTGCCCGTCAGTTGCAGCACCGTGGCGGAATTGTTTCCACCGATCATGTTCAGGGCTCCCACAGGGCTGACGCCATTGTACAAAATATTGTCCGTGGGTGCCGTGGCAGCGGCGAAGTCGAGGATCGTCACGCCTCCGGCAAAGACGCCCGTCCTTCCGAGCGTGGTGAAGCCCGTGTAGGTGTTGGCCGATTGAAACGCCAGCGTCCCGACTCCGCTGCCAGTCGCGAACCGGGTAAACCCGAACGCTCCACTGATGCCGCCCGTGATCAAAGTCCCCGTGGTCCCTCCTGTGTTGGTTTGGATCGCTGAGTTTCCCGTCAAAGTGATCGCTCCTGCTAGCGTGATACCGCTCGTGTCCACACGGATCGCTCCATACTGGCCGTTACCTCCCGTGCCTGCAATGCGCATCGGCATGTTGTAAGTCCCGGCACCCACGACAGAGAAGGCGCTGTCCGACTCTACGATGACCTCCGAGACCGCTCCAAAAGTGCCCGGAGCACCACTTCGGAAGAACATTCCCCCGTTGTTGCCTTTGATCGTCAGCGTCCCCGTCAGGCCGGGATTCGAGGCCATGTCAAAGCGCATGAACTGCTGGGCTGAGCCGCCAGATTTCTGGACGGTGAGATTGCTCCCCGTGACGAGCAGATTGCTGGCAAAGGTGATGAAGTTGCTCCCCGTGCTGCTCAAGTCAGCCGCATTGATGATGCCACCTGTTCCGAAGTTCAGCGTCCCGCTGGAGCCAGCAATGCTATACTGCTGCCCCGTGCCTGGACCGCCCGAAAAGCCCATGAAGTTCACACCGCCCACATTGGCCGTGCCACTGGTGATGGTCACCGTATTGCTGGAGACGAGCGCCGAGCCTGTGGTTCCCATCTGCGCGATCGTGCTGCCGCTGTTGTCCCAGTTCACATTCGTGGTGCCATTCCACCATTGATTGGTGCCCAGCCATTGCCCGGCTCCGTTTGGCTGACCGGGGTCTGTGTTGTTCGCATCCCATACCAACTGGGCATGGACGAGTGGCGCTGACACCGTCAGATACACCATTGAAAGGAAACGATGAAGCAGATGACGACGCAGAGACGACGTCGAAAGATGATACGAGGACATGATGGGGGAGTCGATGTCCGTCGAGAGGCTGGCCAAGATGCTGAAATCCTCCGCCGATGAAGACGAAGGTCACGGTTTCCAACACACTGGGCTCGAAGGGGAGATTATTCGCGACCGCAAATGCCATGCCATACCTCCTCCCTTTGTTTGAAACCCTCGTCACATCCACTGCGACCCGATGGAGGTGTCATTTCCATCACGTAGTAGCTTTCATGCTCCGCCTTTTGTTTTGCCTCCCACTCGCCGCCCTCGCCCAGTCTGCCCCGCCGCCGAAGGCACCCATCGTTCCTGCCGAGCTGCCATCGCAAATCGAGACGTTGCAACCGGGCGTGAAGATCACGCTCCTCGCCGAGCATCCGGCGCTCGTGACGCCAACGGGCATCGATGTCGATGACAAAGGCCGCATCTGGACGGTCTCCTGCCACACGCATTTCAGGCCGGAAGGCTATCAAGGCCCCGAGCATGACGAAGTGCTCGTCTTTGATGCCGACGGCAAAAACCGCCGTGTCTTCTACAACAAAACCGATGCCACGATGCACGTCGAGGTCGGCCCCGATGGCTGGATTTACCTCGCCGAGCGCGACCGCGTGCTGCGCGTGAAGGACAGCGATGGCGACGGCACCGGCGACACCGAGGAAAACCTCGCCACGCTCGACACCGTGGCCGATTACCCGCACAACGGCCTCAGCGGGATGGCTTGGCATCCCGATGGCGGACTCGTGTTCTCACTCGGCGAAAACTTCGGCAAGGACTGGACGCTCACCGCGAAGGACGGCTCCAAGGTCAGCGGACGCGGTGAAGGCGGCGTCTTCCGCTGTACCGCCGATGGCAAAGGCCTGCGCCGCATCGCCCGTGGCTTCTGGAATCCATTTGGACTCATGGTGCGTGAGGATGGCGAGATCTTCGCCGCAGAAAACGATCCCGGCAGCCGCCCGCCATGCCGTTTGCTGAACATCGTCGAAGGCGCAGACTACGGCTTCCAGTGGGTGTATGGCAGCGCACCCGTGCATCCCTTCGTCGCTTGGAATGGCGAGCTGCGCGGCACGCTCGGCATGGTGCATCCGAGTGGCGAAGGCCCCTGCGCTGTCGTGGAGCTCGGCGGCGGTGTCATCATCCCGAGCTGGAGCGATCACAGCATCGACTACTTCCCGCTCACGCGAAAAGGCGCTGGCTACACCTCCGAGCGCATCCCGCTCGTGAAGGGCAGCGACTTCTTCCGCCCCACCTGCATGGTCGCCGCTGGCAAGGGCGTGTTCTATTTCAACGACTGGGTATTCAACTCCTACCCGATCCACGGCCGCGGCCGCCTTTGGAAACTCGAAATCACCGACGCGCCCTGGATCGCGAAAAAGCAGCCCGTCACGCCCGAAGCCGCGCTCGCCAAAAATCTCCGCGAAGGCAAAGCGAAGCTCGAAACCGCCAAGCTTCTCGAACTCGCCGGAGGCACGGACAAATACCTCTCCGATGCCGCGCTCACTGCGCTCTCGCGCTCCGGTTTGACCGTCGGAGCCGTGAAAGCACTCGTGCCTCAAGATCGCGTTTGGGCCTTCGTTGCCATGCGTCGTGTCGATTTGAACGATGAACAATGGGTGCGTGCCTTCATCGACGATTCCGATGCCGAGATGCGCTTCGAGTGCCTGCGCTGGATCGCTGATGCGGTGCTGAAAAACTTCCAACCGCAGGTCGAGGCCATGCTCAGCGATTCAAAGCTCGACTTCCGCCTCTTCGAAGCCGTGCTCGCCACCTGGAACACCCTGCGCGGCGATCCCGGCGCCGGTGTCACGAATCCCGAAGTGCTGGTCGAGCGCATCACCGATTCCAAAACACCCGCCCGCCTCAAAGGCTACGCGCTGCGCCTCGCTCCACCGACGCACAAAGCCCTCACACTCGAACTCCTGCGCGACTTCGCCAACAGCGACGACGAGGTCCTCCAACTCGAAGCCGTGCGCACACTTGCCGCACGCAAAGCCAGCGCCGAAATCGCCGCTGATGAAAAGCGCAGCCCGCAACTCCGCGCCGAGGCCATCCTCGGCACCGACGACACCGCTTTGCTCCAAAAACTCGCCACCAGCGACAACGCCACGATCCGCGACGAAGCCAAACGCGCCCTCCGCTTCACCGATGGCTTCACCCCAGCCGCCAACCGCCCACCTTTCGATCAAACCGATGCCTGGCTCAAACTCATCGACACACTTCCCGGCAAGGCCGACCCTGAAAACGGCCGCCGCCTTTTCTTCAACACCAAGGTCGCCCTCTGCGCCACCTGCCATCGCCACAGCGGTCGTGGCAACGTCGTCGGCCCCGATCTCACCCTCATCGCCCAGCAGGGCGACCGCGCCGCCATCCTCCGCTCCATCCTCGAGCCGCATCGCGAGGTCGCGCCGCAATTTTATCCCTCGCTGGTGAAGCTCAAAGACGGCACCGAGTTTATGGGCATCCTCCTCCGCTCCTCAAGCACCGAAGTCTTCCGCGACCTCACCGGCAAAGAAAAATCCTTCCCCGAAGCCGACGTCGTCAGCCGCACCGAATTGAAGACCTCCCTCATGCCCCCCGGCCTCGTCATGTCCCTCACCGATGCCGAATTGCGTGATCTGCTGGCGTTTTTGACGAAGCAATAGGCGCTGGATTGAACTCGATGCTTCACCCTGCTGGAACGCCTCTTTGGTAAACCAGACGCCATTTTATCATTCCGGCGACACACTCAGCAGCGACTTCAGTTTTCCGGCATAAACTGCATAGCCAGTGGGTGACAGATGGATGTTGTCAGGGGTGAACAGATCCTTCTTCAGTGTGCCATCCGCGTTCGTGAAGTCGGCGGTGAGATCGAGCACTTTCACCTTTGGATCGCTATCGAGCTTGAGTGAATCGACCGCAGCGTTGGTCTTCTTGATGTCTTCATAGAAGGCGTTTCCAGGTGTGTGGGCTGGCAGGATCTTCGCCACGATGATGGCGGCGGAGGGAAACTTCTCACGAAGGTTCTTCAGGCACATTTCGATGCCTTTGGCGGCGGCCTCGATGCCGGTCTCGGGGGTGAAGAACATGTTATTGTTCCCGATCATGAGCACGATGGCCTTTGGCTGAAGACCCTCGACGCCGCCGTGATCGAGACGCCAAAGGACGTTCTGAGTTTTGTCGCCGCCGATGCCTATGTTCACGGCTTTGAGATCGGGGAAGTGCTTCTTCCAAGATTCGCCCCACTGAATGGTGATGCTATCGCCGACGAGCAACACATCCACCGGACCTTTGTTCTCCTGCACCGTCTTCACTAGTCCTTCGTGAATCTTCAGCCACGCATCGCCTCCGAAGTATCCCGCGCTCGGCACGACCGGCCAAAGCTGCGGCAGATGCTTGTTCGACTCACGACCAGGGCGACGCTCGTATTCTGGCTTGTCGATGATGTATGCGCGCTCTTCCGCCGTGAGCGGCCAGCCCGTCTTTTGAGGCTCGGCGGTGACGTGGGGATAGTCGAGAGCGGAAGCAGTAGAGGCAACGAAGAGAAGGAAGGTGAAACGGATCATCTGGATTGATACGGATAGGTGCGCTGACACTCGACACGGATATATCGACAGAAGAATTCTCGCTCCACTTGGAGGTCAGCGAAGTGGGTTTCGAAACGAGAGTGACTGAGCAGGCTACGCCAGCACCTCCGTGATCACTTTCCCGCCGAGATCGGTGAGGCGGTAGTCGCGGCCGTTGTGGCGGAAGGTGAGCTTTTCGTGATCGAGGCCCATGAGGTGGAGCAGGGTGGCGTGGAGGTCGTTGACGTGGACTTTGTTTTCCACGGCGCGGTAGCCAAACTCATCGGTGGCGCCGTGATGCACGCCGCCTTTGACGCCGCCACCGGCCATCCAGATGGTGAAGCCATTGGGGTTGTGATCGCGGCCCACGCTGCCTTGGGAGTCGGAGGTGCGGCCAAACTCGCCACCCCAGATGACGAGTGTCTCGTCCAGCAGGCCGCGGGCTTCGAGATCCTCCAAAAGCGCCGCCGCAGGCTGGTCGGTGGCCGCGCCGCAACTGCGATGGTTCGTCTCGATGTTGCTGTGGCCGTCCCAGGGCACGTCATCCACCGCGCCATCACCACCGGCATTTTTTCCGGCAAAGATCTGCACGAAGCGCACGCCGCGTTCGACGAGTCGCCGCGCGGTGAGGCACTGTTTGGCAAAGACCTCGCAGGTCTTGTTGTCCACGCCGTAGAGTTTCTTCGTGGCCTCGCTTTCGCTGGCGATGTCCATCGCTTCAGGCGCGGCGGTTTGCATGCGATAGGCCAGCTCGAAGCTGTTGATGCGGGCGGCGAGATCGGTCTGTGGAGAGCGGGACTGCGCGTGCTGCTGATTCATCTCGCGCAGGAGATCGAGCGTGCCGCGCTGCTGGGCCTGCGTCTGCGACTGACTGCGGTCGAGGTTGTCAATGACACCGCCGCGTCGTGCATCGAGCGCGAGGGCCTGGAAGGTCTTGGGCAGAAAGCCTGCGGACCAGATCTGGTCATCGCCGCGAGGCCGGCGCTCGTGCATGACGACGTAGGCGGGCAGGTTTTGGTTCTCCGCGCCGAGGCCGTAAGTGAGCCAAGCACCTGCGGCGGGTCTGCCGGGTTGGTTGGAGCCGCACATCAGCTCCATCGAGGCCGGGGCGTGATTGTTGGCCTGGAGATGCATGCTGTGAATGAAGGCCATCTTGTCCACATGCCGCGAGAGATGCGGAAAGATACCGCTGACCCACGAGCCGGACTGGCCGTGCTGCTTCCATTCAAACGGCGACTTCAAAATCTTCCCGCTGGTGGTGAAGAAGCCGGTCTTGGCATCGCTGCCGGGCAGGGGCTGACCGTGGCGCTTTTGCAGCTCCGGTTTGTAATCCCAAGTGTCCACCTGAGACGGTGCGCCAGTCATGAAGAGCCAGATGACGGACTTGGCCTTCGGCATGAAAAGGGAAGGACGCAGGGCGAGCGGATTGGCCACCGCCGCAGCGGCGCGGGCCTCGTCTTGCAGCATGGAAGCCAGCGCCACGGAGCCGAAACCGAGGCCGGACTGGGCGAGGAAGCGCCTGCGAGTGGGAAGAAGGTGATTGAGGGGCATGACGAATGACGAATGGCGAATGACGAATTAGGAATGATGAATGAGGAAGTCAGTCCACATAGATGAACTCATTCAGACTGAGTAGAGCCAGGCAGAGCTCGACTTCGGGGGATTTGGCTCCGAGTTGTTGCTGGGTTTGGAGATAGGTGGTGAGGCGCTGGGTCTCGGCGGGCGTAGGTTGGCGGCAAAAGGCGAGCTGGAAGGCTTGGGCGATGGTTTGCTCAGGTTTGGCGGCTTTGATGCGGGTGGCGAATCGGGCCGCCATTCGACTCGGCCTCCAAACGACGTGCGGGGCGATACCACCAGAGCTGGTTGTCGGGATCGAGGCGTTGATTGCCCTCGTTCATCGCGCCGGATTGCATGTAGGTGGCGCTGAGCATGATCTCGCGATGCAGCGGCTTGAGCTTCCAACCTTGGGCGACGAGCCGCTCGGCCAGATGCTCCAGCAGCTCAGGATGCGTGGGCGGCGCGCCCTGCGTGCCGAGATCGTTCGGTGTGGCGACGATGCCGCGACCAAAGTGAAAGCGCCACACGCGGTTCGCGATCACGCGGGCCAGCAAGGGGCCGCCGCCGCTGTGCGCATCCGTCATCCAATCACCGAGCGCGATGCGCGGATGTTTGGGCTGTTCTTTGGGCATCGGCGTGCCGGTCCACTTGTCCGCGCTGCCATTGCGCATGAGCACCTGGATGAAATCCGGGTTCGCCTTGCCTTCTTTGCGATCCACCTCGCCACGGCGCAGGAAATACACGTCCTCGCCGCCTTGCTTCGTGGTGTAAACCTCCGTCAGAGACGGCTGCGGGCGCTTCTTTTCATGCTCGGCGATGGCGGCGAGCAGCTTTTTCGCCTGCGGATCAATGCGGGCAAACCAGCGCGTGACGAACGCATCAGCGGTGGCGGCTGCGGGCATGGATTGCAGCTCGCGCAGGCTTTGCATGTCCGCTTCCGCCGTGAGCGCGGTTTTGGCCTCCTGCGCAAATGCCAGCCGCAGTTTACCAAGACCAAAAAAGCCGCTGAAACGCAACTGCACCTCAAACTCCGTGCCGCCATCGAAACCTGCGGCATCGCCCTCGACCTCAAAAGTGGCCGCGTGGTCCTTGCCCATCTTGGGGGCCACGCCCCAGCCGGTGTTCGGGCTGTTGTCCACGGCTTGAGCGAACTCAAAACGCTTCTGCTCGAACGTGACGGCCCCGGCGGCAAGATCGAGCGTCACGGGCTTGGTCTTGTTTTGCTTGTCCAGCGGGCGGGCGATGATCTTCACGTCACCGAGCACGAAGTTGCCGTTGTCGGAGAGACCGGGGCCTTTATTCGGCAGCGTGGGATCGCTGAACGCATCGAGGCGGAAGGCGCGGATGCCTTTTTGATACGTGACGACTTTGATCGTGTAGGTGTCGTCTTTTTCTTTGTTGCCGAGGTAGATGACATGCCCGTCGCGGTCGCTCGTGAGCCGTGCTTTTTGCGCGGTGGCGCTCTGCACGTCGAAAATTTGCCAAGGCGTGCTGGCGGCCAGTTTGGGCATGTCATCGCGCTTCCACGCGGCGAGCCGCTTGGGCAGCTCGTGGGTCTCGTATTGCTTCAAAGCGGCCAGCAGCGGCGCGGCGGCCGCGTTGTGGCGCACGAGAAGCTTCTGCGTCTCGGCGTGCTTGAGATCGATCTTCTCCGGCGAGTGAACCGTCGTCGCTAGCGCGGCGGCGATGCCGTAGTAGTCCTTTTGCGGCAGCGGATCGAACTTGTGATCGTGGCAGCGCACGCAGCCCATCGACACGCCCAACATGCCGCTGCCGATGGTGGAGACCATGTCATCAATCTGGTCGTAGCGGATTTTTTCCCGCGTCTTCGCCGTGATCTGGCCGGGATACGGCCCGGCGACGAGGAATCCCACCGCGCGTGCGCCATCCAGCTCTCCCGGCATGAGCTTGTCCCCGGCGAGCTGCATGCGGATGAACTGGTCGTAGGGCATGTCCGCGTTCAGCGCATTGATCACCCAGTCGCGGTAGTGATAAGCGCCCGCACGAAAGGCATCGAACTCATAGCCGTTGCTCTCCGCAAAGCGCACCACATCCAGCCAATGGCGGCCCCAGCGCTCGCCGTAATGCTTGCTGGCCAGCAAGCGGTCCACCAGCCGCTCGTAGGCGTCTGCGCTGCTGTCTTGCAAAAAGGCAGCCTGCTCCTCCGCAGTCGGTGCCAGGCCAGTGAGATCGAAAGTGGCACGGCGCAGCAGTTGCTCTTTCGCGGCCAGCGAGTTCGGCGAGAGGCCCTTCGCTTCCTGTTGGGCGAGGATGAATGCATCCACGGGTGTTTGGATCCACGCGGTGTTTTTGATCTTCGGCAACGCAGGCGCGGCCAGCGGCCGGAATGCCCACCAGCCCTGGCCGGACTTCACATCAATGACCCGCTTGTGCTCCACCACGGGCGCAGCACCCGAGCGCGGATCAGCCGCGCCCATCTCGATCCATTTCGCAAAATCCGCGATCACGCCCGACGGCAACGCCCCCTTCGGCGGCATCTCCGCGCCTTTGATCTCATGCCGCAGCACCTTCATGAGCAGACTTTCCGCCGGTTTCCCCGCCACCAGCGCCGGCCCCGTCTCGCCGCCGTGCAACACACCCGCCTTGCTATCCAAAAGAAGCCCAGCTTTGAGTTTCTTGTTCTGCTGCGCCTGCGCCGAATGACACTCAAAACAGTTCTGCGCCAGCACCGGCCGGATCTTCGACTCAAAGAATGCCAACGGGTCGTCGGTGCCAGCAGCAAGAGCCTGCGAGGCTAAATTGGCGAGGAAAAGGGCTGTGTAGAATTGGGGGCGCATGAAGCGATGTAGCAGGACTCAGTCATTCTTCTGTCCCCATTCTCTTGTCGATGTCCGGGGCCATTCATGGGCAGGTTTCGACAGAAGAATGGGGACAGAAGAATAGGCTGAAGGGTTTGCATTTACCTACGAGAGACAGGAGCCCGCTCGATCATGGAAGAGACAGCGGGCGTGATTGTCGGATTTCACTTCCGCTGCTGTTGATCCATCTCGCAATCCGCATCCATCGGCACTGCGGGGCCGCTTTGATCGACGGGATGTGTGAAGAGGTAGCGGAAGACCTCATCATACACCCACTGGCCCATGAGATCCTTTCCACCCGGCACGACGATGGTGTGGGCACGACCGGCGTTGTTTTTCACGTCGATGTTCGTGATGAGACGGCGTGTGTTGCCATAGGGTGATTTGGCGGCGTCGATGTTCACGATGGGGCCATGGTTGTGCATCTTGAGCAGTTGCCAGGAGCGGCAGTAGTGATCAGCGGTCCAACCGCCGTCGAGAATGTGCGTGAAGCCGAAATAGCGGTTCGAGGGCGTGGCGGAGGGGCCGCCTTGCCAGGTCTCGGTGTTGTCACGAGGGCCGGAGAACATCACCACACGATCCACCTTTTGATGCATGGCAAAACGGGCTGATGTCGTGCTGCCGTGCGAGATGCCGCTCATGATGACTCTCTCCCAGCGCAGGCCGTTGCCGTCGTCGGTGAGGAACTGCTGCCACTTGCCCTCAGGGTTCGCTTTGACGAGCCATTTCACGAACTGCAACGAGCGCT
>JAGKWZ010000132.1 GCA_021151605.1 Verrucomicrobiaceae bacterium
GCTCATGGCATCGCCATCATAGCAAACTCCGTTTTACCCAGGGAATGCCGCTGGAACCCTTGATTTTAGGTGCTTCATGTCGCCTGACCCCGTTCTCCTGGCTGGGAATGCGGTCAAGTTCACGGAGAAGGGTTACGTCACCATCCGTGTTTCCATCGAGGATGGTCAGGTCGAATTCAGGATCGAAGACACCGGCATCGGTTTCTCGAAAGCAGCCCACGAACGTCTTTTTAAGCCCTTCAGCCAGGTGGACAGCTCCCGATCCCGGCGTTTTGGCGGCACCGGTCTCGGGCTCGCCATCAGTAAGAAGCTCGTCCTGTCCATGGGCGGGACGATCGGCTTCGCCAGCAAGCCAGGCAATGGATCTCAATTCTGGTTCCGCATCCCTCTGTGCGCCGCCCCGGGCCAGTCCGCCCGCAGGGTGCGCCCACGCAGCCCTCAGACCATCTGGATCGCTCATCCGTCTCCGCGTATCCGGGAGTGTATCCGCACCTCGCTGGAAGAGCCAGGGATCGAGTTCCGCGAATTGAAACGTGCCGAATTGGGCAGGCAGTTGTACCAGGCACCCGCCTCCGGGAACATCCTGATCGCCGACACCTCGTGGATGCGGGCAGAAGCCCATCAGAAATCCGGCTCGTCCACAAAGAAGCCCAGAAAACCAGGGCCGCATGTGGTTCTGATCGGAAGCAACCTCGATGTCCAGGAACGCCACTCCGGCACGGAGACGACGGTTACCTGGCCGCTGAATCGTCAGGCCTTGCGCCAGGCCATCAGGCCGTCCGCACCGCAGCGTCAAGGCCGCGGCCACGGCCATGGACAGCTGCAAACGCCCATCGGACTGCGAGTGTTGATCGCCGAGGACAATCGCATCAACGCCCGCCTTGCTCGCCTTCTGCTCGAGAATCTCGGCTGCGAAAGCGTGCTCGCCATCAACGGCAAAGACGCCGTGGAGGCCTTCAAGAAGCAGCCCTTCGATGCCGTGCTGATGGACTGCCAGATGCCGGTGATGGACGGGTTCTCAGCCACCCGCAAAATCCGCGAATGGGAAGCTCAGAATAGCAAGGAAACAGGTCGCCGCCGCCGCTGCACCATCATCGGCATGACGGCCAACGCTCTGCCGGACGAACGTGAACGCAGCCTTGCCTCAGGAATGGACGAGCATCTGTCCAAACCCTTTGATGTCGGCACCTTGGAGAGCCTGCTCCGAAAGGTCGCCAGCACTGGAAACGACGGCAGCAGCCCATGCGGGAAAACTCCGACACCAAGCCGGGAACCGCTGGGGGCGCTTTCCGCCCAGATCGGGATGGAAGCGGCCCGACATCTGGCTAAACTCTGGCTGAAAGAAGCTCCCGCGAGACATCAGCGGCTGTCCCAGGCACTGAGCAGAGGACGTCGCGAAGAAGCGCGTAGGGAGGTCCACGCCCTGCGCGGCTCCAGTTCCATCTTTGGCCTGACAAGGCTTGTGGAGGCCTGTGCTGCCATTGAGGCGCTCCTGCGAACAAAAAAACGGGTGCCGAACTCCCTTGTCGAACAGCTCCAGACCGACCTGAAGAGCGCCGTGGGCATGATGCAAACAAAGATCCAGTCCTGATCTGGCAGCTACTTCGCGCTCTTCTTCAGAAGCGCCAAAGCCTCTACTTTTGAGTTCACATGCAGCTTTTGGTAAATCTTTTTCATGTGTGCCCGGACCGTCTCGTGGCTCAGGCCCAGTTCGTGTCCCACCTCCTTGGCGCTTCCACGTTCGGCCAGGCCGTTCAGCACCTCGAGTTCCCGTTTTGTCAGAGATTTGATCCCATTTGGGCGTATGGCAGAAGACCTAGCCTGTGCGTTGTGGCGGAACTCCTGCACCAATAGACGAGCAATGCTGGGGCTCAAGCTGACTCCATCCTGAAGCACCTGCTTCAATGACTCTTGGAAAGTCTGCGGATCACCAGACTTAATGAGGAAACCAGAAGCGCCATTGCGAAGCGCCGTGAACACATCCTCCACGGTTCGGGAGACGGTCAAAACCACACACAAAGGAGGATCCTCCATCCGGTTCAGATGGGAAAGAAGGTCCAGCCCGCCCAGACCTGGCATCTCAAGGTCCACAAGGAGCAGTCCAACCTGCTGGAACCGCGGGTCTGCCAGCATGGCCTCAGAACTTTCCCAAGCATCCACCAGGTCCACTTCAGGCATCCGTCGCAGCAGTGTCTTCACAAATTCTCGATAGACCAGATCGTCGTCAACGAGAGCGATTTTTCGCGGTTGCTTTTTTGAAGATTGTGATATGGACATAATAGCTATATACTACGAGGCGCTTACTCCCCGGCATTCAGGACATTCGCGTAAAGGTCAGCCGCACAACGCTCACACACCGTGTGAGTACTGGCGAAGCCAGTTTCAATCAAACGAAGGTCATCCCAGTGTATCCACCCGTGTTGTGGGACCGAAGTCCGGCGGCAGCAGGAACACACGACGGACGGCGCTGGCATCGTCGTTGAAGGATTACTAGACGTATCCTGGAGCGAACGGCTGAAGAGCGCCTGCAGACTGGACCGCAGGCCCTCGACCACAGCGGCGCGCCGTTCTGTCAGCTCGATGCATCCCATGAATAGTATTCCCAGCGAATACAATCTCCCACGTGCGTCCCGCCGAGCTGGAAAGCTGGTGAAAAGTAGCGTGTAGCCCCGCCACGGCTTCACGTGGACAGCTTCTTGAGGCCATGTGACTGCCATGATTTCGAGGGCCGTGTGCACATCTGGATCGATCCCGAAGGCTGGATCCATCCGAACGAGCGTATGATGGCCCGCACCATCGTGCCGCGCCAGCCAGGCCGTCATCCCCCCCAGCAGTTCACAGACATTTCCTAATGCCTCCCGCAGGACTTGATGATTCTCATGCATCAGAGGCGGTGACACCCGCTCGTCGAGCATGGGTGTGATAACAATAGAAGATTCCATAGGAGATTTTATTTCAGGAGGGCAGGGCTGGCGACGCATCTCTTGGGTTAACCTGATTTCCTCTGTCAGATTATGACGTGATTTTCATTTCGTGCGGCTGCGAGCAATGAACCAATCCTAGTCCGGACACCATTGGCAGTGGAGCTTCTATGCCGGATTCATCACGCCACCGTTTCGCAGGGCGTTGCCTCATCATGAAACTCTCCAGCTTTGATAATCAATATTCTACCAACTCCCTACTGAAGTTCACTACCTCATCAGTATGTCCACGCAATTGAGCTTTGTTGATTGTCACCGTGGCGTGACCATGGAAAAGGATTGAAAGAGTCAACCTCAAGCGTTGCCAGAGCGTCAATCGATTGGGCAAGATGGGAATCCCCATATTGGTAACAACCCCTACCGCGCGATCATCCCATAGCACCACCATCCTGAAGTCCTTGCGGTCCGTAATTTCGAGGTTCTCAAGCCCGTATTTTTTACACCACTGCTCAACCAACATGCGCTGTTGCTCGTCACTTGCGCGGGCCGTGAAGATCTTAACCTCACGTCCGGTCCTCAACCAATAACGCACTCGCTGATGCATGAGGGGAACAGGAGGCCCGATTGTGTGTGGATCCGGATTGGATTCGCATTTTGCTAGGGTGCCGTCAAGATCGACACCAATCCAACCTTTTCTAGGGTAGCGGGGCTCTTGAAGAAGAGTCTCATTCTCTATTTGTATGTCCGACATGCGAAGAAATTACGCTTTCTCAGATGAAAATACACTTTCAAATTTGACTCAAATTGGGTTACTACACGAACATTTTCAGGTGCTGCTATAACTTAGCAAATTATGTAATGTTTAAAAGCGGAAGGTGAACACTTTAACAAGCAAGATCTTCCAAAGACTTGTGAATACCAGTATTCGGAGAGCGTATTTTCTCATAAATGTAAATAATAGGTTAACACAAACGGGCGCTGGAGAAGCTGTTGTATTGTGGATTCTATAGTGATGTACTTTCCATGATCGCAATCAGACCACCAATCGCAGCCTCAGATTTCACGGCTTCCAGCATGGCGACCGCCTCAACTTATGGCGGCTCATATCACCGCGATTTGGTTTGGGCTGGTCCTTCAATTACACTGCGAACTCTCATCGCCATTTTGGGCATAACTATGGTCATCGTGGGGCCTTGTTTGTTCTTATTCGAACCTAACAACCAGGTTTTGACATGGGTTTTCGCAGTGCTCACGACTTGGATGGGCATGTCATTGCTACTTCTCTTGTGGTTAGCTGGATGTCGGCATCCAGAGGTCTTTGAAACTAGGCCGGAGGAGCAGTCCGCTTTGACAACCGCAGGTAGTGCCATTCATCTGAATCCCCTGATGGAAATTCTTGCCGAGCTGGGGCGGCAAACCAGCTCTCGATCAGTGGCTCTGTTGAGCGCTGAAGGTGCGGCATGGCGTTTGCGTATGGCTTGGAATTGCTCACAAGTTTACGGAAGTAACATCGCCCAATTACTTGAAGGGCGAGTGCAAAGCGGAACCCAAAGCCTTCAATACCTCTCCTTAATGGATGGTACGGTGTCGTGCTTCTGCACCCCAATACATTTGAAATCAGGCAGCTCAATGCTGCTTGTATTGATCAATGCGGTAAATCACACCATGCTTTACAACACTCCTTCATTGGCTTTACAGGCGTCCATGAAGATTGTTGGGCAGCTTGGAAATGTCAGGCATTCGGTGCCAACCGGAGGCCGCTCAGGTGTGGCTGCTGCATCTCCGAGGGCAGTATGCTGCACAGTCTGTGATTCACTACACACCCACGATGGACGGTGGATTCCCTGGGGCGACTGGCTCAAAGAAAATTACGAGACCACCCGAGAGTACACTTTTTGCGATAACTGCTCTCAGTGGATCTACGGACTAGATGCTTCAGAATTGCGAGCGGCATAGCAGCCGAATTTCAAACCCGGCAAAACCCGGAGAAAACCGATGATCATTCTAACTCAGGGGATTTCGACATTACCATGTGGTAAATTTATTTTGCCCCTCGACCTGAGGCGGCCAAACCTGGGTTGGAGCGGACGAAATCTGGGGGTGGTGGCTCACACAGGGGATTGGTGGTCAAAAACCTGGGGTTCAGCGCCGACATATACGTTGGGTGGCTATACATCTGGGTTTGACTGGACCAAACCTGGGTTTGTGGGCCCAAACCTGGGGTGGGAGGCAGCACCCCGGGGTTTTGGCACCTACACCTAGGTTTTCTGGCAAAAGGCCTAGGGTTGACGGTTTTTAATCAGGAGCTGGCGTCGTCTATCCTGGAGTTGTCGAGGTGAAAACTGGGTTTGGCGGACAGAAATCTGGGGTGCGTGCAGTTCAATCTGGGATGCGTGCCAATCAACCTGGGTTTAGCGGTATGAAATCTGGAGTCGAAGGGCGCTAATCCAGGATGGCAGCCGAGAGATCGAACGTGGATGGCCTGCCTCCTGGGATTTTTTGGATTTAATTCGCGGATGGGGCTGGTTTACCCGGAATTTGGCTTGCTAAGCCTGGGCTATGGCCGGGAGATTTTATTTTTTTAACGCCTGGCTAGATGATTTCCAGAATACTGGCATTCAACGCATTGCAAAGAATAGTAGGTCTTTGTGACGCGGGCTTTAGAGAAGTCGAAAAAAATTAGTCTTGTTCGTTCGGTGGATTTTTGAGAGGATGCTGTTGGTTAGTTGAATCCAGATCAATCAATGTCACTCGCATGGCAGACGGAATCATCCAACTTGATACGGGATGGCGGCTGGACTCCGGCATTTTGCTGGATCAGCCACCGCCAGCCCAGCCGCCGTCAGTCCCGCCTGTGATGCCCAGACCCGAGAAAGGAATCACACATATGGACTTCATCCCAACAAACAGAGGTGCCCTCTACCTATGGTGGAAAAACATCCACGACAAAATCGAGGAAGAGGGGCCGAAATTCGGTCTCACGGTGCAGAAGATCGCCGACACCAAAGCCCTAGCTGCCACCCAGATGGCGCTCATGGAGGCGAGTAATGACGCTGAGGATGTGCTCAAGGGCGCACGTGGAGCGGAAAAGACAGGCAAGAAGACCAACACGGCCACCATTCGCCTGATGATCCGCAACTGGAAGTCCACCCCGGGCTTCCAAGGATCCAGCAGCGAGGGTGTGCTGCGCGTGGTCGGCCCTGAGAGCACCTTTGATCCAGACACCTTCAAACCGACGCTGAGCCTCAGCATCGTCGGCGGACAAATCAAAGGCGACTTCACGAAGGGCGAGTGCGACAGCGTGAATTACTACTGCCGCCTCCGTGGCACCGCTACATGGACACGCCTGGGCAATGATGCCCGCACGCCTCTCTGGGATCGCAATCCACTGGCGAACCCGAACGTCCCTGAGGTCCGCGAGTACTTGGTCGTTGCGGTCATCGACAACGAAGAAGTCGGTGTCCCGAGTGACATCGTGAGCATCGTCTTCGGCGGCTAGCATTGAAATCAGACGGAGAGACGGCTTCGCCGGAGACTGGGAGACGCGCTGCGCGCGGAGCTTCAGAATCTCGCGGCGCAGCCGCTCTCCAAGTCTCCAACTTTCCAAGTCTATGTTCGATCCCACCATCCCCGCCACGAACGCCGAGGCTACTTCGGCGATGTTTCGCAGCCAGTTCAATGGCCTCAAAGACCTCATCGATGCCATCCCGGGCGTGACCTCGGCGGTGGTGGACAGTGTGACGACACTGCCGCCGGGGAGTCCGGCAGTGGTGAGTGTCAGCGTCATCAGCGGGACATTGCACCTCAGTTTCGAACTCCCGCGTGGGAATGATGGCCCGACTGGTGCCCCAGGAACCAATGGCAGCGATGGTGCCCAAGGGCCGCAGGGTCCGCCCTTCGCCAACGCTATCGTGGACAGTGTGACGACACTGAATCCTGGTGAACCGGCGACGGTGGGAGTGACTTTTGACGGCAGCCATGTGCGTTTCAATTTCGGCCTCCCACGCGGCAATGATGGTGCCCCAGGAGCGACCGGCGCGAATGGGGAGGTCTCTCAGGTGGACCTGAACAATGCCCAGCTCAACACACTGAGCCAGACGAGCAGCAACACGAATGCCGTGCCCACTCTGAATACGCCTTTCACCAATGACCCGCCGACGCTGGCGGATCTGGAGCAGATGCGGCAGGCCTACAATACCCTGGTCCAGGCGCTGCGGCGGTAGGCCGCAGAGGGCAGTGGGCGGATGTCCTGCCTCAAAAGTGGTCACTCAGGCTCCGTTTGATCCCGCGTGCGGGGCGGGGAGCCGAAGAGCCCGATGGCATGTGACTGAAAGGCTGTACCCTTGTGAAAAACTCCTTGCCAAAGTGGGCATTCGTGGGAACATCGCGTCCCTTCAATACCCAATTGAAAACAACACGCCAGACAAGTTGTCCGGCACTCCCCCGATAAACACACCATGAGCGAAGTCGCCACAGCCCCCGCCAATTTCAAAATCCACGACAAAGACACCGGCAGCTCCGATGTCCAGATCGCGATTCTGACGGAGCGCATCAATCATCTCACGACCCATTTGGCCACCAATGTCAAGGATCACAGCACACGCCGTGGTCTCCTCCGCATGGTCGCCCGCCGCCGCAAGCTCCTCGACTACTTGAAGCTGACGGCCAATGATCGCTACCAGAAGGCGATCAAGACACTCGGCCTGCGCCGCTAATCCAACTTTCCCGCTAAAAGGGGTGATGCCACGTCGCATCGCCCCTTTTCGCATGGCGACAAAGCCGAGAAAGAAAGCCCGGAGCTTTGCCGCTTCCGCCTGCTCACATTTAGCAGCCTTTCCGGCCAGCCGAGCAACGCTCTGACTCCGTCATTCGAGCTTCGGCATTCGTCATTCCGCCTCTGTGCGGTCCCTTCCCCCAAACAAAACAAGACAAAGAAGAACACAACCTATGGCAATCCATACAGTCAAAGCTCCCTGCGGTTCAGGGATCATCGAAATCGAAACCGGCAAACTCGCTCACCTCGCCGATGGCGCCGTGACCGTTCGCCTTGGTGACACCATCGTCATCGTCACCGCCGTCTCCGCCACCAAGATCAAGGAAGGACTCGACTTCTTCCCGCTCTCCGTGGAATACAAAGAAAAAGCCTCCGCAGCCGGCAAGTTCCCTGGCGGCTACTTCAAGCGCGAAGGCCGCCCAACCGAAAAGGAAATCCTCACCTGCCGTATGACGGACCGCCCATTGCGTCCGTTGTTCCCAAAGGGCTACCTTTACGAAACCCAGATCGTCGCCCTCCTGCTCAGCGCTGACGGCCAGAACGACTCGGACATCCTCGCGATCAACGGCGCTTCCGCCGCTCTTTGCGTTTCCGACATCCCCTTCGCAGGCCCTATCGGCGCCGTCCGCGTCGGTCGTGTGAATGGTCAGTTCGTCGTGAACCCGACCCACAGCCAGCGTGACGACAGCGATCTCGACCTCGTGTACGTCGGCAACAAGACCGAAGTCATCATGATCGAAGGTGCTGCCAAGGAAATGCCTGAGGCCGACTTCATCGCCGCTCTCCGTTTCGCTCAAGAAAGCATCCAGGGCCTCGTGAAGGCACAGGAAGAGCTCGCCGCCGTCGCTGGCAAAGTGAAGCGCGTCATGCCCCTCATGCTCGTCCAGGACGAACTCCTCGAAGTGGCCTACCAGGTCGCTGGTGACCGCATCGAAGGTGCCATCTATCAGCCAAGCAAGGTCGCCCGTGGCAAAGCCATCGGCGCACTCAAGGACGAAGTGGAAGCCGCCATCAAGGCCAAGTATCCCGAAGCTTCCGGCTACGCCATCGGCCAGGCCTTCGACTACCTCCAGAAGAAAGCCTTCCGCATCTCCATCCTGGACAAACTCAGCCGCTGTGACGGTCGTGGCATCGACCAGATCCGCCCGCTCTCCGGCGAAGTCGCCGTCCTCCCACGCACTCACGGCTCCGCCCTGTTTGCCCGTGGTGAGACCCAGGCCCTCGCCATCGCCACGCTGGCTCCAGCGGACGAAGCTCAGGAAATGGACACCTACGCCGGTGGCCCAGACTCGAAGCGCTTCATCCTTCACTACAACTTCCCTCCCTTCTCCGTCGGTGAGTGCGGCCGCTTCGGTGGTCAGAACCGTCGTGAAATCGGTCACGGCGCTCTCGCCGAGCGCTCCATCGAGCCCGTCATCCCTGAGAAGTCCGTCTTCCCTTACGCCATCCGCGTTTCCAGCGAAGTCATGGCCTCCAACGGCTCCACCTCCATGGCCTCCGTTTGCTCCGGCGTCATGGCCCTCATGGACGCAGGCGTGCCTCTGAAGCGCCCTGTGGCCGGCATCTCCGTCGGACTCGTCACCGAGTTCGAAGGTGAAGCCATGAAGCGCTACCTCACCATGATGGACATCCTCGGCTCCGAAGACCACTTCGGCGACATGGACTTCAAGCTCTGCGGCACCAGCGAAGGCGTCACCGGCTACCAGCTCGACCTCAAGCTCCCAGGCATTCCCCTCAGCATCCTTGAGGAAGCCATCGTCAAAGCCAAAAACGGCCGCACCGAAGTGCTCGGCGCCATGGCCGCTGGCATCAGCGAAATCAAGCCTCTCAGCCCGCACGCACCACGCATCGAGATCGTGAAGATCAACCCTGACAAGATCGGTGAACTCATCGGTCCTGGCGGCAAAAACATCAAAGGTATCCAGGCCGAGTCCGGCGCTGAAATCAGCATCGAAGACGACGGCACCGTGTACGTCTATGCCACCCGCAAGGAAGGCCTTGAGCGCGCCCTCGAAATGATCTCCGGCGTCTCCGCCGAGGTCGAAATCGGCAAGCTCTACACCGGCAAGGTCGTCAGCACGACGAACTTCGGCGCCTTCATGCGCCTCTTTGGCAACAAGGACGGCCTCATCCACATCAGCGAACTCGCCGACTTCCGCGTCAACAAGACCGAAGACGTCGTCAAGGTCGGCGACATGGTCACCGCTAAGTGCATCGGCATCGATGACAAAGGCAAAGTGAAGATGAGCCGCAAAGCCGCCATGAAGGAGAAGGACGACGCCGCCAAAGCCGCCGCCGGTGGCGAAGGTGCCGCCGCCCCTGAGGCTCCTGCCGCATAATCTGTCTAATTTAGACTCACCCACGAAGGCCGCTGGTTCACCCCAGCGGCCTTTTTCTTGGGTAGGTTCTTTCGCCAAAAAAGGTGAAAAAGCCCCGCCTTCACAAGTGCTGCCAAACCAAAGACTTCCGCTATCTCTTCGGCCACGCCCAGGCTACGAAAGCCCATCATGCTTTCACTCATTCTCACCCATCCCGGCGGCGCGCATAAGGACGAACTGCTCGCCTGTTGCCTGCTCGCAGCCACGCACCGCGTCCCCATCGTGCGCCGCGAACCCACCGCAGCCGATCTCGCAGATCCCACGATCGCGGTCGTCGATGTCGGCGGTGAGCACAGCCCCGAAAGGCATAACTTCGACCACCATCAGTTCCCGGCTGACCACCCACCCGTCTGTGCTCTGAGCCTCGTTTTGCAGCACCTCGGCGTTTACGAAGACGCGCGCCAGTTCTGCGACTGGCTCGAGCCCGCCGAGTGGTTCGACACCCGCGGTCCCAATGTCACCGCGCAGTGGCTCGGTGTGGATCGCAACACGATGAACAAGCTCACCTCCCCTGTCGATGTCACGGTGCTTCGCCGCTTTGCCAAAGCCAAACAGCTAGTGCCTGGCGAGCCCCTGTGGGAAATCCTCAGCTACATCGGCCAGGATCTGCTCGACTATCTGCGCGACCTCCGCGCCAGGCTCGACTTCGTCGCCCAAAATGGCGAGTTTTGGAGCTTTTCAGACCACGAGGTCCTCTTCCTCCCCCGCACCGAGCCCATGCCCGACGAGCCCTCCGCTGGCATCGGCCGCCACCTCGAAAGCATCGGCAAAAGCACCACCACCGCCGCGCTCATCTACCCTGACCGCCGTGGTGGCGGCTACGGCCTCTCGCGGCACAACGACGACCCACGCTACGACTTCACCCGCATCGAAAAAGAGCCTGACGTCCACTTTGCCCACGCCCGAGGATTCGTCGCCAAAACCAGCGCCACCGAGATCAGTCGCCTTCGAGAACTCCTCCACCTCGCCAGGGTCTAAAGCTGCCCCTCACCCACCAAACCAGCCATAGAAAACCGTGTCTCGGGCGGAAGCTCGCGCATGAGTGACAGCTATACCTGGCCTCACAGAGCCCTACTTTTAACGAGGCTTAAATGCCTCACGCTCTTTAAAGTTTACTGGATATGGAATTTATATTGCACTGAGGTAAATATTTTATTAATTTTATCTCAGTTACCAATATTCAACCATGAATGCATCCCTCTCTCTGGCAGTTCTCGCATCGGTGGTGTTACTCAGTTCCTGTGCTTTACCCAATGCGCAGTCGGCTGGCAAAGGACGAACAGAGGCTAACTCCGGGAAGCCCTTGGCTCCCGGCGTCCGTTATGAGGTGCGAAAAGCACTGGCGACGAGCGTGCCATTCCGGCCCAAAGAGATGAAGCGCTATTACTTCGTTCTTGAGGCACCCCGCCCGCCCTTGAAAGCTGCGGCTATGACCGCAGGTCGGCAGATGACTGTGCGCACGACTGCCTATTGCCATGACGAGTCCGATCACATCGCCTATGGGGCACGCAACGCCCTGGGAACACCGCTCAAATTTGGCAGTGTCCGCAGCGCTGCGGCTGACTGGTCACGCTACCCCGTGGGCACCAAATTCCGCATCAAAGGCCAGCCCTATGTCACTTACATCGTGGATGATTACGGCAGTGCCCTGGTCGGAACAGGAACGATCGATATTTACAAGCCCACTCGCGGCCAGATGGATGCCTGGGGCGTGCGTCATGTTGACATTGAGGTGATCCAATGGGGCTCCTACAAACGCAGCATGGAAATCATGCAGGACCGCATGCAGTGGCCGCACGTCCGCCAGATGGTGCGTGGCATCCAGGATCAAATGTATCAGGTAAAAGCCGGTGGCTATCAAAGCCCCGTCACTGCGGCCTTGTGAGCACCAGAAGCGGGCTGAGACGCGCTTAGACCGCTCTAGCCGCCGCTAGAAAGGAGCGCTGGGGACTTCTCCAGGTGAACTCTGCCTTGCCCAAGCTCGCGGGAAGTGCCTTATCTACCTCCCCCTTTCCACCGCAGCTCTATATGGCGGTGGTTCTACGCACCTTGGCCTACCGCCCTCATCAACGCTTGTGAATATCCGCCGCCTCTCTGTCGAAGTTCTCGAATCCTGGCAAAAAACTCCCCGATTCGCCATCGACCTTCTCGACGATAAAGTCCGCCAGGCCACCCTTTCCGGGCCGAATGCAGCCTTCCTCCACGACATCGTCCTCAACACACTGCGGCAGCTTTCTCTCCTGGATCACTGGATTGATCAGCTCACGAATGGGAAACACCTCGACCACCGCACCCGCTGGATCCTCCGGGTGGGACTGATCCAGCTTCTGATCCTGGGGGTGCCCTCCCATGCAGCGGTGAATGAAACCGTCGCCGTCGCCGGACGCGCCTCTGCCCTGGTAAATGCCGTGCTCCGTCGTGCAGATCGCGAGCGGGAAAAGCTCCTGGCCCAGATTCCGACTCTGCCTCTGGCCATCGCCTACTCCCAGCCTGAATTCCTCGTGCGCCGCTGGATCAAGATCATGGGCAAGGAGATGACCGAAGCTCTCTGCCAGTGGAATCAGAGCATCGCCCCCACCTTCGTTCGTATCAATCGCCTCCACGAAGGCGCTGACGAGCGTCTGGCGCAGATCCCAGGCCTCACCCCGCACAATGAAGAAGACTTCTTCGAGTGTGCAAACACGCCGCGTGAGGCTCTGAAGCAGGGCCTGTGCTATGCCCAGGACCCCAGCACCGCCATGGCCCCCCGCATGTTGGCCCCGCTGCCGGGGGAAACCGTGCTCGATGCCTGTGCCGCCCCTGGTGGCAAGACCGCCATCCTCGCGCAGCTCATGTGTGGTCAGGGGAAGCTTTTCGCCTGTGACAGCTCCTCCACCCGCCTCCCGCGCCTGCGGGAAAATCTGACGCGACTGCACGCCCACATCGCTCAGGTTCACCTGCACGACTTCCTTTCAGACAGCCCGCCGCCATTTGGCGATCTACTTTTTGACCGCATTTTGCTCGATGTCCCGTGCTCGAACACGGGGGTCATGCGTCGTCGTATCGACGTCCGCTGGCGGCTGAACGAGCCTGAGTTTGCCCCCCTCGCCCAGACCCAGCGTGGAATCGTCGAGTCAGCCCTCCGTTACCTGAAACCAGGCGGCAGCCTCGTTTACAGCACCTGCAGCATCGACCCCGAGGAAAACCAGCAGGTCGTCAAAGCCGTACTCGCCGCCCATCCCGAACTGGAACTGGCTGAAAGCCGCCTGCTCTTCCCGCCGAAAGACCAGACCGATGGGGCCTACGCCGCGCGCCTCGTGCGCAAAGCCTGAACGTGCAACGAAAGCAGTCGCGTCAGGTTTACGCGATGCCCAGTCTTTGCTTGATCTCCAGCGCACTTTCCAGGGCCTCCTCGATCGTCTCGCCGACCACATTGATGTGGCCCATCTTGCGCTTCGCCCGGGCTTCGGCCTTGCCGTAGAGGTGCAGCTTCGCGCGCGGATGCTGGAGCACCGGGCTCCAGTCGGGGTGGATCTTTGGCTCCGGCCAGACATCGCCGAGCAAGTTGATCATCACCGCTGGGGAATGCTGGCTGGGATCTCCCAAATTCAGGCCACAGATGGCGCGCATCTGCTGCTGGAACTGGTTCGAAATGCAGGCGTCGATGGTGAAATGCCCGCTGTTGTGCGGACGCGGGGCGATCTCATTCACCAAAACGCGGCCCTCTGAGGTGACAAACATCTCCACCGCCATGGTGCCGACATAGTCGAGGCCCACGGCCACCGCTTCCCAAAGCTCCAGAGCCTGATCCGTGATCGCCGAGTCCACTCGTGCTGGAGAAATACTGAGATCCAGGATGTGGTGCGCGTGCTGGTTTTCCACCACGCCATGCACGGCCATGCGTCCGTCCACACCTCGTGCGCCGACCACGGAGATCTCACAGACAAAGGGCACCCACTGCTCGACCACAGCGTGGTGGCCCTCGAAGAGCTTCCAGGCCTCCGCCAGATCCGTGTCCGCGTTCACCTTGCACTGGCCTTTGCCATCGTAGCCAAAGGCTGCCGTTTTGATCACACAGGGACGCCCCAGCTCAGCCACGGCCTTTTCCAGCCCGGCGAGATCCTCGATGATTCGGAACTCCGCACAGGCGATACCCTGCTCCCGCAGGAAAAGCTTTTCGCGCTCGCGATGCTGCGTCGTGTGGATCGCCTTACGTCCTGGACGCAGCGGCTTCACGGCCTCGACCGCCTGCAAACAGACATCGGGGATGTTTTCGAACTCCACCGTCACCACGTCCACTCGACTGAGGAAAAGCTCCAGCGCAGACTCGTTATTGTAATCGGCATTGAACTCCGCATCCGCGAAGTGGCCCGCCGGGCAGCCGGGGTTTTCATCCGTGTAAATGGCTACCCGATAGCCCGAGCGCCGGGCCTCCAGCGCCAGCATACGTCCGAGCTGACCTCCGCCGAGGAT
>JAGKWZ010000481.1 GCA_021151605.1 Verrucomicrobiaceae bacterium
GCCAGATGACGCGATCAGAATCTGGCGTTGAATCTCGGGAGTCACCTTCCGGTACAGGCCCACCGTCATCAAAATTGAATACAAGCCGATGCCGATATAGACCGGCAGAGCAAAGGAGCTGTCGGGAAAAAGGCTCGCCATCAGGATGATGGCACAGGGAGGAAGGATGTAGCGCATGGGGTTGGGTGTGGGCGTGGCTGAATGGCGTGACCGGCTTGGCGGCCCTAAGATGCTAAATCCAGCTTCGGCAGCACGTCCAGGATCTTCATCGTCTCGAAACTGACGTTTATGACACGCATGAACAGCTTCAGGGGATGCTTGGGGTTATTCCTCGTCTCGTTGGCCCAGCTTCAGCATAACTGGCGGGGGATTTGCTTGCAGTTTCAGAGGGAGTGCCACACTCTCACTCTCACCCGCGCCCGATTCCATCACTCTCGAATCGTTCTCCCCACCATCATGGACTACCTTCTCATTGCTCTGAAACTCATCGTGGCGCTTGGCATTTTGAATGTCTGGCTGCTGCGCTCTGGCAAGGCGACCGCGTATCGCGGCAAGAACGCGAAAACTCTGCGCGAGGAGTTCGCCGTTTATGGCCTGCCTTTCCCGGTGTTCTGCCTTATCGGGTTTCTCAAAATCGGCTTTGCTTTAGCGCTTCTGGCCTCGTTTTGGATTCCCAGTCTGGCGCAACCCGCCGCGCTGGGCATGGGCACGCTCATGCTCGGGGCCTTCGTCATGCACCTCAAAGTCAAGGACCCATTCAGCAAGGCGGTGCCGTCTCTGGCGGTGCTCGCCCTGTGCATCGCCATAGCGCTCCTGTAGGCGGCTTCAGGTATAGAATCCCGCGAGCGCAAGATAGGCGTTTAACACCAGGTAGAACAGCGCTGGCATGGTCTGCCATGTGGAGTCTTTGATATGGATGCGGACCCCAACGGCCACCAGCATCATCAGAGCCAGACCGCCCGCTGACACCTGCCCCAGCCACGGCACACGCATCCCAGCCAGAAGACCCATCCCCGCCGCCCACTGCAATAGCCCCACCCACACCCGCTGTGATCCAAGCCCATAGCGCAGAAACTCCCGCTTCATGTGGCTCGAAAAAAAGCACATCGTTCCATAACCGATAAAGGAGAGAGCAGAGACCAGGGTGAGAGCAGTTTTCAAGAGGGGGACTTTGGAGCCAGCGGAATGCGGACGCTTACTTCACAGGAGTCGTTACGCCTGCCAGGAATGGATTGCAGCAAACGGTTGTGACAACGCCTCTAAAAAACCGATTTGATGGAGAGCCCTGACCAGCGCCATTCACTTCCCGCCCTCCATCTCCAGCTTCCGCAGCCCGTCCACACTCTTCATCCTTTGCAAAATGACGTTAATGGCACACAGCCACGCAGAGATGAAAAGAAAGTGGAACAGGTTTGCAACCTGTTCGCTCCCAGTCTCCGCGCAAAGCGCGTCTCCCCCACTCGCTTCTCGCGGGCCAGGAGTCTGAATTGTCACGCAGCGATGACTATTTCAGCGATGACTCACCCGTTTAGCTCACGAAAGGAAAACTCATCCCATGAAAATTCGTGATCTACACCGCTTCTCCTTCATTACGGTTGGCCTTCTCCTCACCGGATACACCGTGGCCGTGGTTCTGCATCCGCCTGATGAGGCTCAGTTGACGGGAACGCTTGTGCCTTACGTCACAGCAGGCATTTTGATGTCCACCTTTTTTGTGAACTGGCGGACCACCCTTGAGATGAAGGTGATCGACCTGCTCATCCACTTCGGAAAGCTCTACGAGCAAATCGCTTTTGTGGAGTGGTCTGAATTGGTACACACAACGACACCTTTGGCACGCCAGAGAGTCGAACAGCATTTCCGCCGCTTCTGGAATCTTCAATTAGAGCAGTTCCTCTTTTACAAGCGTGGGCTCATTGACCGCGAAACGTATCAATACTGGATGAACTGCCGCTTTGAGGAATACACGGCCAATGATTCCATTCCATGGAAAGACAAAAAAGGATCGGGCAGCATGAGCTTCCGTGAAGGCTGGGAATACGCACGTTCGCACTACATCCGCGACAACACCTTCGTTGGCTTCATGAATCAAGTCTTCATCGACCCTTCAAAGGCTTTTTGACCAGAATCCGAGAGCCGCGCCCCAACTTCTCACATAATCTCCGCGCGCAGAGCGTCTGCGCCCTCATTTCTGGTTTGCCAGCTCCGTCAACTTTTCCGTCAGATCAGCCAGATTGTTTGCTTCCTTGAGCAATTCATCGAAGCAGACCTCTCGCGTTTCCTCCAGCCCAAAACTGAACTCTTTTGTCAGCACCAGACGCTGTGTGCATGTCTTCAGCTCCTCGCCAAAGGTGTGGACCAGCGACCCGTGGGCTAGGTGGTTGCGCAGATCTCGCACCTCATCCAGACGCAGCAACAAGGGCTCCCACTCCGCTGCTGAGGCTGCTATTTCGGTTGTTTTAGCCACCAGTTTGCGAAGGCACATGACGCATTCATGAAACGATTTCCTGCTCAAAGCATTCCAGTTCTCTTCTGACAGCCGCCGCTTCAAGAGTTCCAACAGAGTCAGTTCCAAGGTTCCAAAATTCAGGATGAAATGACCGATGACGGATGGCCAGTCGAGGCTCTGGAGAATCACGGGGCGCATAGCAGAAGCGCTAACTTGAAAATAGTAACACTAAGGAATTTAAATGTTTCATGATCCAAGCGCTGCCAGCACGTTCCTGAAGTTTTCCAATCCCGCTTCAATGTTCTCCACGATCTCCTCGCCGAGGTCTTTGGGGTCGGGGAGGTTGTCGAGATCGGCGAGGCTTTTGTCTTTGAGCCAGAAAGTGTCCAGACTCGTTTTGTCACGGGCGAGGATCTCGGCGTGGGTGAATTTGCGCCAGCGGCCTTCGGGG
>JAGKWZ010000133.1 GCA_021151605.1 Verrucomicrobiaceae bacterium
GGCACGGGGTCATCCGTTTTGAGGGCGTCTTCACGGAAATCTCATGGACCTATGAGGGGTTCGAAAACTGGCACGGCTTTTCCTTCGGCGTCAGTGATGCCTACCTGGAATCTCCTAGCGCCATCGCCGCCTACATCAATCAAGGCCAGTCCCAGCGCTCTATGATCCAGGGCATCGGCATGACCTTTGACCGGGATGTCAGTTCGGTGCTCCAAAGCTCCCATCTCAAGGCCAGAAACGTCGCCACAGGCCAGATCCATGATCTCTCCGGGGCCACGCTCATCCATGACCCGCGCAATTTCTCCGCCACCTGGATGCTGAACAAAGATCCGCAGGTGCTGCTGCCGGATGGCAACTACATCGCCTGGCTGGAGACAGACCGGCTCGTCGGCCCTGACCTGTTCGGCAAATACTCTGCCGACCGGGTTTCCATCGACGATTTCACCTTCAGCTTCCACCAGTTGGCGGGTGACTCGGATGGAGATCGAGACGTGGATTTCAAAGACGCCTCAGTCCTGCGTGACACCTGGCAAAAATCCTCCGGCCAGCCGCCCTTCCGCAATCAGCTCGACTTCGACCTCAACGATTCGGTGACCGATCCCGACCGCAACAAGGTCCTCACCACCTACTTCACCACCCTCGCCGAGGCTCCCGGCCTGCACGCCTACCTCCGCACCGACACAGGCACCTCCCAGACTGACAACCGCAGCAGCCTCTACGATGTCGCCCTCGGCATCGTCGGCTACAGCAAGTTCGCCACTTTGGAAGCCAGGCTGGATGACCGATCCTTTGTCAACGTGACCGCACAGATCGTGTCCGCTGGCAAAGCCATCCTGCCACAAGCCACAATGAACACCCTGGCTGGAGGCACGGTCAGCATCGGCACACATCGGCTTGAACTTAGGGCGTTGAATGCAACGGGCGCTGTGGTCGCGTCAGAAGCACTGGATTTTGAGTATTTGGGGGCTTCTAACTATGCCCCCTACTTCACTTCGACCGCTCCAAAAGCGATCAAACTGGACGACTATGTCGGAGGAGTAGCAAATGATGTTCTATTCACTCTACCCGGTTCCCCAGGGGCCTCTATCCAGACGACATTTCGGTGGACCATTCGCTCCGCTGCCTACAACAACGAGTTTGGTGTCTATGCGGTGGAAGATCAGGATGGGCGAGTAGCTGGCCTGCTTCCTTCCTCCCCGGGGTATTCTGCCGCCGCATTATCGGCCACCAATTCGACACGAGTGTTCGCGAGTGGCCAGGGCGCAGGTGCCGTTTCAGTGGTGACGCTAAAAGCAGGGCAGATATACGGATTTTACATCATCCAAAACAGTACCTCGGATTCCTTGAGGCTGAACAATCCGAACAACCTCATCACTGGCAGTCCGCTCGCATTTCTTTCTTTTGAAGAGGCCAATCCCGATGACATTGATCACCTGATTGCCACACCTCTCCCAGATGGGAAGACCCAGTTCGCCTGGGAAGATCTCACCGGAGTTGGAGACAAGACGAACCCAGGTAACTTTCTTGATGTCGTTTACACCATCGACAACGAACTGCTAAGCGGTGGTCGTGCTCCCGTTGGCTATGACGCGATAGCCGTTGATCCCGAGAGCGCTGCTATAACGTATCACCTCGTCACCAATCCCGATGGTTCAGCGCCACCAGTGAATGCCTCCGTGGGCATTAATTCGGGAAAGTTTTCGTGGATACCCGAACTCTCGGGTTCTTACACTTTCACTCTCGAAGCGCGCGATCCTAGCGGTAATGCAGGGCGTCAGACCTTCACGCTAGATGTACTGGATCGAGATCTTCCTCCAACGATCCAAATCCTCGCTGCCAATGCTTTTCCGAACATCAATGAAGCGGTTTCGCTGCAAGTGACTGCTCAGGACGACATCGGCATCTCCCAGCGCACCCTCGCCATTGATGGCACGCCTGTCACCCTGAACGCCCAGGGCTACTACACGGCCACCTACACCACGAAAGGCGTCCGTGAACTCCTGGCGACAGCCACCGACACCGCCGGGCAAACCACACAGACGAAACTCCAACTCGTCGTGCGTGATCCATCCAACCCGGATCCCCCCGGTGGCGGCAATGTCACAGGTCCCGGCACCGGGCCTAACCCGAACGTCATCATCACCTCTCCCGCCACCGACACCACGATCACCTACCTCACCCAGATTCGCGGTACGGTGGACCCGAATGGCGGCACCTTGCGGGATTGGGCGCTGGATTATGCCCCGGCGGAACTGGTGGACATGCAGAGCCTCGGCACAGGCACCTTCTGGACCCGCATCGCCAGCGGCACCACGGCTCAGACAGACGCCGTGCTCGGCACGCTGGACACCACGATGCTGCGCAATGACTCCTATGTGGTCCGGCTTATCGCCTACAACACCAGCGGACGCGGTTACGTCATCCCGGCCATCTACCATGTCTCTGGCGATGCCAAGCTCGGCAACTTCCGCCTCGACTTCACCGACCTGCAAATCCCGCTCGCAGGCATCCCCATCACCATCACCCGCAGTTACGACACCCTGGAAGCCAAGCGCGTGGGCGACTTCGGTTATGGCTGGAAACTCGGCGTGCAGGATGGTGACATCCGCGAGACCACGCCCGGTGTGGGCGGCCTCTTCACGGCCAATCCATACCGCCATGGCACCCGCGTTTATGTCACCACGCCGGAGGGGCGGCGCATCGGCTTCACCTTCCAGCCGGAGTTCGCGGCGGGTTCGCTCTTCGGCTCCGTCTATCGCGCCAAGTTCGTGCCTGATCCCGGCGTGTATGAAAAGCTCTCTGTGCCGGAGGGCGATCAGGGCTTCCTCTCCGTCGGCAGCGATGGCACCGCGCGGCTCTTCATGTTCGGCTTCGGCTGGAACCCGGATGAGTTCATCGTCACCCGGCCCGATGGCACCCGCTTCACCTACACGCAGACGGACGGGCTCAAAAAGGCCGTCGATCCCGCCAGCAACCAGCTTACCTTCACCCGCGATGGCATCACGCACACCAGCGGCGTCTCCATCCAGTTCATCCGCGATGCCCAGGGCCGCATCACCGAGATTCGTGATCCCGACGGGCGCTCCATCCGCTATGCCTACAACGCCGCAGGCGATCTCATCAGCGTCACCGACCGTTTGACCAACGTCACCCAGTTCACCTACCGCACCACGCCCGCGCATTACCTGGAGGATGTCATTGATCCCCTCGGTCGCCGAGCCCAGCGCACGGAATACGGCCCCGATGGCCGTGTCGTCGCCGTCATTGATGCCCAGGGCAACCGCATCGCGCAGAGCTTCGATCCCGCGAACTTCACCGGCACCCGCACCGATGCACGGGGCAATGTCACCACCCTTGTTTATAACGCCCGGGGGAATCTGCTGGAGGAACGCAAGCCCGAGGGCGGCATCACCCGCTATGAATATGCGGACACCGCCAATCCCGACAAAGAAACCGCCATCATCGACCCGCGTGGCAACCGCACCACCTTCAGCTACGACGCCCGTGGCAACAAGCTCACCGAGACCGACCCGCTCGGCACCGTGACCACCTACACCTACAATGCGCTGAACAAGATCACCTCCCTCCAGCGGCGCAATGCCACAGGCACGCTCCAGAGCAGCGAAGCCGCCACCTACGATGCCGCAGGCAATCTCACCCGCATCACCAATGCCGCCGGGCATCACCGCGACTTCGTCTATGATCTTCAGAGCCGCCTTGTTTCCTCCACCGACTTCGAGGGAAACGTCACCACCTATGACTACACCGCCGGCTGCCCCTGCGGCAGTCCGTCCACGATCACCTATGCCGATGGCAGCACGAAGCTGCTGGAGTACAACTCCCTCGGCCAGGTCACCAAAGTCACCGATGAAACCGGGGCCATCACCCGCTCCGCCTACGACGCCAATGGCCGCAAGATCAGCGAGACCGACCACGACGGCAAAGTCACCACCTTCGAGTACGACGCCAACAACAACCTCCTCAAGCGCACCGACCGTCTGGGCCGCATCGCCAAATTCATCTACGACGAGAAAAACCGCCTCACCCGCGAGATCAAGCTGCTCACCAATGACAGCAACGACACCAACGATGTCATCTTGAATTACGAGTACGACGCCGACGGCCACCTCACCGCCCTCATCGACCCCGTGGGCAACCGCACCGAGTTCAGCTTTGACCGCGATGGCCGCATGACCACCCGCCGAGATGCCGCCGGAGCCTCCACCACCGTCAGCTACGATCTGGCAGGCAACACCAGCGCCATTGTGGACCGCAACAGCCGCAAGCGCTCCTTCCTCTACAACCAGCGCAACCAGCCCACCGCCGAGCGCTGGCATGCCCCGGATGACAGCCTCCTCCGCACCATCGCCATCACCTACGACGACCTCGGCCGCCGCGCCACCATCGCTGACCCAGACAGCGCCTACGCCTGGCAGTATGACAGCAGCAGCCGCATCACCCAGGTTTCCAATGCCGGCACGCCCGGTCTGCCCGCCGTCACTCTCTTCCACAGCTATGACAAAGACGGCCGTCTCACCTCCGTGATCGACAACGCCGGCGTGCAGGTGCAGACCACCCACGATGTCCGGGGCCGCAGCGACCACTTCATCTGGACCGGTGGCGGCATCAGCCCCGCCAGTGTGGACATCGACCGCAATGGCCGCGGCCAGATCACCAGCCTGAAGCGCTTCGCCGACAGCACACTCACGAATCAGGTCAGCCGCACCACCTACGACCAGATCGCCCCCCAGGGCTGGGTGAAGCAGATCCAGCACAAGGACGGCACCGGCGCGCTCTACAACGCCGGGACCAACTTCACCTACAACTACGATTTCGAGGGCCAGGTCACCGGCCAGAGCAGCCAGGGAAACAGCACCACCTACACCTACGACCCCACCGGCCAGCTTCTCACCGCCAACCACACAGCCGCCGCCTACCCGGACGAATTCTACAACTACGACAAGTCCGGCAACCGCACCTCCTCTCACCTCCACGCCGCCTACACCACCAGCACCGCCAACCGCCTCCAAAGCGACGGCCAGTACAACTACGGTTACGACGCCGAGGGAAACATGACCACCCGCACCGAGATCACCACCGGCAAGGTCACCACCTTCACCTACGACCATCGCGGCCGCACCACCTCCATCATCGAACGCGCCAATGCCGGAGGTGCCATTCTCGACTCACAAGTCTTCGTCTATGATGCGCTGGATCGCCGCATCACCATCAACTCGAACGGGAGCGTGACGAACATCGTGTATCACGGGGACAATGCCTGGGCGGATTATGCAGCGGCGGGAACTGTGGCCGCGCGGTATTTGTTCGCGGATCGGATTGATAGCAATCTTGCCAAATGGTCCTCTGTAACGGGCTCTCGATGGTATCTTTCGGATAAGATTGATTCGATACGTAGCATCGCTTCCTCCACCGGAAGTCTCGCCTTAACTGTCAATTACGACTCCTTCGGGAACTTCGTCGAGGGAGCTAATATCGTTTCATCCCAACGTTATGCGTTCACTGGTCGAGAGCACACGATGAATGATCTGATGCATTATCGCTCTCGCTTATATACATCGCTCGCAGGACGGTTCATTGCTGAGGATCGAGTTGACTTCAAAGGCCAAGATTGGAATCTATCAAGATTTGTTTTTAATTCTACTACTTCCAGCACAGATCCAATGGGCGAATCCATTATTAATGATGCACAGTTGTTTTTGATATTTTCCGGATCTCTAGGGGCTATTGCAGGAGCCACGGTTTTTAAGCCTGAATGTTCAAACCTGGGTGATGCTGGGGAGATAGTAGTTGGTGGCATAACTGGATTCGTGGGTGGCACATTCACAGGCTTGGGAATTCTACTAAACTATGCCACAGTTGGAGTTGGGGCTAATGTAGTGATAGGAGTTGGTGGCTTTGCGATTCCGGGTCTTATCCAAAATGCTATATGTGATAACCTCAAAGAATGACAAAGAAGTCCTGCAAATAGCGTTCATCAAACCGGATCAAACTGCCATCAAACAGATAAAAAGATGTTCTTCTCAACCCAGGACCATCTCTCTTCAGTCACAAGCTTGGAAGCAGCTAATTGCCGCAGTTCATTCGGCCTTCCAAAGAAAATTGGGCTGTTGACCTCAAGAGATAGGGGAGGAAACGAGGCGGAGGCGGAGCCAGCTTTGGGAAGAGGCAGGCAATTCAGACCTCGTGGTCGAGAAGCCTGTGGCTGCCGACCCCTGCCGGAGAAAATAGATGGGATGCCGAGCCATCAGCTCCTCTCATGCAACGCACCCCTCCAAGGCTAACCCGCCACTTCCAAACCGCATGATGAACGACACGACCCAGCCGCCTGACAAGCAAGTGCCCTTCGAGCGCGAATATCAGCCTACGATCCGCCCTTCCAAAGAAAACTGGGTTGCCGCTCAGAATGAAATCAGCGCCCTGGAGAAAGAGCAGCGTAGGCGCTTGGATGCTCAGACTCCAGAGGTGCGGTGGGTGAGCGTCTTTGATGAGGATGTGCCAGAAGATGTGATGAGCGATTTCGCCACGGCGAACCGAGTGAAGGAACGGCTGACGGCGGCAGGGATCGCCTGGAAGGAGCACTACACCTCCCGCGACTGTGAGCGGATGGTGGCCGATCCTACCAGCTCCGGTGGATGGTCCTTGGAGTTTGGCAGTGTGTCGTCCCTGGTGATCGAGGTGGCAGAGACGGACGTTCAGCGAGCCAACCAAGTGATGGCCGAGAAGGCACCGCCACAAGCTGAACCGCCTGCGCCCATCCAGCGTGAATTCCGGCCACGGGTCATTCCCTCCAAAGAATCCTGGATCGCCGCCCGCGAGGAGATCACCGAACTTGAACAAGAGATTGGCCGTCAACGGCGAGAGGAATTGGAGAAGCCGGGCAACGCAGATCCGATAGCCGAGCAACCAAAAGCCTGGCGGAACTATCACGGTGAAGACGGCTGGGATGAGAATTGGTGAGAAGCTGAAGCCATGAAAAAGACCTACACCGACCACGGCACCCGCCACCGCCCCAGCGGGGCGCGCAGGCGCTACCGCGACCTGCGCAACAACCTGCGTGGTGAGATGGAGGAGGAGCAGGAGGAGCTGGCACCAAGGGAGCCGGTCCGCCCTCTGCGAGTGTGCCACTGTGAGGAATGCGTGAGCCTGTGCCAGCGCAACCCCGGCTGGATGACGCCGGCGGAGGCCATGCGGGCCATGGATGCCGGATTAGGCCCCCGACTCATGCGGGACTGGCTGGAGCCGAGCCACCGGCTCGGCAACACCGAACGCTTGTATGTGCTGGCTGCGGCTTCTGTAGGCCGTGAGGGGCGTGATGCGCCGGAGATTGGCGACACGCTGGACTTTAATTACGTCGCCTTTTTGCTGGGCCGGGCCAAAAAGGGTCGATGCACGTTCCTGGAAAACGACCTCTGCACCATTCACGACAGTGGATTCAAGCCGAAGCAATGCCGCGAAAGCCTCGGCTGCCAGACAAAAACCGGCCCAGACAACTACGAGATGGCCCGCCACTGGGATACCGAGGCAGGTCAAGCCGCCCTGGTAAGGTGGGAGGAGATACGCCAGCCAAATCCCTGAACGCCATCTGGCGGGTGCAGACGACGCTCCCTCAGGGCTTTGTCACCCTCCAGGCCCGCGCCACGCAGCCATAAGCTTTTGCCCCAGAGTCGCCGACCCCGAATTGGCCCTGGGATAAAACACATCACCCGCCTGTTCTGGCGGGTGATGTTGTTTAGACGGGTTTCCAAGGTGCATGTCCTCGGACGTTTTCGAAGTCCAGCTAGGACTTGGGGCTGTGGGCTTTCGGGTCGAGCTGCTGATAGACGCCGAAGTCGTTGTAGAAGAAGCGTTTGGAGATCTTGTACATCCAGTGCTTTTCGGGGATCTCTTCTTCTTCGCGCCACTGGCTGGTGCGGGCTTTCATGCCTTCGGTTTCGGCCATGGCGGTCTGGCGGATGGTGGTGTCTTTGGCACCGTGCTTCAGGGCGAGCTGTTTGACGAGATCTGGCCGCTCCAGGACGATGCAGCCGCGGGTGTGCTGGGCGGCGGTTTCGCGGAAGTCTTTGAGGAAGGCGGACTGGGTGAAGACATCGAACAGGTCGCGGTCGGTGCGGACGTTTTCGGTGGCGAACTGGATGATGGGGCAGGGCTCGAGTCCGCCGGTGGGTCCGATGTGATGGCTGATGCCGGTGGCCATGGGGCAGAGGGCTTTGCCGTTGTGGTCGTAGTAGGCATCGACGATGGCGATGGGCATCTCGGCGCGCATGTCGGTGACGAAGCGGCGTACCTGGGTGATTTGATCGGGGGTGAGGGCGAGCTGGTCGTTGATCTTGGGCCCGACGGGGCGGTAGGTGTGATACCAGGTGTAGTGGACGCCCATGTCGATGAGCTTTTGCAGCCACTCGCGGGTGAGGAGGTCGCCGATATTGGTCTGGCAAAGGCTGGTGGCGACGCCTGTGAGGAGCTTGGCGTCGAGGCAGTTTTGCAGGCCGCGGAGGGTGCGGTTGAGGACGTCTTTGTTGCCACGGCGCTCGTCACTGACGGTGCTGTTGCCTTCGACGCTGATGAGCGGGGTGACGTTGCCGAGCTTGCGGAGGGCGGTGGCGACTTTTTCGGTGATGAACTGGCCGTTGGTGAAGATTTGGAAGTAGCAGTCGGGATGGTTGGCGAGGAAGTCGAACAGCTCGGGGTGCATGAAGGGCTCGCCACCGAGGATGCCGAAGAAGGCGTTGCCGCGCTTCTTGGCGTCGTTCACGATTTTGTTCAGCTCGTCGAGCTTGATGGCCTCGCGCGGTTTATCGACATCGACCCAGCAGCCCTGGCAGCGGAGGTTGCAGGAGTTTAAAATGGAGACGTAGAGGAAGGGCGGGAAGAACTGGCCCTGCTCCATGCGCTTTTTGAAGAGCATGACGGAGCGCGCGCCTTTGAAGCCGAAGTTCCAGCCGACTTTGGCGAGGCAGAGGGGATCGACCGTGCGGAGGATGCGCGAGGTGAGGGAAAAAATCATGGGGGAGAGGGAGAGTGACAGGCGCGGGGAGCGGCGGCAAGTGCGGGTTCTGAACGGAAGTGGAAGGATGTGGCTTGCTGTGAAGCAAGAGTTCGTCGTATGAAACGTGCGAATGACTTCTTTTGCCGCCACCATGCTGCTCGCCCGCACCCACGGGCGCGCTTTCCGGCATCAGGTGGAGGAGCTGCTGACACAAAATCGGCTGATGGTGGCGACGATCAGCGGCTTCCTTTTGCTCTACGGAGTGGCGGCGTATGTGCTGGTCTCGCGCGGGCTGGGGTTCATCCATAAGATGCCGCTCTTTGGTCCGCTGCTGACGGAGCGTCTTGTGTATCTGCTGTTCTTTTTCTTCTTCGTGATGCTGGTGATCTCGAATGCGACGATCACGGGCATGGGCCTCTTTCGCCGCAAGGATATGGAATGGCAGGTGGCTCTGCCGCTGCCGGAGCGCAGCCTGGTGCTGTGGAAGACGCTGGAAGGGATGACCCTGGCGAGCTGGGGCCTGATCGTGCTCAGCGCGCCGATCCTGCTCGCGCTGGGGCAGCTTTTTCACAGCGGGCCACTCTTTTATCTGCTGGGTCTGCCGGCGCTGGTCTGTCTGGTGACGATCTCGGCGAATGTCTCGACCTGGGCGCTGCTGGTGCTGGTGAGATTTGCGCGGCCCTGGTGGTGGCGTGTGGTGGCTGTGCTGGCGGTGGGGTTGCTGCTGCTGGCCTTCCAGCGTTTCTGGATTCGGGTGCCAGAGTCGTCCAAAGGCACGGACATCGTAGCGAGCCTGCATGATGTGCTCCGCCACACGGAAGTCTGCATGCATCCGCTGCTGCCGAGTTCCTGGGTGGCGGAGACGATCTTCGCTGCGAGTCGCGGCTTGAATGGGCAGGCCGAGTTTTATCTGCTCACGCTGCTGTCGAATGCGCTTTTTGCCCTCGTGGTGACGGGAAGACTCGGGGCGACGATGTTTTACCCGGCCTGGCATCGGGTGATGACGGCTGCACCTGAGGCACAAGCTCGCTCGGGTGAGCTGGCCTGGTTCCGAAAAAGAAATCGACTGGGCACTGGCGATGTCTGGCGTTTCATCCTGCGGATCGACCGCCCTTCCCATGCCTTGCTGGTCAAAGATGTGCGCACTTTTCTGCGCGAGCCGACCCAGTGGGGGCAATGTGTGGTCATCTTTGGCATGCTGCTGATGTACAGCTCGAATCTCCGCCATCTGGGCTACGATTTGCAGAACCCATTCTGGACGCTGGTGATCAGTCACCTGAACCTGCTCGTCTGCTGCCTTGCCCTATCCACGCTGACGACGCGCTTTGTCTTCCCGCAGTTCAGCATGGAGGGGCAGCGTCTTTGGATTCTCGGGCTCTCTCCTCTGCCCCTGGAACGGGTCATGGGCCTGAAGCTGCGGCTCATCGCAGGAGTGCTCGCACTTCTGACCACACTGCTCGTCGTGATGTCCAGCATCTCGCTCGAGCTGCCACTGAGACGCGCCGTGTTTTTCTGTGGAGCGGTGATTTTGCAAAGCTATGGCCTCACAGCGCTGGCTTTGTCCCTCGGAGCACTTTTGCCCAACTTCCGCGAGCCCAACCCTGCCCGTGTGATCTCAGGTTTCGGGGGCACGCTTTGTCTCATCGGCAGCTTCCTTTACATCCTGGGAAGTGCGGCGGCTTTGGCTTTGCCTGATGCCCTGGCCTGGCGTGCAGATCTGCACAAAATGCCACTGACTCCGATGGAGGTCATGAAGGGCGAGTGTGCGGCGCTAGGTTTCGTAGCCTTTCTGACGATAGTGTTCGGAGGAATACCATGGTGGCAGGCGAAAAAGAAAACGAAAAATCTGGATTATCTAAGAGATCTGTAATACTCATATCGCTAAATTAAAAAAGCGATACCCATGTCCCGTAGAACTGCCTTTCCCATCGCTCCCATGTCACCGACTGCGATCGCGGAACCTGAGGAAAACTTACTCCGGTTCGATGACGCACCGGAATTTTCTTATCGCCAGCACGAGGATGATACGATGGACGATATGGACCAGCAGGTGCGCGAGGCTCAGCACCGTCTCGCCGCCCTCCGCGCGCAGCAGGAGGAGGTCGAGCGCCAGAAGCAGATCCTCGAAGCTCTCCGCCAGAAGCAGGAGCGTTTTGTCTCAGGAAAAAAGGAAGTCACAGACAAGCTGGAGCGCGCTCTGCGCTCCATCAATGAGGAACTAGAAGACACCCGCCGCCGGGTGGATGACCTCGCCCTTACTCAGAAAGACTTCGAAGACCGTCTGGACGACCTGAAAACCTACCTGCCCGAGCGCTGGCAGCGCAGCCAGCTCGACCACGAACTGGACCGCGCGCTCGACTCACTCAATGAAGCTGAGACGAGTTACGAAAAAGGCGTCCGCCGTCTCATCCAGCATCGTCCGACTCAGTCTGAAGCTCCTGCTATATCCCCAAGCCACACCATCATGACGGCCCAGGAGGAGGCCGCTGAAGTCCAGGCTGCCGGTGAGGTCCTCTTTGCCTCAGGCAATAAAGACGATCTCCTCACCTGGGCACGCCGGGGCCTGGCCTTCAATGCCGCCCTTATCGGCACGCTCATTCTGCTTCTAATTATTGCTCGCCTGATGTTCTAAACCTGCTGCCAACGCTCCCGCCATGAACAAAAAAGTCCGCACTCCACGCCCGCGTTATGCTTCGGATCTACTGGCGCAGCCACTTCCCAGCGCGAAGCCATCGAAGACTCACATCAAACAGCTCGAAAACCGTTCCCGCGAGCTGGAAGACGAGATCGAGCGCCTTGAATGCACCATCGCCTCCGCCCCTGTGGCCATGCGCCAGCGCAGGCTGAACACCCGGAACACTCTTCCAGCACCCGAGCCCGTCTTTTCCAAAACCAAGCGCCAAACCAGCGGCATCCCGCTCGTGCAGCGCCGCGCCCGCCAGAAACAGCGCCTGGGCAAGCTGGTGGAACTCATCGTCGTCTTCGGTGTCCTCGCCGCTGCTGTAGGATGGATGAACCAGTATTTCCACTGGTGGGGTTGATAGGTTGAGTTGCTTTTGTCAGGGCGGGGTTGGCCGATGCTTGTGCAAGGCCAGCCCCGCCTTGTCATTTATAGACTCAGCGCTAAGAGTCGCGCCCCGCGCCGCGTGAAGCTGTGCGTATGCTCTCAGATCCTTTCCTCCACATGACTCCTGCCGCCTCGATCCCGACCGAACACACCGAAGAAATCAACGCCCGCATCCTGGCGGTCAGTGAGGACCGTGTGAAAGGCTTCCATCAGCACCCCTTCCAGTTCATCGCCGAAGAAAGCGGGCTGCCCTTCGACACCGTCGTCGAGCGCATCCGCGCCATGCTCGCCGCCGGTGTCATCCGCCGAGTTCGCCAAACTTTGCTGGCCAATAAACTCGCCGAAGGTGCTCTCGTCGCCTGGAAGGTCCCGGCCGAAAAGCTCGAAGGAGCCTTTGAGTTCCTCTTTAAACAAGACCCCTTCAGTGGCCATGTCGTCCTCCGCAGCACCGACCGCGAAGTCAGCGGCAGCGACTTCCGCCTCTGGACCACGCTAAAGGTTCCCCAGGACCGCAACATCAACGACCACTGCGATGTCCTGAAGCGCCTGATTGGTGCCGAAGACTACTACACCATGCAGGCTCACGGCATCTTCGCCCTCGGCGTCGGCCACGTCCGCCGCAAGAGCATGGAGCCCGGTGAAAAAGCCGACGAGCCCGCCGTGATGATGACCACGAACATCGCCGACCTCGATGCCGAAGAATGGAACATCCTCCTCCACCTCAAAGGCGATCTTTCCTCTGATGAAATCTGTCCCGAGCCGTGGAAAGGCCGCGCCGAGGCCGCTGGAGTTTCCCTGGAGAAATTCTGCGAAGTCGCCAAACGCCTCGATGCCAAAGGCGTCATCGGCCGCTTCTCCACCTTCCTGGAGCACGTCAAACCCAGCGCCAGTGGTGTCCGCGTAACTCGTTTCAATGCCCTCTTCCATTGGAAAGTCCCCAAAGGCATGGAAGAACGCGCCGGCGGCGAGGTCGGCCGCCATCCCATCATGACCCACGCCTACTGGCGCGAAGGCGGCGAGCGCTTCGCCAATGTCAACATCATGGGCGTCATCCATGGCACCGACAAAGAAACCGTCCTGGCCCATAAGGCCGCCATTGACAAACACCTCGTCGAGACCGGCATCCCGGTCGAATACACCAATGTCTTCTGGGGCGGCCGCAGCGAGATCAAGCCAAGCGAGATCAGCCCCATCGTCTTCAAAGAATGGCACGCCAAGTGGGCGGATGTGGCCGGACCCGTGATCTGAGGCGGCCACTGCCAGTCGAATTCACGATCTAGGCGGGCTTGTGAAATTTTTCACAAACCCGCTTGCCGCTACCTTTCGTAGCTGAATACTGCCCAAAGCGAACACCTCCCTCATGGCGATCTCATACCTCCCCGGCAAAGAGCCACATTCCCGCGAAAAACGGCTGATCTTTAAGAACATCGACCGTGCAGGATACACTCCATCCATCGACAGCTACCTCGCCGATGGTGGCTACGAGCAGCTCAAAGTCGCGTTCAAAATGGAACGCAGCGCCATCACGAATGAAGTGAAAGCCAGCGGACTCCGTGGCCGTGGCGGTGCAGGTTTCCCCACCGGGGTAAAATGGGGTTTCATACCGCCGACAAATACGAAGCCAGTCTATCTCATCTGCAATGCCGACGAGTCCGAGCCTGGCACCTTTAAAGACCGCTACATCCTGCATCAGGACCCCCATCAGCTGCTGGAGGGCATGATCATTGCCTGCTTCGCCGTCGGGGCCAAACTAGCCTACATTTATATCCGGGAAGAGTTCCCCCAAGCCGCCATCATCGTCGAAAAGGCCATCGCCGAAGCCCACGCCAAAGGCTTCCTCGGCAAAAACATCCTAGGCAGCGGCTTCGACTGCGAGCTTTACGTCCATCGCGGTGCCGGAGCCTACATCTGCGGAGAGGAGACTGGCCTCATCGAGTCTCTCGAAGGCAAGCGCCCCTACCCGCGCATCAAGCCGCCTTACTTCCCCGCAGCGCTCGGTCTCTACATGAGCCCGACCATCGTGAACAACGTGGAGTCCCTCTGCCATGTGAAGCACATCATCCAGATGGGCGGCGCGGAATACGCGAAGCTCGGCACCCCGAACAATACCGGCACCCGAATCCTTTGCGTGTCCGGTGATGTCGTGAAGCCCGGCTACTACGAAGTGGAAGTCGGCAAAGTCACCATGGGTGAAGTCATCGACGTCCTCTGTGG
>JAGKWZ010000134.1 GCA_021151605.1 Verrucomicrobiaceae bacterium
GCCTGGAAGGCAGCAAGCTTCTCCGCCGCTGTGGTGCCCGCAAACTCCTCGGGATGCCCCACCTCGATGGCGATGGCAAAACGGTTGTTCGCGCGATCCACCGTGGTCGTGAAGCCCGTGGGATCGACTCGTGGAAAGCCCACGCCGCCCACGGCGATGCGGAACTCCGAGTCGCCCGTGCGGATGTTTGGCCACGGGCAGTAGATGCCGCTCGCCGGGTCCCAGGTGAAGGGCACATCCGCCGTGATCGCCACCATGACGCGGTCGTAATTCAGGAAGATGCGCGGCCGGCCATCGGCGGGCGTGGCCGCACCGGTCTGATTGATCATCGCCGTGTAGTTCCCCGGCACATAACCAAGCGCATACGGGATGTCGATGGTGCGATAGCTGAGGTCAAAAGCCATCACCTGCGCATCGAGATGCTGGAGCGTGGAATAGTCCGCGTTCGCATTGCCGGGAGCGTTCGAGGCCCGCACCGTGGCGGGCGTGTCCACGGCGGGCCGCGTCACCCACAGGTAGCTCTGCATCCCTCGCCAGCGCAGCCCGTCTGGATACTGCTGATCGCCACCGCCCGCGCCATCGTGGCTGAAGAAGCCGTATTCGTTCTTGTAGATGTGCGCGGTTTGAAACGAATCGCAGCGATGCCGGGTCGTATGCACCGTGGTGCGCTCTGTGGCCGCCCGCAGGATGCCCAGCGGCGGCTCGTAATCCATCGAGGCCGGCATCAAGATCTCCTGCGCCTCGCCCGCACGGCCGCCATCGCCGAACCAATACCACAGCAGCCGCCCCAGGCTCATCGCCGAGCCTGACAACGGATAAGAGCGCCCGCTCCACGTCGCCAGATAGCTGCCCGGCATCCACTGCGCCGCGAGCTGCGCCAGGTGCGCATCAAAGCACACCCGCGCCCGGCTTTGCAGCACCGGATCATCCGAAAGCTGCGCCAGCGACAGCGTGGGCATGATGTTATACCAGCCGTAGGGCGCACTGGCATACTCGCCCGTGCCCTGCCGCGCCTCCTGCTCCAACCGCGCCAGCAGCGGCCCATAGCCGCGTGGGTCGGCATCGCGCCACGCATTCGCCGGGAAGATGAAGCTCGACTCGCCAAACTCCTGCGAGCCCAGCGTGCGCATCGTCCACGCCAGCTTGCTCAGGTTCGAGGTGTTCGACCAGTTCCGGTAATCAAAGCGCCGCAGCGTCGAGATCATGCGCTCCCGCGAAAGCTCATCGATGTATTTTTTCCGCCTCATGAAGAGATCCATCGCCGGCCACAGATGGAACGACGAGGTCGGCACCAGCGTGCCCGAGGCCGCGCCCGCCGCTGCCGTGGTCAGGCTGGACCGCGCCCGGGCCAGATCCCCGATGGCAAACCGCGCCTGCACGCCCACCCAGTTGATGCTCGTGGTGAAAGTGCCGTCCAGATAGGCATGAAGCGCCATCAGCCGCCGGTTTCGCAGCGCCATGAGCGCACTGTCAGGGGCCGCGATGACGCGGAGCTGGAGCGCATTCAGTTGCATAGCGGTGCTGGAAACAAAATCGAATCGCTGCGCCGCCGCCGTGGCCTGAAACGCTCCCTGCATCCAGTGCCCCAGCCCGCCTTCATGCGCCAGGTTGTCCGCCGGCCGCCCGACGCCGCGCCCGCCAGCAGCGTGCGATAGTCCGCTGGCAAGGTCGAAAACGGTGCCGCTGCCGAACCAAAGCCATCCGTGCCCACGCTCGTGAAACCAGCCAAGGTATCGCTGTTCTGGTCGATGAAGCGCGAGAAGCTCACGCCATTCAGCGCCGCCGCCGGAGCCGTGCCGCCAAAGGCATAGGCCCGTGTCAGCGTGCCCTGCGTGGACACATCAGACGGCCCCGTCGTCTCCTTCCAGCTCTCCCACGCCACCTGCGCCAGCGGCGCGGGCACGCGACGAAGCTGATAGGCCTGCAAAGCCACGATGGGCGTGCCCGTGAGATTGATCACCTGCGTCGTCGCATCCGCCGTGAAGGTGCCGATGGCATGCTGACCGCGCCCGCCCGCCACATTGGAGGGATTGGCATCCAGCAGCACCCACGGATCGAGCGAGGCAGGCGACTTCACCATCAGCGTGCCGAGGCCCGAGGCATTGCCATCGTGAAACCAAAGCTGGACCTCATAATGCTGGCCCACCACGAGCTGATTCAGCGTCAAAGTCATCGTCGTCCCCGCGCCCGTGCCTGTCGTGGTGCGATGATCGTTCTGGCTCAGCAGCGTCGCATACGCCGCGCTGATGCCGCCCCCCGTCGGCAGCGCCCCGGCGGCATAGTTCACCGCATTTTGGCCTGACAAGGTGTCCGGCCCCGGAAATGGCGCAAACGTCACCCCATTCACCACCGGCGCGGCAGCCCCCGCCTTCGCCATCGCCCGCACCAGCACCCCGTTTGTCGAGACATCCGCATCCGACAAAATCGCCCGAGGCCCGCCACCCCAGATGATGGGTGCCGCCAAGACCGCGCTGGCATGGAAAAGGGCCAGGGCGGCAAAGGTCAGGGTTGGGAAACGCATGAAAATCACGCTCAAAATCTACCAGCAAACGCCTCAAACCGTCTTGTGACGCCTCGCCGTCTTTTTGTATCCATCGGACATCACTCACCACCCCGCCGATGCCGACGGCGGAACTGCAACGGCGTCTCGCCCGTGTGCTCACTGAAGGCCCGGCTGAAGGCGCTCTGATCGCAAAAACCATGCTTCAGCGCAATCTCGCTGATCGGCAGTTCCGTCAGCAGCAGCTCATCGCTGGCCGCCTGCACCCGCGTGCGCACGATGAAAACCTGCGTGCTCATCCCAAACGCCGCCTGAAACAACCGGTGAAGTTGCCGCGACGACACATGCGCCAGCTTGGCCAGCCGGGGAATGTCGATTTTTCGCCCGTGCTGTTTTTGAATGCAGGCGACAACCGGCTCCAGCCTCGCCAGCCCCGCCTGGCGCATCTCGCCACCATGAAACGGCCGCACAAACCCCATCACCCCGATCACCTCCCCCTGGGTGTCCAGGATCGGCAGCTTCGTCGTCACATACCAGTCCTTCGCCTGGCTGCGGATGAACAGCGCCTCCACGCGATCCACCAGTGGCTCCCGCGACTTCATCACCCGCAAGTCATCCTCCCGAATCTCCCGCGCCACCCTTTCAGGATGCACCTCCGCATCCGTCTTCCCGATCACCTCCGCATCCGATTTGAAGCCCATCCGCTTCAAACAAAGCGCATTCGCCGCCATGAACCGCCCCTCCGCATCCTTCACGAAAAAACAAACCCCCGGCAGATGCTCAAACAACCCCTGAAACTGCTGCCGCCCGCCCATCCGCGCAAAGAATGCGGCCTGAAGGTCAGCCTGACTCAAGCTTGCTCCTTTCAATTGGCCGTTCGTTTGGCGCTTCGTTTGTCTCATGCTGCTGCATTTCACGGCAAAACCCACCCATTGGGAATCAAAAAGTGCGGTGAAAGGAGCCCCGGCCCGATGCCAAGACGGCGGACAGGGCTTCGTGAAAGGTGGGTTCAGCATGATCGAGTCGCACACAAAAGAAGGCGTCGATGACGTTGTTTGACGTGGTGTTGTTCGCCTCCATTTCTTTTTATGCCGCTCCCCACACGCCCTTTCTCTTCGTCACTCGGATCCTTCGCCTCGCTGCTTTGCGCACTGGCGATCTCCGCTTCGCTTCGAGCTGAACCCGCTGACGCCTCCTGGCAGCAAGCTGGATGGGGCGGCGGCGGATTCTTCTACGCAGCCGTACATCATCCGACCCGAGAGGGAGTCATCTACATGGGAGGCGACGTGAACGGCGCTTACAAGACCGAGGACAACGGCAAACACTGGCGCATCATCAACAACGGGATCGCCTCGTATGCCGTATACGCGATGGCGGTGAGTGCGAGCGAGCCCGAGGTGGTCTATGCCGCAACGGAAGAGGGCTTGTCGAAGAGTGTGGACGGCGGCGAGCACTGGCGCACGCTGCCGCACACCGGCAAAAAAGAGCTGCGCATCACCGGCGAACGAAAGCTGAGCATCCGCTGCATTGCCGTTGATCCGCGCAACGGTCAGGTGGTTTACGCGGCAAGTCCTGGAGGCAGGATTTACAAGAGCACCGATGGCGGTGAGACCTGGGCTGTCTCGTATGAGAAAACATCGGGAGGCGAGGCCGATGGTTCGTTGCGCGTTCAATATGGCAAAGTCACTGGCGACTACTATGGCGACTTCGCAGTTCCCGTTGCGGCACCCCAGGAGGCAAGCGGTATCCAGGGCATCGGTGTCACGATGAAAGGCGAGGGCGTGATGCCGAAGGACTGCTTCCTGATTCTGAAGACCACATCAGGCACCGCCTTTCGCAGCCGAAATCTGAATGAAGCCTTCCGGATCACGGAGCTACACGATGTGGTGCTGAAGGCATCCGAATTCGTGCCCGATCCGGACTTCGTGAAAAAGCATCCTGAGGCCGTAGGCGCGACGTTTGGTGACAAGGACTGGGCGCAGGTCACGCGGCTCGACTTCTCCTGCTCCGGCGCCCTGCCGCAGGAGGCTTATGTCGCGAAGTTCGCACGCTTTTTTTTCACCAGGAGCGGCGGCGAAGAGGTCGTCATCCGTGACTTCAAGGTGGACCAGACCTTGCAGACCTTTGGCAGCATCCATGTGGGGCCTCCGACCGCAGGACCGGCGCACAGCGTGACGATCGCCAGCAAGGACTCATCGCTCGTTGTCGCTGCGACGCATGATTCAGGTCTCCTGCTCAGTCGCGATGCGGGGAAGACCTGGAAACGCCTGCCCACGCCCGCCAAGGCCGCGCATGCGACCTTTCACCCGATGAACACCGACGTGATGTATGGCGCGTTCTTCAAGAACGGCATCATGAAGTCCACGGATGGTGGCAAGAGTTGGACGAAGCTGACGAAAGGCATCCTGAACAACAGCGAGATGCTGGAGGTGGCGGTGAATCCGGCCGAGCCGAACGAAGTCTATGCCATCGGCGCGGTGGACTGGAACGGCTCCTTCTATCTCTCGCAAGATGCAGGCGAGTCCTGGGAGCGTGTGAACAAGCTGCGAACGGACACGAAGACCAATCCCACGCTCGACTTCTTCAACGGCGGCAATGCCAACCTCAGCGCACCTCGCAATCTCTCGATCAATCCGCGCAACCCCAAGGAGATCTTCCTCGCCGCGAACTGGCGTCCCTGCCTGAGCACCGATGGCGCTGCCAGTTGGAGTGAACGCTCGGCCGGTGCCGACATCTCCTGCATCACCGACATCCGGTTTCTCCATGGCAAGACCTACGTCACCGCGATGGACGAGGGCACCTTGATCTCCAAAGATGGCGGATCAAGCTGGCACCAGCTCTCGCCGATGAAGCACACGCCTGGACTTAGCGGACACAACTGGCGAGTCGCGGTCAGTGACATCAACGCCTCCCCACGCATCCTCAGCACCGTGACTCCCTGGTATCAAGTGCCGACCGCCGTGGTGCGGAGCGATGATGGCGGCACGACCTTTCAATCTGTCACCGCTGGCCTGCCCGACTACAGGATCCGGCCCAACACCATGTGGGGGCAGGGTCATCCACGCGCCCTGGCGGTCGATCCAAACAACCCGCAGAGGGTCTATCTCGGCATGGATGGTGATGCGGCCAATGGCAATAGCGGCGGCGGCATCTTCAAATCCGAAGACGGCGGTAGCTCATGGTCGCAACTGCCGAATCAGCCTGCAAGTCGCCGCATGTTCTATGGTCTGGTGGTTGATCCCACTGAGTCCAAGCGACTGTTCTGGGGCGCTTGCGGCACCGGCGGTGGCGTTCACCGCAGCGAAGACGGCGGCACCTCATGGAAGCCAGTCTTCACCAGCGAGAACTTCATCTGGAACCTCCACGCGACCGCCGACGGCACCATCTACTGCTCCGGCCAGCATCTCTGGCGCAGCACCGACCACGGTAAGACCTGGACACAGATCACCCACTTCCCTGAGAAGCGCTCCATCGTCGGCATCGAAGTGCATCCGGGCGATTCGAAGACGATGTGGGTTTCTGCTGTCACCTGGAACACGGTCCCCGATGGCGCGATCTACAAGACCAGCGATGGCGGCACCACCTGGCAAAACATCACCGGCAATATCCCGTATGTGAAACCGCTCGTGCTGCGCTTCAATCCAGATACTGCTGAACTTTGGGCAGGCGGCGTGGGACTCTACAAGGCCAAACAATGAGCCATTCCCCTCTGATTGGACAGTGATTCACTTCAATTCGTCAATCGCCACAGGCATCTTGGTGAGCACCTGGACGACCTCCGCAGCGGGATCGCACTCTTTGCGGCCCAATCAACAGCGCCTCCACGCGGTCCACCAGTGGCTCCCGCGACTTCATCACTTCACATCAATGCGAAACGGCACGGCGGGCAAACCTTCGCGATTGTAGAGATTGCAGCGGGGGGAGTTCGCCCAGGCATAGCGCACGGCGACGGGTTTCGCGACGGCGGCGCTGGTGACGATGACGCTGTCACCTTCGATCTTTGCTTCGGCGTCATGCCACTGGCCATCTTCACCAGCGAGGATGAAGCCGACGAGTCGGTCCTGTGGCCACTGAGCATCACCCGCCGCCCGCCAGGGTGCCTGGCCGATGGTGAGGCCGCTGCCGATCTCATCAAAGCGCACACGCATCGTCGCGCCTTCGGCTTTGGCTTCGCGAAACACTGGCCCCGAAGCCACCAGCGAGGCCTCGCCATAGGCTAGCTTCCGCGCGGCGAGAGCCAACCGCTGACCGACGGGTTCTTTGCCCTTCGGGTGCACGTCTTTCGGATCACCCACATCAATGGACACGGCGAGGGCGCAGTTCGGCACGGACTTGGCCGTCATGGCCTGTGCCTCGCGCAACACGGGCCAGTGATGCTGCGGCGCGGGTTTCGTGTCCATGTCCCATGAGGAAAGCTGCACGATGAGAAAGGGGAAATCGCCCTGCGCCCAACGCTTGCGCCAGTCGCCGATCAGCCTCGGCAGCAGCTTGCGATACTCGATGCCGCCGCTGGCATTCGCCTCGCCCTGATACCACAGGGCGCCACGCATCGCATAGCCTGCCAGCGGCGCGATCTTGGCATTGAAAATCACACTCGGCGTGCCGGGCCGCGAGGAAGGGCTGGGAATGTCCATCGGGTCGGGATTCGCAGGCTCAGGACGTGCGGGGACGGGCTTCGGCGTCGTTTTCGGTCCGGCATTCCAGGCCTTCATCGCTTCGTTAAATGCGGGCGCGACCTCCTTCTGCCACTGAGCGAGGTCCTCGCGATACTTCGTCATCATCTCTGGCTTCGCCAAAACGTCTCGATGCTTCGCCAGCGCAGCGTCGTAGCTCTTTACGTAGTTTTCAAACGGCGGTGACTCATGCAGTGCGTCCATGCTCACCCAAGCCTGAGCCGGCGTGCCACCCCAGGAGGAATGCAGGATCGCGACCGGCACACCGAGCTTCGCCCGCAGATCCCGCGCAAAGAAGTAAGCCACGGCGGAAAAGCCCTTCGCCGTCGTCGGATCACTGGCCTCCCATTTGCCCCGCAGCTCCTGTTGCGGCTCCGCTGCCGTCGCATTTTGCACCGTGCAGAAACGCAGCAACGGATCAGCCGCTTTGGCGAGTGACTGCTCGGCATTGTGCGCACTGCCGACCGGGAAACCCATGTTCGACTGCCCTGAGGCCAGCCACACCTCACCCACGAACACGTCCTTGATTACGCGTGAACCAATTTGCATCTCACGTGGCTCCGCACTCGCCGCGAGCGGATCGAGCTTCACGATCCATTTACCCTTCTCATCCGCCTGGGTGGCCTTCGTTTGCCCGGCAAAAGCCACAGTCACCGCCTCACCCGCATCCGCCCAGCCCCACACCGGCACCGGTATGTCCTGCTGAAGCACCATCTTGTCCGCAAAGAAAGCAGGCAGGCGCACTTCCGCATGAGCAAGCGAAGCGAGGATGAAAAAGCAGGAGGTCAGGATCTTCATGGTGCTATCTCTGTAGCCTCAGAAGTAACCTTGTGCAAAAGAGAGAGTGCCGCTGATGCGCCAGCAAAGTAGCCATCTTGCTCCGCAAGATGAGCCTAAGGCTTCCGCAAAGGCAAAACCTCCTCGTCCTTCGCTGACTTCCTCGCCAGCCAAACTTCCATGTTCCTCTCGCGGAGCGTGAGGACTACCTTGCTTAGCCATTTCGATGCTGGGCTGGAATTGAGACGGTGAGTTGCTATGAAACTCCTCATGCCTTGTCCCGATAACCAGCCAGCTGAGAATCGTTCCTTCGTTTGGTCGCTTCTTGGCGATGGGGTGCCGCTATTGCTACTCACGGCACTGGCGCTGGCAGGTTCGGGAGGTTTCGCGATGTTCCTGTCAGTCACCGGTGCTTTTCTTCCGCATGATGTGGCCTTTCTCGGCATGCAGCCCGCGGACCTCTGCCGCATCAACCAGTGCCGCATCGTCCATTTCATGATTCATGACCGGTTCTCATTCGGTGGCGTGCTGGTCTCCATCGCGGCCTTGTATGCGTGGCTGGCCTTGTTTCCGCTACGCGAGGGCGAGGCATGGGCGTGGCGGTTGCTCATGCTCAGCGGCGTTTTTGGCTTTGGCAGCTTCCTGGCCTACATCGGCTATGGCTATCTCGACTCCTGGCATGGTGTGGCGACGATGCTTCTGCTACCGGTATTTATCGGTGGTCTGTGGATGACACGAAAGCTCGTGCGGCACTGGCCAACCAGGGAGGAGATGCTGAAACCGATGTGGAGGCCAACTTCCTGGAGATCGCGGGAATGTCTTTCACGGCTTTGCCTGTTGGCGACCGCTCTGGGCATGATCGGCGCGGGGCTGACGATCACCGTCATCGGCATGACCTGCGTGTTCGTGCCGGAGGATACGGCCTTCATCGGCCTCACCTCGTCCGAGCTTCAGGCGATCAATCCACGGCTGGTTCCTTTGATCGCCCACGACCGCGCAGGTTTCGGCGGAGGCCTGCTGACCACCGGTCTGCTGGTGTTGGGCATTCTCTGGCAGGCGAAACCTTCCCGGCATGTCTGGGAGGCGCTCATGATTGCCGGGATGACAGGCTTCGGCTGTGCCATCGGCGTGCATTATCCGATCGGGTATGTGGACTGGTTTCATCTCGCACCTGCGTGGTCAGGTCTGGCCTTGTTCGTCACTGGCATGGGCCTTGGCTGGAGGAGATTCTTTTCAGGTTCACGTTCAGTAAACGGCTGATGGTTTCGCTGAAGCCTCTTGAGCGGAGGGTGCGTTTTTAATGGCCCAACTCTGATGAAAACGATTCTCTGCCTTCTGTTCACGACCCTAAGTCTGCATGCCCAAAACGTCCGCCCGTGGACGGATTACCGAGTGATCTTGTGGATGGGCGACCAAGGCCAGAAGGCGCTGGCAAATCCGGTGATGGCGGAGCGTCTGCGTGAAATGGGCATCAACAGCGGCATGATCGGCGTGGGCGGAGATGCATCGTTTTACCAAAAGAACGGCTTCGGCCATTATGTGGAGAACATCGTCAATGAAGGGCTGTGTTTAAAGTTCCGCTCAAAGGTCACGAACTGGGATAAAACGGTGACTGATTGGGCAAAGACACGCGACATGGCCTCGCTGGTGCGGGATTACCCGCTGGAGGATGCAGACTGGCTCCAGCGCATGGGCGACCGCATGAAAAAGAGCGCTCGCGAGGCCGCGCCGCAATCGCCGCTGCTCTATGACATCCGCGACGAGCTTTCGACGACCATCTCGGCGAACCCTTTCGACTACGACTTCTCGACCACTTCACTCGCGGCTTTTCGCGAGTGGCTGAAGACACGCTATGAGTCACTCGATGCACTGAATCAGCAATGGCAGACGAGTTTCACGAGCTGGGATGCCGTGATGCCTTTCACCACGGATCAGATCAAACAACGCATGGGCTCCAATAAGCCCGGCCCTGAGTCGAAAACCGACTGGGCCGAGGTGCGTGCCGTGAACCTCGATCTCGCAAAAGCCAAGCAAGAGCGCACGCGCTGGAACTTCTCGCCGTGGGCGGATCATCGCAGCTACATGGATCTCGCGCTCGCTCGGGCACTGGATCACTTTCGCAAAGCCTCGCATGAGGTCGATCCGGCCACACCGGTCGGCATCGAGGGCACGCAGATGCCGCATGCCTTCGGCGGTTACGATTTGTGGCGGATGAGCCAGGTGCTCGACTGGGTGGAGCCTTACGACATCTGCAATTCACGCGAGATTTTCGGCTCCTTCATGCCAGGGAAACCCATCCTAGCCACCGTCTTTGAAAAAGACACGAATGCCGCCATGCGCCGCCTCTGGCATCTGCTGCTGGAAGGCGACAAAGGCAGCATCATCTGGTGGAGTGAAGATGTGATCGACTACTCGAAGCCCGAGCTGCCACTCACCGCGAAGGGCAAGGCGCTCGCGCCCGTTTTTAAATCGCTCACCACACCGCTGGCGAAGCTCTTCATGCTCGCTGAGCGCGAGCGTGACCCGCTGCTCATTCACTACTCGCAGCCCAGCGTGCAGGTCGCGTGGCTTTTGGAGTCCACCGTGGATGGTAGCACCTGGCTGCGCCGTTTCGGTAGCTATGAATCGGATCACAACCGCCATGCCGTCGTGCGCAATGCTTGGCTCAAAGCCCTGCAAGACATCGGTTTCAGCCCTACCTTCATCAGCGGTGAAGAACTCGCCAAAGGCATGCCGACCACGCCGCGCTTGCTCGTTTTACCGCAAAGCTGGGCCATGAGCCAGGGCGAGCGCGATGCCGCACGCTTCTTTGCCAAGCGCGAGAATCGCGTGGTCATCGCCGATGGCCCGCACGGACTCTTTGATGAGCACGGCACGCTGCGAAAGGACTTCGATTGGCCTGAGAATGAAGCTCCAGAGAAGACGCGGATCACCTTTGGCACGAATCCGGGTGAAAAAGCCTTCGAAGAGGTTTCCACGACACTCAGCGAGTATCCCGTGAATCGCCTCAAGGCCGACTTTGATCCTGCGCCGCTCGAAAGCATCCGCCAACTCCTCGCCGAGCGCGGCGTGCGTCCGCCTGTGACCGTGCCCGCCGAGGCTCGCGTGCGTGTGCACCGATTCAAAGTCGGTGACAAAGCCCGGCTCATCGCCTTCGAGCGCAACATCGAGTATCGCATGAGAGAAGAGCTGGCCCAGGTCGGCGGCAACGAAGCGCTCGAAAAGCCCACCACCTTCACCGCGAAGCTCCAGCAGCCCGGCTTCGTCGTGAACCTCCGCACGGGTGAAAAACTCGGCCAAGTGAGTGAGCTGCAAGTGAACCTCGATCCTTGGCAGCCAGCCCTGTTTGCCGTGCTGCCAATGGAGCCGGCGGATGACGTGATTTCTGAACTCCTCAAATAAAACCATGATACGCCTGCTCCTTCCTCTTTTCTTGATCTCGGCTTTGCACGCTGCGGATAGCACCGTCCCCAATGAGGTCACCACACCGTTTCCAACGCTGAATCACCTCGCTGTCGAATGGCAGATCGGGGGTGATGACGACTTGGATGCTGTTTGCGAGCTCAAGTATCGAAAAGAAGGCGAGACGACTTGGCACGATGGCTTGCCGCTGCGGCGTGTGCCCGCAGGAAAGAGCCAGAAGACCTCGCCAATCTTCACGTGGTCGAACCGGCTTAGCGGCAGCGTGTTCGATCTGGAGCCGGGAACGGCATATGAGATCGAATTGAAGCTCAATGACCCCGATGGCGGCTCGGCGACGAAAGTCGTGAGGGCATCGACTCGGCCTGAACCGGTCGCGAAAGCCGATGCGGTGCTCAAAAGCGGCTCGAAGGCCGATTTGAATGCCGTGAAGCCCGGCGAGGTGCTGTTGCTCGCCGATGGCGACTACGGCGCAGTGACCTTCAATCACGACGGCGAGCCTGGGAGGCCGATTGTGTATCGCAGCACGAGCGGGAAGGCCGTTTTCAGCGAGATCAGCCTTACGAATCGCAATTGGGTCTATCTCGAAGGTGTCACCGTGAATGGTCCGGTGCGTTTGAATGGGACCGAGCACTGCGCGGTGCGGCGTTGCACCATCAAGTCGCAATTTGGCATCAAGGCCTACAAACCCGGCATGATGAACGCCTGCATCGAGGACAACGTCATCACCGGCATTCGCGAGTGGAAGCCGGAGATCATGGGCGCTAACGGCGACAACGACGGCGAGGGCATCCAATTCACCGGCAGCGGCAATGTGATTCGGCACAATCGCGTCAGTGGCTTCCGCGACTGCATCAGCCACATGGAGGACGACGGCGCGGCTGAGCAGATGTGCAACGACATCCTCAACAACGACCTCAGCGCCGGTCTAGACGACGGCATCGAGGCCGACTTTGCCCTCAGCAACTGCCGCCTACTGCGCAACCGCCTCACGAACTGCTTCGTCGGCATCTCCTCGCAACCAGGTCTCGGCGGCCCGAACTACTTCCTGCGCAATGTGATGTTCAACATCATCCACGAGTCCTTTAAAATCAGCCGCTTCAGCCAGGGAGATGTGATCCAGCACAACACCGTGATCAAAGCTGGCGACGGCCTGGGCATTCATACCAGCGAGCCCTTTGATCATGCATTGATCACCCACAATCTCTTCATCGGCGGCAAACCGCCAGCAGGCATGAAATACGGTGGCTACAGCCCAGGAAGAGGCCGCGCCGTAGATGCACAAAGCTTCGGCGATCACTGCCTCATCGACCACAACGCCTACGCCGTCATCGGCATGCCCTTTGAAGGCAAAATCCGCACCTGGACCTTCAAGACGCTTCCCGGCACGGAGTACGAGCCACATGGCCGTGTCATCAAGGTAACAGCGCCTTACCCAGAAGACCCCGCGAAGCTCTACCAGGCCCCTGATCTCTCTGCGCTGACAGAAGCCGGTGCCTACGCTGGCGAAAAAGTGCCACTGTATGGACCGAGGCGCTGAGGTGGTATTGTTTGAGAAAGATGAACGGATGGTTTCGTAGAGCTGTGCATGAATTCAGCGCCCCTCTTCTCCCGCCGTGAACTGCTGACCCGCATGGGTGGTGGACTTGGAGCGTTGGGCTTGGCATCGAGCCTCCAGGCGGGTGGTGGGGTGGCGACTCACTTTTTGCCAAAGGCGAAGCGGGTGATTCACCTCTTCATGAATGGCGGTCCTTTCGGGCCGGACTTCTTCGATCCGAAGCCGATGCTGACGAAGTTCAACGGTCAGCGTCCTGAAGGTGCGGACCTGCGTACGGAAAGGCCTACCGGAGGTCTTTTGGCCTCGCCGTATGCGTATTCGAAGCATGGGCAGAGCGGGCTGGAGATCAGCGAGCTGCTGCCAAACCTCGCCCGCCATGCGGATGATCTTTGCCTGCTGCGCTCCTGCCACACGGACAATCCCAATCACGGCCCGGCGCTGCTTTTGATGAACAACGGCACGATGACGGAACGCGTGCCGAGCATGGGCTCGTGGCTGAGTTACGGTCTCGGCAGTGAGAACGCGAACTTACCGTCCTACGTCGTGCTTTGCCCCGGCAGACCGGTGCGGTTTTCCATCCTGTGGAGCAGTGCTTTTCTTCCCGCGCAGCATCAGGGGATCTACATCAATCACACGAACCCAGACCCGAAGCAGCTCATCCCGTGGCTGAACAATGGTCGCCTCGGCATGAGCGATCAACGCAAGCAGCTCGACCTGCTTCAGGAGCTGAACGCGGAGCATCTCGCCGCGCGTGGCGGAGCTGATGTGGCGCTAAATGGACGCATCCAGGCGATGGAGACGGCCTACCGGATGCAGTCCGCCGCGACGGATGCCTTTGATGTGAATCTGGAGCCCGAGAAGGTGCGGGAGATGTATGGAAAGAGTCATTTTTCCAACGGCTGCCTCATGGCGCGGCGGCTGGTGGAGCGTGGGGTGCGGTTCGTGCAGGTGTATTATGGCAACGGCCAGCCCTGGGACTCACACTCGAATCATGATGCGACGACGCGTCGGCTCGCGGCGGACATTGATCGGCCCATCGCGGCGCTGCTGGGAGATCTCAAACAACGCGGGCTGCTGGACGACACGCTGGTGGTCTGGGGCGGTGAGTTTGGCCGCACGCCTGTGAGTGAAAACGGCAATGGCCGCGACCACAACCCGCATGGCTTCAGCATGTTCTTCGCCGGTGGTGGTGCTCGCGGAGGCACGGCCTATGGCGAAAGCGATGACTTCGGCTTCAAGGCGGCGGTGGACAAGATGCACATCCACGACATCCACGCAACGATGCTGCACCTGCTGGGCATGGATCACGAGAAGCTGACGTATCGCTACGCTGGGCGTGATTACCGCCTCACGGACGTGCACGGCCGCGTGCCGAGAGCGATTGTTGGCTGATCAAGCAGACTGCCGCTCCAGTTCATGCCCCACCATCGCAAGGGAGGCGATGGCGGCGGTTTCGGCGCGAAGGATGAGCTGACCGAGCGTGACAGGCTGAAAACTGTGTTGCTGCGCGAGGGCTTCCTCCTCGGGGGTAAAGTCGCCCTCAGGTCCAATGAGGATGAAGACGGACTTCGCCTGCGCGAGCGGCAGCTCATGGAGTCGGCGTGAGTGCTCGCTCAGGGCGGGGATGATGCGGGTGCCATCCGCAGGCAAGGAAGCGAGCATGTCGGCAAAGTTGCGCGGCTTTGCCAAATGTGGAATCCAGGGCGTGTGGCACTGCTTGGCAGACTCGATCATGTGGCGACGCCATTTGCTTAGCTTTTTGTCCAGATTGTCGCCACTTAGATGGACGATGGTGCGTGCGGTGACGACGGGCTGCACACTGGCTGCCCCGAGTTCGGCGGCCTTTTCCAGCAGCCACTCGAAGGGCTCGGCTTTGATCATCGCCGGCAGCAGATGGATCTGATGAGCACGAGCCTCGTGCTGATGTTGGGAGTCGATGCGCGCTGTGACGATGCTCTTAGTGATGGCCGTGATCGTTGTCGTGGCGACACGGCCCGCCCCATCGAAGATTTCGATCTGCTGCCCAACCTCCCGACGAAGCACGCGAGAGCAATGCGCGGCTTCATCGCCGATCAAGGTCAGACTGTCCGACTGCCAGGCTTCGGCGGTGAGATGGAAGCGGCTGAGGGACATGGCGGCTGGAAATTACGCTCCGCGGAGCTTCGAGACATCGTAAAGGCTCATGATGGACTTCATGACTTCGTCACGGCGGCCTTCTTTGAGCGCTGCGAAGGAGGTGTGATTGCCTTCGGTGAATTTAAAATGCCCGCTGCGTGTGCGGCGCAGATCCGTCAAGTGTGCACCGCAGCCGAGCTTTTGACCGATGTCATGAGCGTAAGTGCGGACGTAGAAGCCCTTGCTGCACACGACGCGGAAGTCGATGTCCGGCACTTCTGTCTTGGTGATCTGATAGTCATAGACACGGACAAAACGCGGCTCGCGCTCCACTTCCTGACCTTTGCGGGCGAGCTTGTAGAGCGGCACGCCGTTGATCTTGATGGCGCTGACCATGGGCGGCATCTGGTAGAAGTCGCCTTTGTAGGCATCGAAGGCGGCCTTGATCTCTTCTTCGGTCAGAGCTGGCACTGGCTTCTCCTCCAGGATTTCGCCTTCGCGATCCTGAGTGGAGGTGGTGGCTCCGAGCTTGAGGCTGCCGGTGTATTCCTTGTCCTCACTCATGAGCAGGTCCTGGAGTTTCGTGCCACTGCCGAGCACGAGGATGAGCATGCCTGTGGCCATGGGATCGAGCGTGCCGCAGTGGCCGATCTTCTTCATGTTTAAACAACGACGCGCCACAGCGACGACATCGTGGGATGTCATGTCGGGGCCTTTATCGACGAGGAGGACGCCGTTAATCGATTCTTCTGACTTCATGTT
>JAGKWZ010000135.1 GCA_021151605.1 Verrucomicrobiaceae bacterium
GTGTCGCGGACGTTGTGCTGCTGGTGGAGCCAGAGAGCTTCGAGAAGGTGATGAGCGTCTTCTTTCTTGGTGGCGTCGAATTGCTTCATCCATTCCTTGGTGGCGGCGATGACTTCGGCGGTGGGGCGCTCGCTGAGTTCGACGCGGGTGCGATGGCGCACGCTGTCGGTGGGGTGCTTGAGGTTTTCGAGCAGCGCGGGGATGGGCTGGCCGTCGATGGCGACGGGTTTCTGCAACTCGCGGCCTTTGGCGGTCATGCGGTAGATGCGGCCGTGTTTGTGGTCGCGGTTCGGGTCGCGCACGTTGTGCTGCATGTGGCCGATGATGACGTTGTGCCAGTCGGCGATGTAAAGGGAGCCGTCTTCGCCGAAGATGGCATCGCTGGGGCGGAAGTTTTTGTCGCCGCTCATGAGCAGGCCACGTGATTTATCCTCGGTGACGCTGCCGTCGGCTTGCGTGACTTTGACGGTGAGTTCAGCGCCGGCGGGTTCGCCCCAGACGCTGGCTTTGTCGCCATCGCGAGCGAGATCGTAGTGCTTGATGCCAAGGAAGCCGATGACGTTGCAGATGAGGAAGTCGCCCTGCATGTCCTCGGGGAAGTGGGTGCTGCTGACGACTTCGCTGGCGGTGACGGGGCGCACTTCCTTCTTGAGCAGCTCATACATTTTGAAGCCGTTGCCTTCGGGGCGCACTTGATACGCACGACCGCCGGTGCCGTCGGTGGCGTAGTGATAGCCCCAGGTGTCGAAGGCGATGCCGTGTGGGTTCGGCGAGTTGTCGGCGTGCTTGGCGATGGTGAAGCGGCGCGGATCAAAGCGATACATGGCGCTGCTGCCGGTTTGCAGCGAGGGGCCCCACGGATGCTCGTGATTGTGCACCATGAAGACGCCGCTCTGCCAGTAGATGCCGCCATCGGGGCCCATGACGAGGTTGTTCGCGCCGTGATGCGTGTCAGCGAAATCGACGCCTTGCAGCATGATGGTGCGCACGTCGGCCACGTCGTCGCCATCAGTGTCTTTGAGGAAAATGATGTCCGGGGCGCAGGTGACGATGACGCCGCCATTCCAGAACTCAAAGCCGAGCGGATTCTGCACACGGGCGAACTCGGTGAGGCGATCCGCTTTGCCGTCCTTGTTGTCGTCGTGGCAGATGACGAGGGCGTCCTTCATCTCCTTCAGCGGCTCCCACATCGGGTAGGTGTGCCACACGGCGGCCCACAGGCGGCCTTTGGTATCGACCTGCATCTGCACGGGATTCACGAGCTGCGGGAACTGCGCTTCATCGGCAAACAGGCTCACTTCAAAGCGTGGATCAAACGCCATGTGCTTGATGGCTTCCTCGCCGCTGATGTATTCCGTGCGGCCTTCCTTCATGGCGCTCGATGACTTGGATTTGCCACCGACATTGGAAATCACCGGCACAGGCGCTGGCACGTTGCTGTCATCGACTTTGAGGTCGCCGCCTTTGGATCGCGCCCACACTTTGGCATCGCGATTGCCGGTCATGACATCGAGCATCGTCAGCTCATGCTGGAGCACGACGGCGTTGGTTTGACCATCGGTGAAAGCGAGCGTCGAGCGGCCGCCCCACACGTCATTGCCATCGCGGGCACGGTAGCGGGCGTTCCAATGCACATCCTTCTCCATCACGGCCTCACGCAGCTCTTCGAGCGAGGCCGAAGCGGTCACTTCCTTGCCGAGCAAGGCCTTCGCGATCACTTCGGCGAGCTGGCGATTGCCCTCGGCGCTGAGATGCACGCCATTGATCGTGAGCGGCTCCTTCGCAGCTTTGAAAAGATCGAGCGAGGGATGAAAGAGATCGACAAAACCCACGCCCGCTTCCTTCGCGGCGGCTTCGGTGGCTTTCGTGTAGGCTTCGAGCTGCGGATTGTGCTCCGCACCATTCGGCACGTTCGGATTCTTCGTGTCCTCATGCGCGATGGGGCTGAAGAGCACGATGCGCGGGAAGGTTTTGCCGTTCGGCTTCGTGCCGCGTACATACTTCACGAAATCGACGAGCTGCTTTTTGAAGTCGTCCGGCTTGTTCTCGAAGGACTCGTTGTAGCCGAAGAAGGCGAACACGACATCCGGCTTCACATGACGCAGGTAATCCGTCATGTGCATGTGCCCGCCGCTGCGCGGGAAGGAGTTCGGGCGGTCACCGCTGGCGCTCATGTTGCGGAAGCGCACGTTCTGCTCTGGCAGAGCGCTTTGCAGGACGGTCTCCATCCAGCCATCGTGCTGCATGCGGTCCGGAAGGCCATTGCCGAGGATCGCCACGGTGTCGCCTTGGCTGAACGCGAAGGGCAGCGTGTCTTTGTAGTCGGCTGGCACGTCAACGAGCGCAGGCTCCTTCGCGGCTGGAGCGCTGCTCGCGCCTTTCACTGCGGGTTTGCCGGGTTTGCCGTCAAAGGTGAGGTAAGCCAGCTTGCCTCCGTTTTTCACATCGATGGTCATCGCTTCGGGACCGTCGATGTTTTTGGCTTCAAACACCGGTTTACGTGCTTCATCGAGCAAACTCAGCGTGAAGCCGCCGAGACGCTCCGGGAAGCCCTGACGCGCCCACAGGCCGATGGAGTCGATTTCCTGCGCCGCGCCGAGATCCAGTTCCCACCAGGGATTCGGCCTGTTCTCGATGGTGTGAGTCATGCCCTTGCCGTAGTTACGGTCCTTGTCGCCATCAATGGCGCGGCTGGCATCGCCACCGTGACCGGTGGTCGATTGCGTAGCCTTACCACTCTTCGCGATGTTCTTACCACCGCTTAGCACTTCGATCTCAGCGATCTGGAGGCACTTTTTATCACCAGGGATTTCGATCCGGACAAAACGGGTAGGTTTGCCCTGCGCAGCAGCAGCTAGAGCGAAGAGAGTAAATGCGAGGAATGATTTCATGCGATTGGGAGGCATCTAAGTCGCCACTTCGCCGCGTGTTTTTGCGACAAAAGAGACGATTCAGAAACTCCATCCCGTATGAGCGGGTGAAACCGGACATTTTGTTTTAACCCGGTCTTAGCTGTTGGACCTTCTCGAAATGCTGCGCCTGGTTGTTGGCGTTGTGTGCTTTGCTTCGCTCAAGATAGTCAAAAGGCGCTTTCCGAAGACAATTCGCAGCTATTACCAAAGTTTTCCAAAGCTGGTTTGCCCCGGTGCAGGCAAGCTAATACAGCTTATAGAAGTGGTACACTCCAGTGGACTCGAACCACTAACCTTCTGATCCGTAGTCAGATGCTCTATCCATTGAGCTAGGAGTGCATTTGGCGTTGAAGCCGTAAACCTGCGTTGAGGTCACAGAGACTAAGCAGACCCAGTGGATTGTCAAACGCGCTGTGAATTTTCTTCACGTCCTGTCTCGCTTTAGATGTTTCCGCAACTTCCGACAGTCTTCTTCGTTTCACGCCTGCAACCGCCCCATCGCCTATGAACCAACGTCTCACCGGCCTCCTTGCCCTCGCCTTTGCCTCCGCGCTGCCTGCCGCAGACCCGACCCCACCGCCCTCGCAGCCGGTGATCATTGCGCCGGATGGTAATGCGAACTTCCGCGTCTGGACCAATGCCACGGGCCGCAAGGTCGAGGCCACCTTCCGAGGCATCGAGAGTGGAAACATCTTCCTGCAAACCCGCGACGGCTACGTTTACCGTCTGCCTCTCGAAAACCTGATTCCCGAGGATCAAAAACTCGCTCAAACGCTGAAGCCCGAGGGCCTGGGCATCCCGAAAGATCCCGGGCTCGCCCAAGCGGCGGCGGTGATCGACAAAGGTGTGCTCATGGGCCTGACGAAGGCTGGGCAAAAGCCCAATCCTCTCGCGAGCGATGAGCAATTCATCCGCCGCGTGTATCTGGATCTCGCCGGACGCATCCCGACTCGAGAGGAGACGCTCGCTTTCCTGAACGATACCTCTTCATCCAAGCGGGCGAATGTGATCGACACGCTGATCAACGACGATGGCTTCAGCTCGCGGATGTACAACTACTTCAGCGACATGCTGCGTGTGGCCGATGATGCGCAGAAGGCCAAGTTCTTCACCTATCAGGAGTGGCTCAAGGAGCAGCTCGTGAAGAATCGCCCCTGGAACGAAGTCGTGCGCGACATGTTGGTGGCTGACGGCAAGCTCCTCGAAAATGGTGCCGCTGGTTACCTGCTGCGTGATCGCGGCATGAGGCTGGACAACCTCAGTCTGACTCTGAGCACCTTCCTCGGAGCCAATGTCTCCTGTGCGCAGTGCCACGATCACCCCTTTGCCGATTGGACGGAAAAGCAGTTCTACGAGATGGCCGCCTTCTTTGGTGCCTCTGAAGCAGGCGAGCGCAATCGGGCCGGCGGCGCTCTCCGTGGATTGCGTGAAGAACTCGGCCAGCAGGCCTATCAGCAAGCACGCCGCCTCATGGATGTGAACTCGCTCAGCATCAAAGACGGTGAGAAAAATGACCTCGTCCTGCCTGCTGACTACAAATACAAAGACGCCAAGCCCGGCGATGCTGTGAAGCCCAAACTCATCGTCTGGGGCAAAGATGACCATCGTCTGCGCTGTTACCAAAACGCCGAGAACGCCATGAAGAAGGCCGACGACGACAGCGCCATGCGTGAGGTCTTCGCCGACTGGATGACCAGCCCGGACAATCCACGCTTCGCCATGACCATCGCGAATCGTTTATGGAAGCTCGTCTTCGGTGTCGGCATCAAAGAACCCGTCACGGATCTCGATGACCCGAACTCCGCCAGCAACCCAGCGCTGCTCCATCACCTCGCGAACGAAATGGTGCGGCTGAAATTCGACCTGCGTGCCTACATGCGTCTGCTTTGCAACACCCAAACTTACCAACGCGAAGCTGTCACCGCCGAGTTGGCCATGGGCGAGCCCTTCTATTTCCCTGGACCCACACTCCGCCGCATGACCGCCGAGCAGGCCTGGGACTCCTGCGTTGCCCTCGCCATCGGAGACAAGGTGGACAACTTCAAAATGAAACGCGCTGACACCTACGCGCAGGTCATGAACCTCACCGCCTCTGAAGTCACCGTCGATGTCATCAAAGAGAAGCTCGATGCCATGCAGGCCATGAGAAAGACCGTCGCTGGATTTGGCTTCGAGGGCAAAGGGAAGGGTGCGGCCAAAAAGAAGCGTGCCATGGCCAAAGCCGCCAACGCCGCCATGGAGACCGATGAAGAAGGTAACTTCACCCGCCCTGAAACCATGGGAGGACTCGTGCTCGCCCGTGCCAGCGAGCTGCGCCAGCCCGAGCGTGACGATCACTTCCTGCGGATGTTTGGTCAGAGTGATCGACAGATCGCCGACAGCAACAGTGAGGAAGGCAGCGTCCCCCAGGTGCTCATGCTCATGAATGGCGATGCCCAGGATGTGCTCAGCAGTCGTCAGGCCCTCGCCGTCGCCACCGCCGAGAAACAGGAAAGTGCCCAAGCTCAGGTCGAGTCACTTTATCTCAGCTTCTTCAGCCGCAAACCGAGTGCCGATGAACTCAAAACCATCTACGCCGACATCGAAGGCGGGATGAAACCCGGTGACCTCGCCTGGGTGCTGTTCAACTCACGCGAGTTTGTGTTTGTGCAGTAGTACTCGCTGCGCCGTTAAGAAGTCAAAGGTCAAGCATTGTCCCCTGAGAACCCAATTTAGAAAGCCATGAACTCCTCGTTCCTCTCCACAGACCCCGTATCGCGCCGTCGTTTCACTGAGCAGCTCGCCAAGACCACGCTCGGCGTGACTTTGCTGCCACATTTGGTTCCTGCGGCTGACACGGCTCCTGGGATCGATAACAAGACGATGCCTGGCTTTGGCAAAGCTAAAAACGTGATCTGGCTCCAGATGATCGGTGGCATGTCGCACATCGACACGCTCGATCCGAAGACGGGTGACAGCAAAGGTGCGCGTGATCCCATTCAGACAAATGCTGACTACCAGCTCGGCGGTTATCTGCCCACACTCGCTAAAGAGCACGCTGATAAGCTCGCCATCATCCGCAGCATGACCTCGAAGACTGGCGTCCATGCCTCCGGCCAGTATCTCATGCGCACCGGCTATGAGCAGCGCGGCACCATCAAGCATCCCGTGCTTGGTGCCTGGGCTCAGGAACTGCTTGGCAAGAGCAGCAAGACGCTGCCTTCCTCTGTCTGCGTGAATCGTGGTCCAGAGCATGGCAACGGCTTCTTTACCGCTGCTTTCAGCCCACTGCCCATCCATGATCCTGAAGCAGGTCTGCAATACTCCACCTTCACCGCGAGCGCAGATGTCATGAGCAAGCGCCTCGCGCTGCTGAACAAGATCGATGCTCCCTTCCGCTCCAAGTTTCAGGACAGCAATCTCAAGGCCTATTCTGACTTCTACGATGACACGCTGAAGCTGCTCAGCAGTGAGGACTTGAATGCCTTCAAGCTCACGGACGAGAAGGAAGAGGAGCGTGAAAAGTATGGCAAAAACAAGTTCGGCCAGGGCTGCATGTTGGCCCGCCGACTCATCGAGCGCGGCGTCCGCTTTGTCGAAGTCACCCAGGGTGGCTGGGACATGCACAATGACATCGACGACGCCATGGAGGAAAACGGCACCATCATCGATACCGCCATCTCCGCTCTGCTCAGCGATCTCCAGTCACGCGGCATGTTGGCGAATACCCTCATCGTCCTTTGCTCCGAGTTCGGTCGTGGACCCACCATCAACAGCCGCAGTGGGCGCGATCATCACCCGAAAGTCTTCTCCACCATGCTCGCCGGTGGTCCGATCAAAGGTGGCACCATCTACGGCAGCAGTGACAAAGACGGCAGCGCCGTGGCGGATAAACAAACGACCATCCAGGACTTCCACAGCACCATCGGCCACGCCATGGGCATGGACGTGAACCAAGTCGTCATGTCCCCCAGCAACCGTCCCTTCACCGTGGGCGACAAAGGCGAAGTCATCGCGGAAGTTCTGGCGTAGATGCCGTTTGGTCTTCCGCCATCATGGCCTATTCCAAAGTCAAAATCCCCACTGACCTTTTCGGCCAATGGGAATTTGCTCGACTCACTGAGGAATGGCTGGGGTTCGTTTAGTCACGAGGGGTGCCACCGACCAGGGGGCCTTCGCCTCCATGCGGGCCGGGATTGCTGATGGTGCCGAAGAGATCCTTTTTGAGGCGTCTGGCGCTGCCGTCGCTGCCTGGATTGTTGTTGGGGTTGCCGGGGTTGACTTCAACGCCTCCGATGCCCCTGGTCATGTAGTTGCTGCCACCACCACCGGTGTTTTGCCCCTCGGCAAACTGGCGCAGGAGATCGATCGGGACGAGGCCGCTGGCCGCCTTGGCGCTGGGAGCGGGTGGGCCACCAATCACGTGGTCATCAGGATGAGGACCACGGCTTCTACGGCCAGGGGTAAAGTATTCCGTGGAGTGGGAGGTGACCCGACCGCTGCCATCACGAGTCTCGACAATTGCCTTTCCGCCAGGATAAACGGTTTCCGACCTTGACCAGATGACAGCGCCCGAGCTGTCGCGGCGAGTCACGGTGAGGTTATCGGCCCGTCCGTTGTCTCCGTGCGTGGTCGTCGTGGTGCCTGATCCATTGGCATGTTCGGTGACCTCCACACTGGTGGTGCTGCTGCCATCGCGAGTGGTGGCTGTCGTGGTGGCAGTGACGTCGCCATTCTCTTCGGTGGTGGATTGGACTGGTGTGTGGGTTCCGTCGCGACCAGAGGCCGTCGAGGTTTCACTCTCGAGGACGGAGTCGCCCGTGGGGCTCAGGCCGGTAGAGCCGTCGGTGGGGCGGGTTTTTGCCATGTCACCGCGAATGTCACGCGGCCCGCGGTTGGTGGAGCGATCCAGCGGATTATGCACCTCAGTATTGCCGTCAGGGCCAGGATCTCCGCCAAACGGAGCGAAGATGTTGCCACCGTCATTGGGGCCTCTGTTGCCGGGCTGATGAAACACATCACCAAACTCCCGCAGGCTGCTGATGGAGCCGCGCAGGGATTCGATGGATTGCAGGCCATTGGCGATTTCGCGGCCTTGGCGAATGCCTTCAGCATTGGGCAAGCTCAGGCCAGGGGTCACCTTGCGGATCTCGATCTGCGGCTTGGCAGGCAGGTTCCTGAAGGCAGGGCTTTTGCCAGGGAGCGCAGCGGGTGCGGAAGGCGCATTAGGTGCGGCAGAGCCGCCACGCCTGGAGGTGCTCCCGCCATTGCTGCGAGGCTGGACATATTCAGGCACCACTGGGCGAATGGCAGGCATCTTCGGCAGATAGCTCGATGGAGCCGGGCGGGCGCTGGGCTTGATCATTGGCACCGCTGAGCGGTTGGCCGGGACAATAACATTGGAGCGCTGCATGGGGATGTTCGGCACCTTGGCCGCCGGACGGATGGCCTGGCTGGGCAGGGCGCTGGGTTTGATGACCGGCAGATTTGGGCTGGCGGCGGTGGCGGATTCAGCGCTGAGAGCCAGCGCGAGAAGAAGGGTGAGTTTCGTTTTCATGGGGATGAGTTGTCTTTGTGGATTTGATTCGGCGGCGGTCATCGTTGTGATGAACCGCGTCATCCCCTGTCTGGCAGGCATTTTTCCGGCGTTACAGATGCGGTGAAATTTTTTCACAATTCATGCAGTGGCTTGATTTGGCGGCATCCATGAAGCCTCCGGCCTCGCTCAAAAAAAAGCCCGGGCAGGTGCGCTGCCCGGGCTTGATGGTTGCGAGATGACGGACTCAAGGCACACTGATCTCAAACGCGGATGACCGGACGTTGGTGGTCGTCGAGCCAGCCAGGCTGACACGGCCAAAGCCGCGATTCAGGCCTTGGACGAATACGCCACGGATGGTGCCAGTGCGGTTCACCAGACGGCCGGCGCTATCAAGAACCGGCACGGTGCAGGTGCCGCTGATGGCTCCAGTGGACGCCGTGCCGCTGAGCGAGTCGAGACGAAGTTCGCCGACCCGGGTGCCAATCGCGAGACTGCTGTTGTTGCGGACGGCGATGTTTTGAGTCATCAGCCCGACATGACCGCCCTGCATGGCGAAGGTGCCTGCGACCGAGGGACCCGAAGGACTGAGGCCGAAGCCGCTGCTGGTCTGGTAGTCGCTGCCATGCACTTCGTAGTAGGCATTGATCTCCATGCCGTTGTCGATGGTGGTGGTGACAGCGGCGGGTTTGCGCCAGTGCAGCAGACCCGTGACGTTTTCGTCGAGGTCATGGCCGAGGAATTTGAACTCACCGCACAGGCTGGCGCGGTTGGTGCCGAATGGCATGTAGATCATGCAGGTGTCGGTGGCGTCCAGCGCGGTGGAACCAGTCACGACGCTGCCGTCGGCGAGCGTCGCCGTGATGGCAACCGTGCCGCTGGCGGCAATGGTCTGAGTCAGGTAACTGCAGCCTTCCGGCAGCCTAGTTTCTGTCGTGCCGCTGGGCATGAGAATGGCGGTGTGAAGGCCGGTGATGTGCGTGGCGCGCAGGTGGGTGGCGTCGTAATAGGCGGCTTTCATGATAATGCTGGACCCGCCAGTGAAGCTGCTGCTTGCCACGGTGCCGATGATCATGTCCGTGCCAGCAACGTCGCGCCCGCGAGTGAGATCAAAGGTGAGCACCTCGCCGGTGCTGCGCGTGACGGAACCTGTCCATCTCGGGCTTGAATTGTCAGGCATGATGCCTGTGAAAGGAACGTTCGTGGTGCCTGAGATGAAACGACCCGAGAAGCTGCCGCTGTTCGTCAGCACGATAGAAACGCTGCCGCCGAGATGGTTGTTGAACGGGCTGGCTGTGGCGATGCCATTGAAGCTCGCGCCGCCTGTCGGCATGGCGCTCTCAAGACGGGCAACGAAAGGCGTGTTCACCGAGTCGAGACGCTCAAACAATCCACCGATCAGGATGCGGCCATCGGGCTGCAGGCTCAGCGCCGAGACACCCGTCTCGAGTGATGCCGGAGCCTGAAAACTGTCCTTTGCTCCCGTCGTGGTGAGACGGACGAGACCGTGAGCCGTCACATCACCGACGCGGCTGAAGTTCCCTGCGACCAGGATGCGGCCATCGCTCTGCGCCTGGAGGTGACGCACACCACTATTGACCATGGCGAGATCCATCATGACCGCAGGAAAGCCAGTTGCATCAAGGCAGGCCAGGTAGGGGCGGGTTGACTGCATGTAGCGGGTGAAGTCGCCACCGATCAACACCCTGCCATCGGGCAGCTCGTGCAAGGCCCGCACGGAGCCGTTGGCACCTGGGGCGGTGAGGAACTGGGTGAAGATCAGCGCTCCCTCGGCGGACATCTTGGCGATGCGCTCGCGCCGGTAGCCATTGATCAAGGTGAAGTCACCACCGACGAGCACATTGCCATCGCGCAGCAGCTTGATAACCCGCACCGTGTCGTTGAAGCCGCACCCACCGCGGTTGAACGAGTCGTCCACCGAGCCTGTGGGATGCATGCGCACCAGACCTGCGGTGGCGAGACCATCGAAGTTCGTGAAGTTGCCGCCGACCAGGAACTTCCCGGTACTCAGACGCACGATGCTGCTGATGTAACCATCACGAGCGCCCGTGGTCGGAGCAAGCGTGGTGTCCAGCGAACCATTGGCATTGAGTCGAGCGATGCGATTGCAGGCCACGCCGTTGTAGCTGGTGAAGCTGCCGCCGATGAGGATCTTTCCATCGCCGAGCACCACGATGGCATGCACGGAACCATTGGCTCCGACGCCGCTGCGATTGAACGTGGTATCGACGCTGCCATTGGCATTGAGCCGGTAAAGATGGCTCGGCTTGGTGCGATCAGGATGATACAATTCACCGCCGACAAGCACCTTGCCATCGGCCTGGCGTTGAACCGTTTGAACCATTTGCTCAGTGGTGAATGGCAGGCCGTAAGTGGCGAGCCCGGACTGGAAAGAATGGTCCACGCTGCCAGGCAAACCGGCACGACCGGTGAGCGGCAAACTGATGGCCACGATGAGGGTGAGCAAGGACGAGGTCCTGCGAAGAGTGTTAGTTTTCATGGGATGACGTATTTGATTTTGTTGGGTGCGGTAGGCTCCGCGTCATCCCCTGTCTGGCAGTGCGCCAGACGACGTTACACGCCTCGTGAAAAAAGTTTTTCTCAGGCTGAAAAGGCCGCCCTCAGGGCATCCAGCTCACCCTGGATCGCCTCCTCCGTCGGATTCACCAGCGTGTCAGCCACCGTCTCTCGCAACACTTCGGCGAAGCGTTTACGCAGGCGGTGCAGGGTCACACGCAGCGCCTCGGGCGTTTGTCGGAGCTGCTGAGCGGCTTCCTCGTGACTGATCGTCGGTTCACCCGAGAGCGGAGCCAGCAGCGGCCGCAACACTGTGAAGGCAGCGTCTTTTCCTGCCGCTGTCTGCTCCTTCCCCAGTCGCTGCATGGCGGACTCCAGCAGCACCAGGGCACAGCTTTTTTCAAAGTAGCGCTCGGGGGTGTCATCGTCGCTGCCAGTCGCCTCGAAGCCATCTTCCTCAGCCAGGAGTTCCAGCGAGAGAAGCTCCTGACCACCACCGCGCTTCTCGGCCTGGCCTTTGCGCCACTCACCACGCTGCCAGCGCTGAAGAGCGCCGAGCAGAAAGCTGCGCATCCGCCCGCTGTCCTCTGCGGCCTTGGTGAAAAGATCCTCCTCCAGCAGTGAAACGAAAAAGCCCTGCGTGGCATCCTGCGCCTCGGCCACTGCAAGCCCTCGCCGCCTCAGAAAGCCATAGATCGGTCGCCAGTAGAGAGCGCATAGTTCCTCCAGCGCCGCGCGCCTGCGGCTGGGGTCCGCCGCACTGCGCGCTCCGGCGACTAGGCTCCAGCGGGTGACAGGGAAGGGGGCATCGCTTTGAGAGATCATGGCAGGAAAAGATAATCGGAGCCTTATCATGAACAATCTCCGTCTCAATCGCCAGACTTCCTTTCTTGTCAGGCAACGGACAAATGGCTAGGTTCTTCAGCGAACTCCACTTTCATTCTTATGACGGAACTCCTCCTCGGCCTCCTTGTCCCCGTGATCGTCTTTGGTGGCATGATCTTTATGGCGGTCCGTCGAGGACTGCAAATGCGTGAACTCTGTGATCACGGCATCGAAACAACAGGCCGGATTTTCAGCAAGCGCAGCGTGAGTGGCGGACACCGTCACGGCCGCACGGAAAAGCTGGCCTACGAATACACGGACAACACCGGAAAAACACACAGCCACACCTCTGTCGTGCCGCTGGCGATTTACCAAGCCCATGAGCAGGGAGGAACGATCCCCGTGGTTTATTCCTCCAGAAAACCCTCCATCAGCGCCCCCAAATACCTTGTGGACCAGTGCCTGCAGGCGCTGGGCAAAAAGTAAGGCGAAACAGCTCGTGAAAAGTTTTTTGTAACGTCCCTCTCGCCACTGCCAGACAGAGGATGAGCCCAATGCGCTCGCCATTCATCTTAACCCATCGACATCCATGAAACTGCACCACCTCATTACCCTCGTCGGCATCTTTGCCACCACTGCCACCGCTCAAAAAGTGGCCCCGACTCAGGACGCCCCGAACACCAAGGACTACCCCGGCATGCCGCGCTACGAAGGCAGCACCATCGTGCTGCAATCCTCGCAGAAGTATGGCGAACTCGGCCTGCAAATCGGCGGACTCAGCTCGCCGGGTTCCACTGATCCGAAGGAGGTGCGCAAGGTCGAAGGCCGCACGCACCGCAGCACCTACCTGCTGCTGAATCTCACGGCGGGCAAACGCAGCACGCTGGAGATCGCCCGCAATTACGAGCAGGCCTTCAAGGAAGTCGGCTTCACGTCCATCTGGTCCGGCGGCCAGTCCGAGATCCGCAACGGCCCGCCCAAACAATACTACGGCATCCCTGAACTCGATCACCAGATGCTCACCACCGGCGTGAAGGATCGCCGCTACTTCTGCATGGAAAAGGGCGGCCTCTATGCCGCGATCTTCATCGCCGCTCGCTCCTGGGAGCATGTCATGATCGCGAAGTCGGAGGTCAATCCGTGGAAGCAGGACGTCACCATCCCGCAGGAGTCCGTGCTCATCCAGGTGGACTACGTGGACACGCGCCCCATGGAGGAAAAGATGGTCCATCTCTCCGCCGCCGAGATGCAGAAATCCATCTCCAGCAGCGGCAAGGTCGCCATCTACGGCATCCTCTTCGATTTCAATAAGGCCGACATCAAACCCGAGTCCGCATCGACTCTCACCGAGATGGCGTCATTGCTCAAAGCCGAGCCCAACCTGAAGGTGCTCGTCGTCGGTCACACGGACAATGTCGGCACCTTCGAATTCAACGAAGACCTCTCCAAACGCCGCGCCAAAGCCGTCGTCGCCGAGCTGGCCAGCAAGTATGGCATTGATGCCGCCCGCCTGACGCCACTCGGAGCTGCCTTCATGGCACCTGTGACGACGAACAGCACCGAAGAAGGCCGCGCACTGAACCGCCGCGTCGAACTGGTCGCCAGATAATGACGAATGGCGAATTCACGAATGACGAAGGAAGGCCGAAATCCGAAGCCCGAGTTTCCAAGCCAACCTTCGTCATTCCCGCCTTCGTCATTCTTTCGTCATTCGGATTTACTCATTCGTCCTTCCTACCATGCACGCGCCCCTCATCTCTGGTCTCGACCCCGCCGCCCTGCTCGGCCTGGGCTCGGACGAGACTTCTTCAGCGGCATGGGAGCCGCCATCTCCCGAGGAAGTCGCCCGACTCTTCCCGCAGTGGCAGATGAAAGGCATGCTCGGTCGCGGTGGCATGGGCGCGGTGTATCATCTGCATCAGCCCGACCTCGACCGTGATGTGGCGATCAAGCTCCTGCCCATTGAGGCCAGCCGCGATGAGCGCCAAGTCGAGCGCTTCCGCCGCGAGGCACGCACCTTGGCGAAGCTTCGTCATCCCGGCATCGTGGCGCTGCATGAGTCCGGCATCACCCCGGCGGGTCATTTTCACTTCGTCATGGAGCATGTGGATGGCTGCCCGCTGAGCGATCTCATCGCCGCAGGCAAACTCGATGTGCCGCGCGCCATCGAAGTTGTGCGACAAGTCTGCGATGCCCTGGCCTACGCGCATGAGCAGGGCGTCATTCATCGCGACATCAAGCCTTCGAACATCCTCATCGACTCCGCCGGTCAGGTGAAGGTGGCCGACTTCGGACTCGCCCGCTTGGACCGCCCTTCCGACAGCGATGCGATGACGCTCTCCCACACCGGAGCCTTCATGGGCACGCCCGCCTACACCGCCCCCGAGCAGGCCCGCGATGCCGCGCATGTCGATCACCGCGCCGACCTCTACAGCCTCGGCGTCCTGCTTTACGAAATGC
>JAGKWZ010000482.1 GCA_021151605.1 Verrucomicrobiaceae bacterium
CCCATAGGCAGAGAGAAGCTGCTTCTTCGCCAGAAAGCCCGTTCAGATGAACGCGTCACGGTCAAAATGGCCCGCGATGCCGGTTGGAGTGATGACGAGATGAGAACCGCCTGCAATGCCGCGTGGGAGGCCTGCCGCACGACGAACTACCTGGACGTGCTCAAGCAGCGTGGGACGGATGTTTTCTACAACCAAGGCTCGAATGACAATGTGAGCCCAGGGCTTGTCGAACTCGGTCGCCGCTTTCCCCAACTGCCGGTTTACATTGTTCCGGGTGGTCAGCATGGTGGAGCGAAGGAGGCGGGCTTTGTGAATGCCGTGAACGGTTTGCCAGAGGTCGATGAGAACCTCTATGCCTTCGCCACGCATCATTTCTTTGACTCACGCCGCATGGTGGCTCCGCCGAAGATCACGCCGCAGTGGGAGAAGGCGACGAAGCGTCTCGTGGTGACGGTGGTCTTTCCTGATGGCAGCGAGCCGCAGGAAAACTCGCTCTGGTGGTCGGTGAACCGTCATCCCGACTACAGCATCCAGATGGAGTTTGATGCCTGGACTTCGGCCCCGATGAAGAAGGTCGGCGCGGCCACTTTCAGCGGCGAAACGACGGTGGAAGGCGAGGTGAAGACGCTGAACTTCATCACAGTTCATGCGCATCAGGAGAATGGAAGCACGCTGACGGTATCGAGCCCGGAGATTCGGCTCGAATAGGATGATCTAGAGCATCCGACCGCGCGCTGGTTTCGGACTTGTGACACCGCCGAGTTGGTTGCGAAATTCATACACGTCGCTGCGGTAAAGTGTCTCCTCGTGCCAGAGCGGCGCACCGCCTTCGAGAAAGCCGGTGGCGATGACGAGGAGGCAGGCAGTGTTCGCGGGGATGCCGAGTTGGGTGGACTGGCCATTCGTGGCGTTCACGGCGCGGATGGATTCCTCAGCGCCGGAGAGGGTAAGTTTGCACTCCTTTGTCCAAAAGGCGTAGAGGGAGCCTTTGGCATCGGTCTTGGTCATTCCGGGGCAGTGGCGAGCCACGACATGCCTGCGCTCATAAATCACGGGTTGTTCATCGGCGAGGCGGACGCGCTCGATGTACAGCAGCGGCTCGTTGGCCGTTAATTTGAGGGCCTGGAGCACTTCTTGAGGCACCTCGGCACCAGTGAGTTTTTGGCAGGCGATTACCTGGGTTCCAGGTTCTTTGCCAGCGGCGCGTGCCTTGTCGGTGAAGCTTACTAGGCGTTGTAGATCATAATCGAGCACGCTCTCCCGAACGAAGGTTCCCGCTCCCTGGCGGAATTCGAGCAAGCCTTCAGAAACGAGGCTGCTGAGGGCTTTGTTCGCTGTGGGGCGGCTTGTCTGGAAGCGTTCGGCGATCTCGCGCTCGGTGAGAAACTGGGCACCGGGCATGAACTGGCGGCTGCGGAGGAGTTTCCGCAGCTTGGCGATCAATTGCTGATGAAAGGATGCCGGTTTGCCCACGGCAAAGACCTTGCTGCGAAATCGTGCTTTGACAAGTGGCTAAGCCAATTTAGAAACTGGCTAAGCCAATCCATACCCCATGAAATACAGCTACTCCGACCTCGCCAAGATGATCGACCACAGCCTCCTGCATCCCACGATGACGGACGCGGACCTCAAAGCCGGCTGCGAGCTGGCCGCGAAGTATCAGGTGGCCTCGGTCTGCATCAAGCCCTACGCCGTGAAGCAGGCGGTTGAGTGGCTGCGTGGCTCAGGTGTGCTCGTCGGCTGCGTCATCGGCTTCCCACATGGCAACAGCGCCACAGAATCCAAGCGCTACGAGACCGAGCTCGCCTGCAAAGACGGCGCGAACGAGATCGACATGGTCATCAACCTCGGCAAGGCCCTCAGTGCCGACTGGGACTATGTGGAAGCCGATGTGAAGGCCGTTTGCGACGAGGCGCACAAGCATGGAGCCATGGTGAAGGTGATCTTTGAGAACGACTACCTCACCAGCGGCGGCGCAGGCCTCAGCAGCGATGACTTTAAACGCAAGCTCTGCCAGATCTGCGAACGCGCCGGAGCTGATTGGGTGAAGACGAGCACCGGCTACGGCTTTGTGAAGCAGCCGGACGGCAGCTACAACTACAAAGGCGCCACCGAGCACGACCTCGCTCTCATGCGGGCGAGTTGCAGCCCCAAAGTGCAGGTTAAAGCCGCAGGTGGCGTGCGCGACCTCGACGGCCTCATCAAGGTCCGCGACCTCGGCGGCACCCGCTGCGGCGCAACTGCGACAGCAGCGATGATGGTCGACTACCGAAAACGCGAAGCGGCAGGTGAGAGTGGTGGCTCTTCTGGCAAGATCGGTGCGGGCGGTTATTGATGGCCAATAAAAAGGCGCACGACTGATGTCAGCCGTGCGCCATGAAGGGTGGGAGCAGATTAGAGGGCGGCGATGATGGCATCACCCATTTCGCGGGTGTTCACCTTCTTCGTGCCAGGAGCGCCGCTGAAGATGTCTCCAGTGCGGAGGCCGCTATCGATGACCTTTTTGACGGCGGACTCGATCTTTACGGCTTCGGCTTCGAGGCCGAGGGAGAAGCGCAGAAGCAGAGCGGTGGAGAGGATCTGTGCGATGGGATTGGCAATGCCCATGCCGGCGATGTCTGGCGCGGTGCCGCCGCTCGGCTCAAAGAGGCCGAAGTAGAGGCCGTCGCCCTTTGGCTTGCCGAGGCTGGCGCTGGCCAACATGCCGAGCGAACCGGCGATCATGGCCATTTCATCGCTAAGGATATCGCCGAAGAGGTTTTCAGTGACGAGCACGTCGAAGCTGCGCGGCGCTTTGATGAGCTGCATGGCGGCGTTATCGACGTAGAGATGGGTGAGCGTCACGTCGGGGTATTCCTTGGCG
>JAGKWZ010000136.1 GCA_021151605.1 Verrucomicrobiaceae bacterium
GTTCGAGCTGCTGAGGGTAAAGTTTATGCCCGTGGTGTTGCCACGGTAGATGCCACCGCCGGAGTTCGTCGCGGCTGCGACGGCAGCGGAGTCGGTGCCGAGGAAGACATCGTAGCTCGCAGCCATGGGGCTGCCGGTCCAGCTCAGGGCGGAGGGAGCCGCGCTGAGGACAGTGCCATCCGTGACGAGTGGCGTGATGGCCGCAGGCGGCAAAGTCATGACACCCGTCAGAGGCACGCTGACCAGCCGCTGAGTTTCCGAGAGGTAGTATACAAAGGTATTTTGCGGCGCGGTAAAGGCACCCACGGTGATCGAACTCGTTCCGGTCAGAGTGACGGCTGCGAAGCCTGAGGGGGTGAATCTAAGGCTATTGAAGCTGAGTACTGCACCACCGTAGGCGGAAGCAGCCCAGATCGAATTGGAACCCACGAACTGGTTGCTTTCCAGCAGCGCGGTGAAGACTCGATTGCCAGCGGTGATGGCATCACGGTTGGCGCTGATGAAGACGGGACTCACCCCAGAAAATGTGGAGGAAAGCACAGCGGCGCTGGCGTGCGTTTGGCTGAGGATGTCGCCATTGCTGTTCAGGCGGGCCAGGTAGCTATTGCCTGAGAAATTGCGCGAGCGGGCATAGATCACATTGCCATCGGGAGTGACTTCGAAGGTCTCGATACCAATGCTGCCGGGCAGGAGGAAGGTGGAGATATCCTGCTGGCTATCCGTGTCATAAACATGGAGCGCTGCCGAGGTGTCGGTGTAGTAGAGGCGATTGGCGCGCCCGGTGCGGAGTTCCGTGCCGCCAGCCACGGATGCGGACACCGGGATGGTCATCGTGCGGGTGATGGCAAAGGTGTCCAGGTTCACCTCGGTGAAGGTGCGGGCAGTCAGGGCTAGCGCGTAGAGGAACCGGCAGTCCGTGCTGAGGTCCGTATCGACGATATTTGTCGGCAGGGAAAGAATAGCCAAGGGAGCAAGTGTGGCCGCATCAATGGAGACCAGCAGGCAGGGGCTTGTGGTGCCATCATTGATGATCCCGAGGAGCCGACCCGGACGGCGGTAGTCGGTGTGCAGTTGGCGATACGTTGCGACACGCGCATTGACGGTGACGGGAACAGCGACCGAAATGCCATCGAAGGCTAAGGTGACTGTGCCGCTATGGACACCTGAGGCCAGAGTCTGCGAGAATGTGAGAGTGAGAGCGTCACTGCCAGTGCCACTGCTTTTTGAGAGGGTGATCCAGGGCACCGAGGAGGTGGCTGTCCAGGCTGGCGAGCTGCCATCACGTGCCGTGAGAGTGAGCGTACTGGTATCGGCATGTCCATCGATGAGCACGGTGGGTGTGATGGCAGCCGGTGTGGCGGTGAGGGTGGGAGGTGTGACTTCCAAACTCACGGGCACATCCAGGGTGCCTGAGCCGGGCGCATTGCTGGTGAAGCGGATGGCGGCGCTGTGTTGCCCGGTTGGAAGGAGGGCGGTGTTGAGATTCAGCGTCACTGGAGAGGTGCCAGCTGCCGAAGTATTGCCAACGGCGGGGCTGACGGAGATCCAGGCCTGACCAGTCGGCAGGGCGATGTTTTGCAAAAACGCATCCATGATCGTGCCTGCCAGAGTGGCATCTACCACCCTCCCGTCGGCACGGGCAAAGAGCAGGTAGTAAAGCCGTGTGGCTCCGCTCATGCCTGTGACGCTGTGGTCGTCGCTGTCGGAATTGTTGCTGAAGGTGTGGGAGATGCCGGGTTTCGTCTCGATGATGATGAGGTGATTCACGGACGGATCAGTGGTGCCCGAGACGCCTTTGAAGAAGCCAGTATAGTTCAGTCCACCGATGCTCCGCGTAAGCGTGGTTCCTGAGACGGCCCCCGAACCATCGGCACCAAGATTGCCGCTGATGTTGAAGGTGGAGACACCGTTCATGTCCGCCGCGAAGATGAAGAGTCCCGGCTGCTTGCGGGTGAAATAGGTGCCACCAACGCCTAAAAAGCTGTTCGTGATCACCGCATTGTCCGAGTAGGCGATTGAACTGCCGAGGCTGGTGTTGAGGAAGTTGCCGCCATCATACATGTCGTTGCCACCATCCAGGATGTTCGTGCCAGTCACGCCTTCGGTGAAGGAGTACAGATTGGGGATCAGCGAAGTGACGGTCGTGTGGCTTGTGTTCATCCGCTCGAGCACATCCTGAAGTGTGCCAGAGGGGGTGGAGAGACCCACGATATTCGCCTGCCAGCTCAGCGTGGAGCCACCGGCATTCTGCACAGAGAGCTGGGGAGTCAGGATCTGGCCTTTTGGCGCGCTGGCGTTGATTTGCCCCGGCTGCACCGAGATCAGCGGCGGTGGCACACCATTGCCAGAGGCAGTCAACACGACTTCAGAAGGCGTGGATTGGCTGGAGGTGAAGCGGATCTGGCTAGTGAAGGCAGCAGCGGCATCTGGCCGGAAGCGAAGCGAGAAATTTAGCGTGGACCCGGCACCCAAGGTGACTGGAAGCGTCGTGGCAGGCCAGTCAAACGCAAGGCTCGTGCCCGTGATGCTGGAGATGGTCAGCGCGGCATTGCCGACGTTCCGCAATTGTACGGATAAGCTGCTGCTGCCACCGACAAAGGTGTTTCCAAAACTCACCGAAGACGGTGTCACAGTGAGGCGCGGACGCGATGAGAGGATGAGGGTGACGGGCACATCGAGATTCACTCGGGTGGTGTCGTTGCTGGTGAAGCGTATCCACCCTTTGAAGGTGGCCGGCGTTGTCGAAGTCGTGGTATTGATGTTGAAGCTGGTTTGCCTGTTCGCTCCTGCGGGCACAGTGCTCGTGGTCGTCGTCATCGCCACGAGACTGGTGAGAGTAGCGGATGGCGTGGCGGTCCACTGGAGCGTCGAGTCGCCGCTGTTCGTGATGGTGAGGGGCTGGTTCGTCGGTGTCCCTGGATCGATGGTGAGCGTGATCGGCGTGGGCTCGACCGCAATCCGCGGGCCGAGCAAACCACGCCCCGCGAGTGGCACCAGGGTTTGCGGCGCACCGCTGGCATTGCTCGTCAAAATGAGATCCGCTGAGTGCGTGCGTGTCTCTGTGGGGGAGAAGCGCACCGTCAAGGCCAGGGTGCTTCCAGGCTGGATGGTCCGTGGCAGAGTCACGCTGGTCACGGTGAAGGCGGGATCGCTGGTGGCGATGCCGGTGATGGTGAGCGGCACGTTGCCCGGATTGCTCAGCGTGCAGTCCAGGGTGCTCAGCGAATTCAGAAACGTGTCTGGGAAATCCAACTGTGTCGGCCGGGCCTCCAGCCGCGCAATGGAGGGCACACGGAGGATCACGGGTACATCCAGCAGGCTGCGCACTGGGGCGTTGCTGCCGATGCGCACGGTGGCGGAGTAAATGCCGCCAGAGAGATTTCGGGTGTCCATCGTCAAGACGTGCGGACTCGTGCCGCCTGCCGCCGTAGTGCCGCTGCTGGTGGCGGGTGTGAGGAAATCAAAGGTCGTCGGATGCACGACTCGGCGCAGGAAGGTATCCATGAGCAGGCTGAAGGAGCCTTCGGCATAGGATGTGCCATTGCTCAGCCCAAACATGAGATAGTACATCCGCGTGCTGCCGGTGAGGCCGGTGACTTCATGGAAGTCGCTGTCGGTATTCGCATCAAACTGATGTGTGAGTCCGGGGCGGTCTTCCAGGATGATGAGATGATTCACCGAAGGTCTGGCCGTCCCGGTGACGCGCTTATAAAAGCCACGGTAGGTGATGCCTCCGACCCTGCGTGTGAAGGTGCCGCCCGTAGCCGTCCCCGCGCCATCCGCACCGAGTCCGCCAGAGATGGTGAAGCGTGTGACGCCCTCCAGATCTGCGGCGAGAGTCCACAGCGAGCCGTTTTTCTGCGTGAAGTATCTACCCGAGGTGCCGGTCGAGGGATGCGTGTTCACCACTCCGTCGGTGTAGGGCAGGGGAGTTCCCGAATTCAGATCAGTGGAAAGGATGTTGCCCGTGTCATACATGTTGCTCCCGCCATCAATAATGCTTGTGCCAGAGCTGCCCTCTGTCAGTGGATGAGGTGCGGCAAAGGCGACGGCGAGGAGACTGGCGTTCGCGGTGAGATTCGTCTGGGCAGTTGCTAGAGACACTGCCGGGCCGAGGAGGTCTCTCAGTGTGGTGGTCCACGTTAGCGTGTCGCCACCAGCGTTGGCGACATTGAGCGTGCGCGTCGCCACTTCGCCGGGATTGATGGTTTCATCCATGCTGGCTGGTGTGATGGCGATGGCCGGTGGAGGCACGACCTCTGCCTCTACTGGCACTTTCACCTGGCTGGCGGAGGCGACGTTTGATTGAATGAGAATCTCATCGCTGTAGTTACCGACCGTTAGCGCGGTGAACTTGAATGGCAGTGTCAAAGCAACTCCTGGATCCAAAAATTGGGGGAGGCTTGGCAGCGCCAGCACAAGCCTGGGGCTCGTGGTGGAAAGGGAGTTCAGGCGCATGGGGATATTGCCATGATTGCGAATTTGGATGGAACCGTCAGCCGCCCGTCCAGTCCAGACCTTGGTCAAAACAACAGGATTGGGGGTGACTTCGAGAACGGCTGTTTTGGTGACGGTGAAGGCGATGGGCACCTCAATGCGGGGCCTCAGTGTGTCATTGGTGATGATCAGCTTCGTCCGGTAGGTTCCCGCCATTCGCTGATGAGCAGACATGCTGACCGTGAGCGTGGCGGAGGCTCCGGGAATGACTACACCGTTTCGCGGAGTGGCCAGGGAGATGAAAGGTGATGTCTCGAGGGCGGCGGTCCAGTTCACAGGCAGGTCGCCGGTGTTCTGAATCCTGACCGTGCGAGTCACGTCCGGTCCGGGTGGCAATGTCGCGCTGATGCTGGATGGAGTGGTCGTCAGCGCCCCTCCGCGGATGCCTTTGCCGCTGAGCGTGAAGAAGATGAATCTCGAGGGTAGATTCGTCGTGAAGATGATGCTGCCCGTCACACTACCTACCTTTCGTGGTTGGAACTCGAACTCAATCACTCGGGTCGCACCTCCGCCCACGACGAAGGGCATCGCGCTCACGCAGCGGAAGGAGGTGCTCAGCGCCACCGGCGCAGCGAACTGGAAGGACTGCGCGCCCAGATTCCGCACCTGCACATACACCCGGCGTTTGGTGCCCACGATGGTGTCCAGCACGGGGACATTTTGAGCATAAACAGGACGCTGTGCGGCGATGACACGCAGCGTGACCTGGATCTGCACCTCTGGCGTGTCCACATCATTGGAGGTCAGGTAGAGGATGGTCCGATACTCCGCTGGCGGCAGCACTCCGGTGTCGAAGTTCAGCCTGAGCGTCCCGCGGTTCTTGGGATTAAAGATGCCTGACATCGCCAGCGCATTCACCCAGGTGGGGCGTGAGCCCGCGACTCCAGGCCTGAGCCCGACCGCAGCCTCCCAGGCCAGTGGGCCCGTGCCTTTGTTTTCCAAAACGACATCGGCTGTTCCAGTCTGCCCCTGTTTCAGCTCCAGGAGCAGGTTCGCTGGCGAAGTGGCGATATCCGGCGGCAACTGCCGTGTGCCCGTGATGGGAATCCGCAGTATCGGCTGCACCGGATCATCGCTCATGATCACCAGTTCAGCGCTCGATTCACGCAAAGGAGCATTCAGGGCGAAGGTGATCGGCAGGCTGCGTTGTTCGCCATTGGCGAGACTGAATGCTGAGAAGGGTGCCAGCATAAACGACGCGGTGTCTGTGCCCTCAAAGGTAATCGAACTCACGTGCAAGGTGCTGCGTCCGAGGTTCCTCAGATTCACTGAGCGCTGTGCTGTCACGCCTTCGACGATGGAGCCGAAGTCCACGCGCGCCTGATCAAGCGTGAGCAGGGGCGCATCGACCAAGTTCATGATCACCGGCAGACGTGTCTCGGCCTCTCCCGGGATGTTTGTGGTGAAAAGCGCCGTCGCCTGATACTGCGCGGCGGTCAGCTCACCCGCGTTCATGACGAAGGAAAGCTGGAAGACTCCGCCCGGCTGCAACACACCTGACGAAGCATTCACCGTGAGCCATGCCGGGCGAGCCACCAGCCCGTCGATGATCTGATTAGCAAAACGCCGCGCATCGCCATCGGCGTAGTTCGCGTCATCAGAGATCTCATTGCCGACGAAAACCACCACGCCCACTCCCAGGCTGGAAACCGCTGCATGAGCGCGCCCATTGCCCGTCCCGACGAGAACGAACGCGGAGCCGCTCGTCGTGGCCGAAGCTCCCACCGCCACCTCGCGCAGGGACGTGACGCCGAGCGTCATCGGATGCGCACGGATGTCGGTGAAGGTGATGTCGCCGAAGCTACCATCGTAAGCGGCGGTGATTCCTGTGCCGGTGAGCACCTGGTTCAGCCGCGTCATGGAACCAGAGTTGTCCGCCTCACAAAGCAGGCCGGCTCCAGAGGTCACGCGATCCCTCAGCACGGTGACATCTGCCGTGCTGAAATTTGCGATGGAATCATCCACGATGACGGCATCCACGTCCGCCAGGGCTGCCTCGGTGAAAGGCAGCGTGAGAGTCACGATCTGCGCTCCGCGCGCCTGCAAATCCCCCAGTAGCGTGGAGCGATCCCACGTCGTGCTCACCGCCCCCACCGTCACGCCAGTGAGTGCGCCCATCGGTGTTTCCACGGCGGGCAGAGTCACGAGATCCTGGCTTTTGAAATCTGCGGCCATGCCCGTGTCAGGAGACTCCTGATGCGCCGGGACTTCCACGGCAGGGAGTCGGGTCATCGGCTGCCATGCCGAACCAGCGAGCTGTTCGTTCACCAGCTCCAAGGACCATTCCAGGGGGGCGGTCCCACGATTTCTCATCTCCACCGTTCGAGTCACCTTACGCCCCGAGTACACTGTCTCCGTCAGCTGCACAGGTGTCAGCCCGAGCTGCGGCACACCGAGGGAAAAATCCAGCCCGCTGCGCCCCGGCGGCGTGCCGAGCTGCACAGGTGCGGCGGTGACATAGCCACTCGCCGAAGCACGCACCTCATACACGCCATCGGTCACGATCACGGCATAGCGGCCATCCGTGCCACTCGTGGCGGTGAAGCTGCCCGAGCCAGAAACCTGCACCGTCGCTCCGGCGATGGGTGAGCCATCGCCTGCATCGGTGATCCGCCCCTCAAGTCGGGAAGATGTATGCAGATACACACTCACACGGTGCTCACTCGTCTGCACGGGTGAGCCATGGCGCAGCGTGATGAGGAATTCCTCCGCCAGAGGCGTGGCGAGATTCGACTGCGAGCTGATGCGAAAGGGCGTGGCTGACTGCACGGACTGGCCCGTCGTCAGCGTGCCCACATTCACGCTGCCCTGTGTGATCGTAAAGCTGGATGGGCTCGCCAGCGTGCTCAGGGTGGCGACGATATTCTGCGCGGGCTCGTTCCCGCGATTCAGCACGGTGAAGCGCAGCGCCAGTGACTCGCCCGGGTTGCTGATGCCATCGCCATTGCCGCCCTCTTCCGTGATGGTCGTCACCGTGATCACCGGCCTCGGTCCGGCGGATTCTTCGATGAGATGCGCCACATTCAGCCGCCCACCGGCGACCGTATTGGTGGCGAAGGCGGTGACGGGATCGACGGTGTCCATCAACCGTGTTTTGATCTCCGCCGCCGTCATCAGCGGGGCGATGCTTTTCAGCAAAGCCACCGCGCCCGAGACATGCGGCGTGGCCATCGATGTGCCGCTGTAAGTCGCGTACGAAGAGCCCGGCACTGTGCTGTAAATCGACGAACCTGGCGCGGCCAGATCCACCGTCGTCGCGCCATAGTTCGAAAAGCTGGATCGCGTGTCCGAACTCGTGCTTGATGCCACGGATACGATATTGTTCAGGGCATAACCCGCTGGATACTGCGGCGAGAGATCGACGTTTGCCCCGTCATTCCCAGCCGCTGCGATGAAGAGCTGCTCCGCCGCGTCAGCACTGGAAATAGCGGTTTGCAGCAGACTGCTGAAGCCGCCGCCGCCCCAGGAGTTCGAGGTCAGATCCACGCCGAGATCGCGGGAGTAGTTCACCGCCTCGATCGCGTCTGACGTGCTGCCGCCGCTAGGCCCGAGAAAGCGCAGCCCGACGATGGAGACCTGCCAGCAGACGCCAGTCACCCCGGCCACGTTGTTCCCCACGCCGCCGATCGTCCCCGCGCAATGCGTGCCGTGGCCTTCTTCATCCATGGGGTTGTTGTCATTGGCGAAAAAGTCCCACCCGTTCGTGTCATCGACGAAGCCATTCCCTTCGTCGTCGATCCTGTTCCCAGGGATCTCGCGAGGGTTCGTCCACATGTTCGCCAGCAGATCCGGGTGCGAGCGATCCACGCCCGTGTCGATCACGCCCACCAGCACCTCGCGCGAGCCAGTCGTGATGTCCCAGGCCTCCGGCGCGTCGATGTCTGCATCGGCGATGCCGCCGGTTTGCCCCGTATTGTGCAAACCCCAGAGCTGGGCAAAGCTCGTGTCCGTGGGGAAGAGCGTGGGGAAAACTAGGTAATCCCGCTCCGCCGTGCCTTTCTGCGTCGCCGCCTGGGGGAAAGTCTGCCGGTAGGCACCCATGATCGCGTCCGCCGTGCTCAGAGTGCCATTCTCCGACGCGATGAGATAAACCGGGGCTGTTTTCAAAGCCTGCCGCACATGAAAACCATGCCGCTTTGTCCAGGCCTCGATCTGCGCTTTCGTCGCCTCTGCTGGGAACTGGACCATCGCATGATCTGCGACAGAAAACTCGCGCCGGACCGGCAGTTTTCGCCCTTGATCATCTGCCCGCAGCCAGACTTCTTCGCGGACCAGCGGGTATTTGAAGTTGGTGCGCCACAGCCGCATCTCGCGCGCCGGCTCGCCAGCCCGCGACTCGATCTCCCGCCGCTCAAGCATGACCGCCTTCTTCAGTAGGCGCTCCTGAAACGGGCTCAGCGTCACCGCCACTGGAGGCAGCTTTTCCAGCTCCTCCCAGCGTGGAGATCCAGGCGCACGGAGACTCGGTGGCGCTGCCAGTGGCTCGACTTTCGCCGCTGACGCGATGGTTTTCATCGGGCTCGGAGACAGGCTTTCCTGGCTGTCTGGCCCTGCCAGCCACCATGCCAGAGCGGCTGTGATCACAATGCCAATACATAGCCCCACAGGGCGCGAAGGTGCGGATCGAGAAGTCATTAGGGGGCGTGCGTGAGACACTCCACCAAATTTGGCCGCTCAATGCAATGCAAAAATCGCAGCAATCAAAGCTTCCCGTAAGGTATTCACTGGCGCGCTGTCTGCGTAATGGTTCACGAGGTAGGCGAAGCAGAGCTGCTCACCCTTTTTCGTCGTGAGAAAACCCGTGGTGGAGCGCACGCTGGACATCGCGCCGCCCTTCCAGCGCAGACTGTCTTTGCTCAGCAGCGATTCCTTGTAAACGACGCCCTGCGGACCCGAGCCAGCCAGGAATTGCAGCTTCGCCAAATCATGCGGCGTGATGAAATCCGCCCGTGCCAGCCCGCAGCCGTCCTCCATCCGCAAGCCCGTGAAGTCGAGCCCGCGCGCCTTCCAATGCTCACGGATCACGACATCGGCGGGCTTGTTTTCACGCAGCCCCAGCAGGCGGAAGAGGCACTCGGTTTCGTGATTGTCCGAGGTGGCGTGGATGCTCGTGACGATCTCCTTCAGTCTAGTCGAGACATGCTTGATCAGCTCCACTTCTCCTGGCTTGGCTTCGCCCACGGGAGCGGCCTCGCCCACGACTTCGATTCCCTCGCTCCGCAGCAGTTCGCGCAGGGCAGTGGCGGCGAAAAGCTCGGGATTTGGCACTGCGCCGAGTACCTGAAACTCCGGCTGCCCGAGCGGCACCGTGCCGCGGAAGTGCACCACGCCTGTGGACTCGCCGCCGTGGATCATCACGCCGTCTCCCGAGCCCGCCGGGCCTGTGATCGTCTCATTTTTCCAAGTGATGCCCGGTACTGGTGGCCGTGCGCCAAGGAACTCCGCCGGATCTCCGACCTGCGCCGCAGCTCGAAAAACGGCGGCGTAGCGGTTGTGCTCCAGATTCAGCCCACTGACGGCACTGCCGAAGCCGTTACCGATGTCTCCCCAGTTCCAGAAATCGTCGTAGATGCTGCCTTTGAAGAGCCGCCCGTCACCGAGGATGCGGCCCGTGATGCGCTTCAGCCCGCGCTGCTTCAGCGTGGCGGCCCAGCTTTGCACATCCGTCAGGGAGAGCATCGGATCGGCTCCCCCAACGATCACCACATCGCCCGCGATCACGCCTTCCTGCATCGGCGCGGAGGCCATGACTCGCGTCTCCAGCCGGAAATCTGGTCCCCATTTCTCCAGCGCCGTCGCCGTGGTTACCGTCTTTAAACTCGAAGCCGGGATGAAGGCTGTGTGCGCCTGATGATCCACGATGACCTGCCCGTTTGGGTCGAGCAGGCAAAAGCCGATGGCCGCACCGGCGAGTTCGGGATTCGCGGCAGCCTGCTCCAGCAAAGCCTTTACCGGATTCACTGGAGCCGGGGCTGGAGGTGGCGGCTGCGGACGATTCTCCACCCACAGCACCGCCGTGAGAGCTGCTGCGAGCAGGAGGATGATCACATTTTTCACCATGGCATCAGCCTCCGGCAGTGATTTGCACGATCTCGATCACGTCGCCTTCGTTCACCACGGTCGTCGCGATCTCTCGCGGCAGCAGCGCCGTCTGATTATGCTCCACGACCACCGGCTTGCCCGCCAGGTCCACAGCCGCCAGCAGGTCGGGCAGGGTCATCGGGCCGGGGAATTCGCGCTTCGTGCCGTTGAGAGTGATCGTCATGGTTTCCACAGAAGCGCGGATGCCGCGTCTGGCAAGATTTCTGGTCCGGGTTGCAGCCATCGCTGAAACCGGATACGACAGGCCGCATGACAGAAATCTCTCAGCCACCTCGACTCGCCAGTTCCTGCGGCGGCCTGCCCTCGGCCGTGCGCTGGGCGCATCTGCTCATGGAGGATCGCGTGCGCCCCGGCGATGCCGTGATCGACGCCACGGCTGGCAATGGCCACGACACGCTTTTTCTGTCTCGACTCGTCGGTGAAGCCGGACGCGTCTGGGCCTTCGATGTCCAGAAAGCCGCTGTCTTAGAAACGCGGCGCCGTTTGGACGAGGCCGGGGTCGGCAATGCTACCGTGATCCATTCCGGCCATGAAACCATGCGCGAGCAAGTGCCGACCGAATGGCATGGGCGGCTGAACGCCATCATGTTTAATCTAGGCTACCTGCCCGGCTCCGATAAAAGCATCATCACGCTGACCGAAACCACGCTCAGTGCCATCACCACTGCGCTGGATCTGCTGAAGCCCGGCGGGCTGCTGACCATTGCCGTCTATCCCGGCCACGATGGCGGCAACGACGAGCAGCGCGCCATCGCCGAATGGGCCGCCGCGCTTTCACCGAAGACCTTCGAAGCCCAGCTCCTCCGCCCCATCAACCGCAGCGCCAGCCCGCCCGAATGCTGGGCGGTCTGGAAGCGGGGTTGAGATCATAATCAAGGCACCGGCTGGCCTTTGGCACCGATGCTGTAGAGCGAGTTCGCGGTGCGGACGAAGATATGTTTATCGCCGATGGCTGGCACGGAGTTCACGGGGCCGTCGAGCTTGCTGGCGGCGAGTTTTTCGAACTTCGGTCCGGCTTTGATCACGATCAGATCACCCTGCTGACTGGCGCAGAAGATCTTGCCATCGGCAGCGACGGGGCTGCTGAAGAACTTGGCGCTGCCGGCGGTGCCTTCGACACGCTCTTCGTAGATCACTTTGCCGGTCTTGAACTCCACGCAGCGGAGGATGCCACCATCGCCGAGGAGGTACATGTGCTCGCCGATGACCAGCGGAGATGGGACGTAAGGCAGGCCTTTGGGGATGTCGAAGGGCACGGAGACGGGCTTGCCGCTCTTCAGGTCCAGCGCGGCGATTTCCTTTACGCCGCCGCCAGTGCCGAAGGTGCAGAAGTAAAACTCATCGCTCAGCACGCCGGAGCCGAGGCTGCGCTGCTTGTAGCCTGGGTTGTGCTGCCAGTTGATCTTTCCGGTGGTCACATCGATGCCCATGACGCCGCTGCCGGTGTTTGCGCAGATGAACTCTTTTTTGCCGTCCTTCAGCTCGTGCACCACCGGGGTGGAGAAGGTGTTCAGGCAGTTCGGCAGCTCGGTTTTCCAGACTTGTTTGCCCGTTTTGGCATCGAGACCGACGAAGCAGGTCTTCCACTTCTGCTGCTCGGGATCTTCGGTGTAGACTTTGCCGTCGCGCTGCCAGTCGAACTCACTGCGCACGATCATGATGCCATCCGCGACGACGGGCGAGATGCCGGTGCCGTGCTCGTGGATGTAGTCGGCCACGTGTTCGTTTTTCCACACCAGCTTGCCGGTATGATCCAGCGCCAGCGCCTGGATGGTCGTGCCAGTGCTCCAGTTGATGTAAATGCGCTCGGCGTCGATGAAGGCAGAACTGCTGGCAAAGGTGTTGTAGGTCTTGTGAATGTTGTGCGGGACGAAGGCCTCCTCATGACGCCACAGCTCCTTGCCATCCGCAGCGGAGAGCGCGATCACGGCGCGCTTGCTGGCGTCTGTCTCAGCCGTGACGACGACCATGTTTCCCCAGAGCGCTGGAGAGGACCAGCCCTTGCCCATCGGCACTTTCCACGCGGTCGTGCTCTCATCTACCGTGGCTGGCAGCCCAGTGGTATCCGCCAAACCGGTCCCATTTGGCCCACGGAAACGACCCCAGTTCGTCTCAGCAGACGCAGTGAGGGCAAACAGAAGGGCGAGTGAGGTGGCGGCGATGGGTTTCATATCAGGGGGCGCAGAATGGCAGGGCGCTGAATCGTCCGCGAGCACGAATTTCTTGCCGATGAAATGTAGCATGGCATGGACGGGGCTCGTTTCTGCCACCCTCGTGTTTTTCAGACTTCTGCCGCTCCTTCTCACGGTCTCTGCTTTCTCAGCGGAGACGTTTTACCGTGCGCCGAAGAGCTACAGCACGACGCGTGACCCCGATTTGCCGAAGTATGCACGCCATGCCCAGGACACTGGGATCGACTGGCTGAAGGATGCCGAGTGGCTCGATCTCGGGCTCGACTACCGCTTCCGCTATGAGTATCGGGACGATGACATCCGCCGGGACCGAGCTGGGCTGGATCAGCCGCTGCTGCATCGCACGCGGGCGTATCTGGCGGTGCACGATGCACTGGACCCCTTCCGCTTCGCTGTGGAGATGCAGGACTCGCGCCGCTACCACAGCGAGTATGCGCGGGACACGCGGGATGTGAACGAGTTCGAGGTCATCCGCCTTTATGGCGAGTTGTTCTTCGGCGAGGCGCTGGGGTGTGATGCTCTGGGAAATGCGCGCCCGCTGAGCCTGCGCTACGGCATTCATAATTTCGAGTTTCTCGACCGTCGCCTGATCGGGAACAACCAGTGGCGAAACACGGCGAACACCTTTCAGGGCTTCCACGGCAGCCTGGGCCAGGAGAGCAATGACTGGCAGGTGGATCTGCTTGCGGTGCAGGCCCTGAATCGGTCGAAGTATGAATGGGATCAGCCGGTGGAGCAGCAGTGGATGTATGGGGTGATCGGCCACTGGCGCGGGTATTCTGACGTGATCACGCTGGAGCCGTTTTATCTGGCGCTGAATCAGTCGGCCCATGGGGCAGTGGCAGAGCGGTTGGTGCATTCACCGGGCCTGCGCGGCTACGGAGTGATCCCTGGGACGAGCTTCGACTTCGACTTCGATCTGATTTATCAAACGGGCGGAAGTGGCTCCCGCGATATGGAGGCGTATGGCGGCAACATCGAGATCGGCTACAGCTTCGATTCCGCCTGGAAGCCGCGACTCAGTGCCTTTTACGGCTACGCGAGCGGAGATCGTGATCCGACCGATGGAGAGGACAATCGCTTCGAGCGCTTCTTCGGGTTCGCTCGGCCCTGGTCGGCGAATGACTACATCCAGTTTGAGAACATCAGCACGCCGAAGCTGCGCCTGGAGCTCACGCCATCGAAGACGGTGCGCATGGACTTGGGTTACAGTTGGTATTGGCTGGCGAGCGATGCGGACCGCCTCAACACCGCCGATGCCCGAGATCGCGCTGGGAAAAGCGGCAGCTTCATCGGTCATGAGTTCGACATGCGCGCCCGCTGGCAGATGACACCGAAGATCGAGGCGATCTTCGGCTATGCGCATTTCATCCCCGGGGATTTCACGAAGAACACAGTGCGCTCAGGCGACACCGACTTTGCCTATCTGGAGATC
>JAGKWZ010000014.1 GCA_021151605.1 Verrucomicrobiaceae bacterium
GATCAGCAGGGAGAAGACCATGACTAGGCCATTCCACAGCAGCAACCCTACGAGCGGCAGCGCCAGGAGATTAAACTCCGCCTCCTGACCCAAGCCCGCCATGGCAAACCCTACTAATGCAGCGCTGACCCAGCCGAGAATGATCCAGGCGCGGCGACCGCTGACCACGGTGAGACGCTCCGTGACGCGCACGAGCGGGCCATTGCAGCCGATGACCTCCTGCTCCAGCCAGCGACTGCGGCGGAGGAGAAAGGCGGCCTCGCGCGGCCCCATCGGGTCGGTTTTTACGGTCTCGGAGGTCAGCCCGGCGCGAGTGTGTGCGGTGGCTTCACGACGGCGCTCTTCCGTGAGGAGCGCGCCATCAGCGTCTCCCTCTTCGATCGCGCGCCAGCGCAGGATGCTCTGCCAGTCATTCCAGTCCATGCGGGGTGGGGTCAGCCATGCTTGAGTCGGATGTCTTTGATGCCGGAATTTTTCAGGGTGCTCTGGAGCCGCTTCAGGATGCGTGGGCGCTCCATCGTGAGCACATGATTCACCGTGGGCTGGAGGACGCGCACGGACAAAACACCGCGCTGGATGCTGTCTGGCCGGGAGTGCTGGTAGAGGAAATCGCCCACGATCTCGCGCCAGGCGGCGAGCACCTCCTCCAGCTTCATTCGGTCTCCCAGTCCAGCCTGAATGATCACCTTCCCGACGAGATCGGCCACGCTCTGGGCGGGCAGATCGATGATTGGCCCTTCATCAGCTCCACGCCACGCCGAGATCAGCGCATGACGAAGGCGCTGGCGGGCAGTGGGATGTCGGGGATCAGCCATAAAACCATGATGAGCGCTGCCGCCGGAAAATGCGAGGGAGATTTCAAAACGTGGGCCGCGCTCCGGCACGATAAAACCGGATCGAAAGAACCTGATCCTGCCCTCGCTGATCAGAAAGGGCCTTTGCTATGTTCGCAGTCTTCTGGTTGCCAGAGAGTTACGAACCATCTTGCCAGATCAGCGGAAAACTGCATAATCCCCGTATCGCGATAGCGGTCCAGAAATGGAGTCACCCTCTATCAGCGTGAATCACACTTTGGGGCTATAGCTCAGTTGGTAGAGCGTCTCGTTCGCAATGAGAAGGTCAGGGGTTCGAATCCCCTTAGCTCCACCACCGCGAAAATGCGGTGGGAATCACGCGGCGCGTGACTTCACATAGGCGATGACTTTGGCGTCATCCTCACCAGCGGCCCAGACTACGCGCAGGAAGTCTGCGGGATGGATGTCATGTTTTGCCAGGAAGGCACGATCTCCACCGCAGCCGTACATGGTATCCGGGTCCATCTCTCCACGAAGCTTCGCCCGCGCCTTGACGATGATGCGAGGCAACCAAACGATGCCATCCACCTCGGCATTCTTCGCTGGGAGCGAGGATGCTGGCACGATGCTCGTGCTCGGGATGCCTTTCTGGATCGTGAGGAAGTAATCGCGACGAACCGCAGTGACCAAAAGTGCGGTGGTCGCTGTCGGGTCCTGACCATCGGAGACGCAGTGATCCTCAATGAAGTCGAAGATCTCGCGGGGCTTGCAGCCGATGGAGTTGAGGAAGTCCTCATCCTCCTCGGTGAACCAGGCTTCGTAGTCTTTGTTCCCCTCATCATATTCCTGCACGCAGGAGTCGAAGAGTTCGGCGAAGTAGGCGTCCCAGATGTAGTGCTTGGTCATGAGTGTGAAGTGAGTTTCTCCAGGTCAGTAAACGCGCTTCTTGAGCTGTCCAAAGAAAACCCGCTTGGCCTTGGTCATTCATTTGCCATTGGCAGGCGGGCTCGGCGTTGATGCGGATGGAAATGGTAATATGGAGAATGACGAGATCCCATGCTCCATGAAAGACAACTCATCCATCAAGCCTGACTGGCAGCGACTGTTTCCCGATGCGGATTACCGCCTGAGCATGGGGCTTCGACCCGGCGATGCTGCGCATTTTTGGAGTGACTGGTCGGAGGAGGCAAAAATCGCTGCAGAGCGTAGTCGCTTGCTCGGCATCGCGCCGGAGTTGTATGCAGGCTGCTTGCCTGAAGGCGTGGCAGCGCAGGCAGAGGCTCAGCAGTGGATGCAGTCATTCTCCGCCCAGCCTGAGCCGGATTGGGTGCTGATGTCGGCGAAGACGGAGGCGGAGCCGATTGCTATTGCTGGTGAGGTCGTGTTTCCCTCGGCATGGTCTTTACCGGAGAAGCTGGGCCTGCCCATGAGCGGCGTGCATGAGCCTGTGCCGGGTCTGCATGAGCAGCTTGGGCGTGGCATCCAGACTTTCCTTTCTCGCCTGGGAGTCGGTGCTGCCTGGGCGAGAGAAAACTGGGGCCTCGCTGCCGATGATGAGCTGAATCACCATCCCACGCGTGCCTTGCCAAAGATGGTGTCGGATGCGCGCCCGGAGACCACCTGGATACGTCTGGAGCACCAATTTCTCACCCGACTGCCAGTGAGTTGCTGCGTCCTCTTTGGCATCCGCGTGACCTGCCACAGGCTCGATGAGGTGGCCGCGTTGCCCGGCATGAGTGCAAACATCGCACGCGCTTTGAAGTTGATGCCTGAGCCCATCGCGCGCTACAAAGGCATCCTGGAGGCGCGCGATTCGCTGCTGAAGGCGCTGGAATAAAAAAGAGGGCGGACTCTCGCGTCCGCCCTCTCGAAGGTGTTTCGAAGCTTTGTCTGGATCAGATCTCTTCACCCACGGCCCAGCGCACGAAGCGGCGGACGACGAGGTTTTCACCGAGTTCGGCGATCTTGCTTTTCACAAAGTCGGCGATGGTGATGTCGGGATTCTTGATGAAGGCCTGCTCATAGAGGCACTGCTCGGAGAAGATCTTGTCGATCTTGCCCTGAACGATCTTCTCAGCGATGGCCTCGGGCTTGCCCTTGACCTGGTCGAGCGCGATTTCGCGCTCGGTGGCGAGGAGTGCTTCCGGGATCTCTTCACGACCGAGGAACTTGGGGTTCGCTGCGGCGATGTGGAGGGAGATGTCGCGGACGAAGGCCTGGAAGATTTCATTGCGGGCGACGAAGTCGGTCTCGCAGTTCACTTCGATGAGCACGCCGATGCGGCCTGCCATGTGGATGTAGGAGGCGATGATGCCTTCCTTCGTCTGACGGTCGGCTTTCTTCTCGGCCTTGATGGTGCCTTTTTTGCGGAGGATGACTTCAGCTTTCTCCAGGTCGCCGTCGGCTTCCTTGAGGGCTGCTTTACATTCCATCATGGCTGCGTTGGTCTTTTCACGCAGGGCCATGACTGTTTTAGCGGTGATTTCTGCCATAGTCTATGGATGGGGGAAGGGGGATTATTTCTTCAGCTCGGCAGTGGCGGTGATGACTGGGTCGATCAGCTTCTGCAGAATGATTCGGATGGAGCGGATGGCGTCGTCGTTCGCGGCGATCGGGTAGTCGATCTTGTCCGGGTCGGCGTTCGTGTCCACGAGGGCCACGATCGGGATCCTCAGACGGCGGGACTCATGCACGGCGATGTGCTCACGGGCTGCATCGACGATGATGACAGCGTCAGGGAATTTCTCCATGCCACGGACACCACGCAGGTTGCGCTCGAGCTTGATGCGCTCGCGGTTCAGGGAGGCGAGTTCCTTCTTGGACATCGCTTTGAACTCGGGTTTCTTCTCGATTTCTTCGAGGTAGGCGAGACGGGCGACGCTCTTGCGGATGGTTTCGAGATTGGTGAGAGTGCCACCGAGCCAGCGGTGATTCACGTAGAACTGGCCGCAGGCTTCAGCAGCCTCGCGGATGGCTTCCTGAGCCTGGCGTTTGCAGCCGACGAAGAGCATGCGCTTGCCTTTGCCAGCAAGTTCCGCCAGGAATTTGGCGGCGACATCGATCTGCTTGACGGTCTCCTCAATGTTGAGGATGTGGATTTGATTGCGGGTATCGAGGATGAAGGGCTTCATCTTCGGATTCCAGCGCTTGGTCTGGTGACCAAAGTGGACACCAGCTTCGACGAGTTCGGCGAGGATTTGGGACATGTAGGGTAGTTAAGGTGCTTGTCTTCCGCACGCACACGCTCAGCGAGGCGGGCGCTCAAGGCAGTGAGCCTTGATCCGGGAGACCGGCGGTTAGTGGTTTGCTGAAAACTCCCACCAGACCAGAGGCCGGGCGGAAGGGCGCGCATGGTAGGGGCGAAGCGCTCTGCGGCAAGCGGTTTTTCCGCCACATTCTGACCCGCAAATTCTGATTCAGCAGCGATGCCCGGACGTCCTCATCGAGCCTTTTGTCCCTATCGGCTGCGGAGAATCGACGCATGATCTGGTCAGAACCTTAGCATCTCACCCACTGGCAGCGGCTTGTTCTGGCGGATGGACTCCTCGGCGACGAGGCACAGACCCGCGCTCCAGAGGCCATCGAGGCCTGTGGCGGCTGGCTTCTTCCCCGTGCGGACCATTTCCACGCATTGGGCGATCTCCTCGCGCAGTTCGAAGACCTCGCCGCTGTGCTTTTCGAGCTTCACAGTTTCGAGGTTCTCGCCGTCGAAAACTTTGAGGAAGTATTCCGGCTCCAGCGTGCGGTCCAGCGCTCCGCTCCAGGCGGCCCAAAGTGCGCCCTTCGTTCCGATGACCTTCACGGTTTGATGATGCTCAAAGGCGGCAAGTGTCTGGGAAACGACCGCATAGCTGCCGTTCGCGTATTTGAACATGGCGCTGAAGTTATCAAACAAGGTCGGGCGCTGCGGATCGCGCGAGTTGGCATAGGCGTGGAGTTCCACCGGATCGCCACTGCTTTCGAGATACCAGCGGGCGAGGTCGAAAAAGTGGATCGGCTCCTCCAGCACCCACGAGCCGACACGGCTCTGATCGTAACGCCAACCGCTCGCGCCGAGACGATAAGGTTTCCGCGAAAGCTCGACGAGCACGTACTGCGGATCACCGATGGTGCCCGCGTCGATAATCTCCTTGATGCGGCCCCACTGGCTGGAAAGGCGCAGCTCATGCCCCACGGCGAGATGCACCCCATGCTCGCGCGCACCAGCGACGATGGCTTTGCAGTCATCAAGAGTGATGGCCATCGGCTTCTCCAGCAGCACATGTTTGCCTTTTGCCATTGCCGCCAATGCAATCTCTCGGTGCGTGTGGCTCGGTGTGGCGATGTCGATGATGTCGAAATCAGCATTCGCGATCATTCCGAGGCTGTCAGCGAAGATCTGCGCTTCGGGATACAGCTTCCGAGCTTCTTCACGCGAAGCCTCCGAAGGTGCGGTAATCGCGACAAGCTTGGCGTCAGGGTTTCCAGCGATGGATTGGGCATGAAATTTGCCCCAGGCACCGAATCCGGCGAGGGCGAAGCGAGTGGGAGTATTTTCAGAAGGCATGAGCACTCACTAACGAACGCAACGTGAGGCATTTTCTACGGCATTGATCGCCGCTCCTGGTATGGCCGATTCCAGCTCAAACACCCGCACGAAACAATCCCGGCCGTCGGAGGCGAGCAGGCGACCACTGGGGCAGAAGGTGAGGGCGCGGGGGAGGCCTTCGATGGCGGTGAAGGTTTGCACTAGAGTGGCAACGGCGTAGCGCCAGAGTTTTAGGGGGAAGGTTGATTTGTTAAAATAAACTTGAATAAAGTTAAACGAGGAATCAATATAATTCAAATGAAGCGCTTCCCCGTCATCTGCCCGAGCTGTGAGCATCGACTCCAGGTCAAGCGGCTCGCTTGCGACCAGTGCGGGACGGAGGTGGAGGGGATTTACCCGCTTCCCATGCTCGCCGCCCTCTCGGCAGAGGATCAGGCCTTCATCTGCGATTTCGTGAAAGCCAGCGGCAGCCTGAAGGAAATGGCCGCGCTGCTGAAGGTCAGTTACCCCACCGTGCGCAACCGGCTCGATGAAGTCATCGCCAAGCTCCAACCCACGCCTCCCACACCATGAAACTCAGCCAAATCCTCTTCCATCCTTTCCTCCGCATCGCCGGGGGCACGGCGCTCCTTCTCGGGCTCGCCGCCATCACGCTCACGGGGCTCATCGGAGCCGGACAGGGGCTGCATTTCGACGGAGTGCTGGACACTCATGCGGGCAAAAGCGGTCCTTGGTGGCTTTTCGTGGCCGAGGGACTCATCGACTGGATCAGCCTCGCTGTGTTGCTGCTTATAGCTGGCCGGTTGATCTCGAAGACGGCCTTCCGCAGCATCGACCTGCTCGGCACCCAGGCCTTCGCTCGCTGGCCTACCGTGCTGTCGGCGCTCGCCTGCCTCGCACCGGGATTTCATCGCTTCACCGAAGCGCTGACCAAATCGATTCTCGGCCTGAAGCCCGGCCAGGTGCCGCAACTGCCCGGAGGAGGCCCGGACGCCGTCGTTTTCGCCCTCGTCACACTATTCATGCTCGCCTGCACGGTGTGGATGGTCGCACTTATGTGGCGGTCCTTCGCCCATTGTTGCAACGTGCGCGGCGGCAGGGCTGTGGGCACCTTTGTCATCGCCCTGCTGCTGGCAGAGGTGCTCTCGAAAGTGCTCATCGGTCAGCTTTTTCGCCTGCATTGAAAAGTCATCCCAAAACCCATCATGACACATTACCGAGCCACCTGGAGCACCCTGTTGCGAATCATCAGCGTGGCGGCCTCGCTGCTATGCGTGTGCGTCGCCATCCAGGAAAGTCATGCCCTGGCTTCTGGCGATATTGGCAGTCTCGATTTTTGGTTCGGCGTGCTGCCGCTGGCGCTGCTCATCGGGACCGCGCTCTGCACCGTGCGCGGTTACAGCATCACGCCGGACGCCATCCTCATTCACCGCCTCTGTTGGAAGACCAAACTGCTGCGCAAGGGCCTGGAATCCGCCGAGTATCAGCCTGGTGTCATGCGCCAAAGCTTCCGCTCTTTTGGCAATGGCGGCCTCTTTTCCTTCACCGGCTGGTACTACAACCGCACCCTGGGCAGCTACCGAGCCTTCGCCACCGACATCCACCGCACCGTGGTCCTGCGCCTGCTGGGAAAAACCATCGTGTTGACGCCTGATGAGCCGGAGCGCTTCGTCAGCGAGCTGAAGGGAAATGCCTGAGTTCCTGCTGCGGGTTACTCATCCTGCCTCAGCAGGCATTGCTGGCAGAACCAGCGCGGTGATCATTCTCCTCCTCGGTTGTGTCTGGTTGACCATGTTACTGTGGCTGGGAATGACATCTCCGGCACAGATAGATTGATGGTGTTGATGCTGGAAGAGATGAAGGATATGAACGTGCACTGACACCCCGAAACCTGCTCCGACCTACAAAGACGCGGCCAGATGGCGAAGTTCCTCTTCGACCATCGCGGGGTCGGTCAATCCAGCGGCAACTTCAGCGCGTACCGCGTCCCGGTATTGCTGACGGAGGCGGTGGACGGTGACGGCGAGGGTATTTTCGCGCAGATGGAGTTTCGCAGCCAGAGCGGTGTACTCGCCCATCTCAGGTTCGCGGGACAAAAAGGGACTCAAGTGGTCAAAGAGGGCTGCTTTGCCAACTTCGTAGCAGCTTTTCTGCAATTGCACCATCGCCGCATCCAGCACGGCGAGCGCCCAGCGGCGCTCGAAGATCCGTTCGGGGGTCTCCGTGCTCGCAGGTTCGTCCCCGAACCAGTCCTCTGCCTGCGCCAGTTCGATCGACACTGGTTCTACGCCGCCGCCGCGCTTCAGTGCCGTCTCACGATGGTTCTCCTTCATGAGATGTGTCTTCACCAGGGTGAGCAGCCAAGTGCTGAAGCGTGCTTCACGCTCCTCCAGGCCTTCCAGCCACTCTCGTGAGATGAGTTTGGCAAAGAAGGCCTGCGTGAGATCACGCGCATCCTCAGGTTGCTCGCCCCGGCGGCGGATGAAGGCATAGACGGGATACCAATAGGCGCGGCAGAACTGCTCCATAGCGGCATCGCGCTCTGGCCCCTGGCTTCCCGCCTGCAGCACCATGGTCCAGCGCGTCGTTATGAAGCGTGGGGAGGCATCCGGCCAGGAGTTGGGCTTGGCATCCGAGGACATGCGGGGCGAGATCGCTTAATCAGGATTTCAGCAAGTTAGCCAGCCTCACAGACTCGCACACGGAGATTTTTTGAGAAATCCCGGCAGCCGGCGGAACACGGGTTCTTCTGAACCGCTCTTCCCGCTCCGTCTTTCCCCTTCCCACACAACGCTCAGCCTGATAGCTCTATGGCCGCAACTCAACCCGGAGGACTCCATGAACCCAGAACAAATCTGGAAAGTCGTTACCCTAAACTTGGCCTTCTGGGCTACAGCCATCGCTTTCCCGTATGTGGCGAGGTTGCTGCCCACAGCTTCTGGAAGCCCGCCGAAGTTCTACGAGCTGCTGATGCCCCTGATTCAGATCATGCTGGCGGTGGCAGCCACCATTCGTGGTCAAATCTGCGCTTAGCCAAGCCTCGGGGGGCAAGCTGATGTCATCGGCTGCATTTTCCCTGTAATCCTTCCTGATGAAAGCGGTGGAAGAGGGATGTGAAACACTTTTCTCTTCTTTTGACCTGGGGCTGTCTGTGGCTGGCGACTGTGCCAGCGCGGGCGGTGCTGACGGTGGAACTGGCGGCGGCGAACTCGACGAATCCGACGTCGTTCCTCATTGAGGCGGAGTCGCTGGATGCCACGAGCGACCGGGAGTTTGTGAAGGCGGCGTTGGCAATGCAGTTGTTCAACGCGAATTTTGTCTTCGACGATGACATCGAGGTGGAGGCCACGTTTGGGCTGGTGAATCAGGACACGGGGCTGCCGGTGGATTTGCAAAGTGGCGGGACGACGTTGGTAATGACTGAAGTCTTCACGCTGGGGCCCAGAGTGCGAAACATCGAGCAAGTGGTGGGTGATTTGCAGCCTGCGGCGATGCTTGATCCAGCGGTGAATCATCGCGTGGCAGTCTCGGCGAGGTTTCGTGATCATGGCGGGCCGTGGTCGGCTCCGGTGGTGTATAACGGTCCGTGGAAGAAGTGGACGCACTTCTTCAATACCACGCCGGATGATGACTCACTGAATGTGAAGATCTTCGCGGGTTCCTTGGTGGTCGATGACAGCCAGATCTTGAAATCAGTCACCGGTCAGGAGTCATTCAAAGCCGCGCTGGGGATGATGTTGCATCGCTATGACATCGAGTCCGTAGCGCAGCCTGCAGCCAGCGTACCAGTAACGTTTGCGCTTCGCCTCTATGACAGTGTGACGCTCGTCGAGGTGCCGCTCGCGACGCCGACGATCACGGTGCAACGCTCAATGTTGGGCCGAACGGCAGTAAATCCGCCGGGCGTGGTGACAGACGCATGGTCGCAATCGCTCGAGTTTGCTCCAGCCGTCGGCGCGTTGCTGGACCCGACGGCGACCTATGCGCTGGAGGTGACGGTGAGTTCGCAGGAGCCGGATTTGACGGCGATCCCAGCGGTGCCGCCGAAGAAGACGGCTACGGCGGTGCGTTACCTCGTGCTCAGTGGCAAACTTTGGTTCGGCGGAGTCGAGACGATGTTCACCGAATTGGCGAATGATCCCTCGCCGCCCATGAGCTTCAGCATGGGCGCATATTCGACGCAGCTCGCTGTGGTGCAGGGAAGTGCTCCGGCGGCTCCGGGGAGGCGCTATGGCGACAGCACGCTTTTGAATGTGAGCTACGATCCAGTGAGCGGAGATGCGACAGTGACTGGCGGCACGCAGTTGCTGACCACGAATGATTCCGACGTGGTGATGCTCGGCGGCCTGCGCTTTGTGCGTGGCGTGATACGCATGGATTTCTCCGGTGCTCTGCTGGAGAGCGGCGGCGTCTTTTTCCCGACAGGCTTCGGCATCTCGACCAGCCAGCGCTCGCTGCGTCATGAGCCAGGTTTGAATCTGATCCAGGAGGCCCTCAACAACGACTTCTCGCTTCCTTTCTCGACGAAGTTGGTGTCGCCGCCGGGGCAGTATTTCTATGCCTTCTGTGATCGGCTGCCGCTGCGCTTCCGCACGGCGGGCATCACGTGGAATGTGAATACGGGCACGTTTGCCTTCACTCAAACGGCGACGGGTGATCCGGCTGATCCCGCCGAGCCCGTGCTGACTCGGAAATTCCAGGAGGATGAACTCGCCGCACTCACACCGCTGCTGGCGGAGGCCGATGCGGTGAATCGTCCGAGCAATGATGCCTTTCTGAAGAACATCACGAGCACCTCGCCGATCACGATTGCTCTCGGTGCCCAGGGACAGGCGATGCTGAGCGTGCAGTTCGATCTCGGTGCTGGGCAAATGCAGACGCACTATCCGCAAGGAGTTACGTTATCTTGGGCGTTTGGGCGCTTCACCGTGGAGGAAAATGTGATCACAGGGCCAAACTACCTTGAGACCTCTGCGCCGATCACTGTGAGCTACAAACGTGATTGCGATGGCGGGACCTGTGGTGGCGCGGCAGGTCCTGGGCAGATGGTTTTTGCTCCGACGGATGACAAACTTTACATCACGGCCGATGGCGGCTTGCGCGCGGAAGGCAACATCACGCCGGAACGTCTGCGCTGGGGCACGACGGATGTGGATACAAGCGGCACAGCCCCACCTCCACCACCGGATGGTCCACCGTATTTTGCTCATCAGACGAGTCAGTGGAGTGTGGGCGCGTTTCATGCCTCTGGCTTCTGGATGGCAGGCGCAGTGTCGATGCCCGTGTCCGATGCTCAGCGTGCGCAAAGTCTGCTGCTCAGCGGTTCCTTGGCCGATGGCAATTTCGAGCGGCCATTGACGGAGGGGTATCGAGCAGGTCTTGCGGATTACGCGGGTTTGAATCTTCGCGTCGCTACTCCAGGGGCCAAAACGGGGCGCAGTGTTCTGGCGGGTATCAGCACGCCGGACTACGACATGAATGCCCGCAGCAAATACTACATCCGCACGAGTGGGGTGACGGGTATTCATGAGGCGCAGATCTTCCCGAGTGCGCTCGTGATGTATGACTTCGATGTGGAATTTGATGGCCTGCGTCTTGCCTTTCGCGATGGCTTGAATGTCGAGTCAAAGACCGGCGGCGCGATCCATGTGGACAGTCCTGTGCAGCCGCTGCCTGGCTTTGATCTCGCGTTCAAAGAGCTGAGCTTCAAATGTCGTGGTCAGCCTCATAAGATGCATCTCGCCACTGAGGGCGAGACAAAGTCGCTGGCTTACTGGGGCACCGACTTCACGCCACTGAGCCTGGAGTTCGCCCAGCCGATCAGTCCAACGGGATGCGATAGCGTGACGAGCGGCTTCCTGCTTGTGGGCGCACAGACACGCTTCCCGAGTGTGACACCACAGAAGCTCCATGCGACACTGGCGTTCCGTGGCATCGACGGCAATCTCGTGACGAAAGCGAACCCACTCGTGGCAGGTCATGAGGTGGACAGTCGCTTCACTTTGCCGCCGACGATTCAAGTCGTCGGTGCTGGCGGAGTGCCGTGGGAGGTCACGATCACAGGCCGCGCCTATTTGAACAATCCGAGCCCGCTGCCGGTGCCAGGTCAAACATACACGCGGCCCGACAATGGTTTTCTCACCTTCCCGGCGACGATGAATGTGCCTTGGTTCGAGGACATGAAGGTGCAGTTTCATTTGAGCGCATCATCCACCGCCACCACCGCATCACTGCTGCATGTCATGGGTGGATGGCCGGCCAATCCAGCCAATGGCAACGGCCAAGGCTGGCAGATGGCCGGGCAAAATTTCTTCACGAACAAGCTCTTCGACTCGGATCATCTCGCCTTCCCGCTGAACATGACTGTGTTGGATTATCGCTCGGCGACCACGCCCGAATACAATGCGCGTGCCCAGAAACGCTGGCTTGGCGTGGTGGACTTTGACTTCCCGCTGGAGTGGGAGGCCACGCAGCGGCGGTTCAAATCGAGCACGGAGCAGAGCGATGATTTGCTCGTGCTCGGCAGTGTCCATCGTCAGGTGCGCTCGCTCACGCCGAGCACGGCGGAGCTGACCTTTGGAGTTGAGCTGGACATCCCTCGTGTGAACACCGCTTCGCTCGCTGCGGCAGTGAAGGAGGGCATCAGCAATGTCGTCGCGGATGCGTTGAGTGAGGCCCTAGGAGGCACGCTTCGTGATCAGCTCGGTGGTGGCATGGCGGAGCTGGATGGTCTGCTCAGCGAGCGTGTGAATGATGTGTGGAGAGATCCGCTGAACATCGCGGCAGACTCGCTGGCGAACGATTTGACGAATCCCACTCGTCTCACCGCGCTTCAGTTGAGTCTGACCACGCTGGACATCGGCAGCCAAGTCAGCACACGCTTGCAAAGCGGTATCGCTGCCATTGACGCAGCGCTCGCAGTTGTAGGCAACGGAGGTGGTAGGCCGAACGTGGGGGCGTTGGTGAAAAGGCTTCTCCAGAAGTCTGACATGCCTGGCGTGGCAACTTTAGCCGAATCCGCGGTGAACACTGCCCTCGCCCAAGTGCTGCCAAAGATCGAAGCAGATCTCGAACAGGCGCATGAGGCACTCACCCGTGCTCGCGCGGCCTTGGTGCAGGCGCAGACACGAGTGGCGAATCAGTTGCCCGCTATTTTCCAAGAAACCGCAGCTGCTCTGAATGCGGCTGCATCGCTCGCTGTGGCGGATGTGGATGCGCTTGTGGCTCGCAATGAGTGGCAGCTTCTCGATGCGACGGCACGTCGAGATCGCGTGCGCCGTCTCGTGAGCGAGCGCGTGATGGCCTGTGCTGCGGTGCCGAGGTTCCAGTATGTCGTGCGCCAGCATGTGCAGGACACGAACGAAGTCTTCCGCGCTGCTTTGGACGATGTCTTTGGTCAGGTGAACCAGCTCATGCGGGCCGTGATTGAGGCGATCCCCGAAGTGGCATCCCAACTGCCTGCCACGGCTGAGTCGAAGGCCATCGGCGGTCTCGGTGAGCGTGACAGTGGCGACTCAAAGCTCGCGGGCATCAACATCGAAGGTTATGCGCAGATCAATGACGAGTCGCTGCGCGTGCTCGACATCAACGGCAAGTTTGAGTTTAACATCCCGGACTCGATGCTCGTGCAAGCGCATCTCCGCATCGAGGAATACGATGCCAACTCTCCCGCTGCTGGATGTCGCGGGGCAGGCAGCATGGCCGCCGTGGTGCAGATTGATGCGCGAGCGGAATGCGAGTGGATCAACACCACTCCCACCATCGTCGAGATCGGCGCGAAGTTCTCTTTGCAGAATGGAGATCCGGTGGGCTTCGACGGCTACTTTGCCATCGTGGGTGAGATCAGGCTTGGGCCAGTCGTCGTGAATGAGGCACGCTTCCTCGCAGGCTTTGGTGAGTTCACCGGACCAGGCGGCACGCACTGGGGCTATGTGGGCGCGAAGATACGCGGTCGCTTCGAGGCCTATGAGGCTGCGGTGGGTGTATTCTTTGGCCGCACCTGTGATGTGGAGGTGATCAAGATGATCGATCCGCAGGTGGGCAAAGCTTTGACCGACTCCAACGTCGGCGGTGGTGGCGCAGTCACCGGCGTCTATTTCTACGGCGAGGCCTGGATTCCCATCAATGAAGTCTTCGGCATTCCATCCACCTGTTTGTTCACGGTTCGAGCTGGCGCGGGAGCGGGCTTCTTTGCCTTCATCGGCGATGACTCCAGTTCCTACATCGGCTGCAAACAGATGTTTGGCGTCGAAGGCAGGCTGCTCTGCATCTTCGGCATCAGCGGGAAGATGACCATCATCGGCGCGGTGGCCAGCGTGGCAGCACCGCCCACGGGCGCTTCTGCACAAAACGGACTCTTCAATGCTGCCAAAGGTCCGCCGGCAGATACCAGCAGTTCCTTCATCTTGCGTGGTGATGGCGAGTTCGCCGCCGAGCTGGGCGTGTGCCCCTTCTGCATCGAACTGAGCAAGAGTGTGGGTCTCACCTGGACCATCGGCGGTGAGAACGACGGCATGGAAATCGAGTTTTAATCCGCACCTCTCCTCATGATGAAGCTTCTTTTGTTATTTCTATTCGCCCTCACTCTCGCATGGTCAGGTGCCCATGCGCAGGGCATCCCAGACGCGCTTTTCACCTCGGGCACGACGGTGAACGATCTGCAAAATCGCCCCTGGGCCTATCTTGCTTTGCGTCCCAGTGATGAGCGCGTGCTCTCGGGTCGCGCTTTGGCCGTCTTCCTCAAAAACGGATTGCCGGGTGATCCGGGAAACTTTGTCAAAATGGGTGTCGTGGCACCTGAAGTGGAAGTGGGCGTGCTCTCCGTCTTGCTCGAACGTGGACGGCAACTCGGTGAAAATCTCGTCGAGCTGGATGGCATCCTTTACGACCTCTATCGCACTCGCACAGGCGAAAAGAACCGCATCGGCAATGAGCCGCCCTCTTCGCCGAAGCCACCACTCGCGGAGATGCTGAGCAGCCTGCTCATGCGTGCCACGGCAGACGCGGAGACAGCGCAGCTCATGCGTGTGCTCGGTATGGCGCATCCATCCGTGAAGATGGCGCTCGGTGAAGGCTGGGCGGGTCCGCTCACTGCCGCGCCGGGTCAGCCAGTGACTCTCGAAGTCCGTGAATGGTCCACGGCAGGTGCTGGTGGTGTGGTGGGACGTGTGACGCTGACGGCCGGTGTGCCTGTGCTTTTGCCTGCGCCAGGTCCGCCTGTGCAGGTGGCTGATCTCACGCCGAAAGGTGATCTCAATGTGAAACTGCGCTGGGGTCAGGATGATAACCTGCGCCGTCAATCACCGCTCAGCGGTGGCTTTCGTGTGTGGCGTGTGTTGAAGAGTTTTGCCGTGGCAAATGGTGTGGATGCGGCAGCGCCGAGTCTGAATCAACTCAAGAGCTGGGTACTCTCCAGTGATGCCACTCGCGTGACAGAAAAACCGGTGCTTGCTGCGAAGCTTCTCACGCTCGCTGAAGCTGCCAATGCGGCGGAAACGACCACGTCTTTCCTCACCGATGACGGCCAGCGCTACCGCAAGAATGCGCTCGGTCAGCCATTGGATGATCCGCTGCCCGAAGGTTCCGAATACACTTACTTTGTCACTTCGCTCGACATCCTCGGCCGCGATGGACCGCCTTCGCTGCCCGGTCATGCCGTCGTTTGCCGCACACTGCCACCGCCGATCCCGAGTGACCTACGAGTCGAGAACTACTGGGAACCGAACGCGAATGCGACGACCGGCACGCAGACCATTCAGTTCTTCTGGCGTGCGAATACCAACAACGCCCGCGATGTCACGACCTACTACGAGATCTATCGCGACAACGATTTGCAGAAGCTCAAATCAGATGCTGGCAAAGTCACGCTGACTCCAATCGTGGAAGGTCAACTTCACACGGCGAATGATGCGATGATGACTTATCTCGATGACACGCCCGTGACGCTTGCTGCCGAGTTTGGCGATACCTTGTGGTATTCCGTTCGTGCGGTGCATGTGTCACCGCTGGGACCGATCAAGTCCGACTTTGCCGCGCCGGTGATGATCGCCAAACGTCAGCGTGAAGGCCCGGCGGCACCGAGCGGTATCGTTGAGGCCAACTGCGCCCGTGCCTCGGTCATCTTCGCCAGTCAGCAAATCGTCTCGCCTCCAGAGCTGCCGGTGAATGATGGACTAGTGCGTGTGCGACTGCTTTGCCAGCGACTCGACCCAGGCATCGCACATGTCGATCTCTCGGTGCGAGTTGGCAGCACGACCACGGATCTCGGCCAGCACATCTATGGAGCCGAGGGTGATTGGGTGGTGGCGGACTTTGAGATCGCTGCCAATGCGCTGCCCGGCCAAAGTCTCACGGTCATCTGCCAGAGCACCACGCACACCGGCATGTTGAGCAATGTGAAGGAGCAGTTGATCGAGCATCTCTCCTCCGAAGGTCGCCGTGAGGTGACGTTTCAAACCAAGACACTCGCCAACTCTGATCTCACGCCCGGCGAGGTATTCTCGGATGAACTGCTCGAAGCACCGCAAAGCGTGGCTGCTGGTGCTACGCCTGAGGGCTTTGGACTCGCACTGCCAGCAGCAACCTTGAATGGCCGCGTCGTCGTGATCCAGACTTCTCCACTTGGCGGTGCTGCCAGCATTTGGACCACTCGCGGCCATGGCACCGTACGAGATTCGCAAGCCTATTTCTCCATGCCGCCAGTGGCTGAAGGGGAGAGTCAGCCAGCGCTCAGTGGACGCGTCTTTGCCGTGCGAGAGTTCGGCGGTAGCTGCACGGATCTGGCTTTCACACCGGGCAGCGGACAGGCGGGCAAGCTGGGTGTCGTCATCTTCACCAAGGCTCGCAGCGAGGAGTATCGTCTCTTTCGTCGCGTGAATGACGGGCCTTACACGCTTGTCGGCCAGGGCGCTGCGGCTTATGCAGCCACGAATCCGGTGAATGCCATCCGCCGTGAAGACGACGGCCTGCCGATGACTGACTGCACGATTTGTTACTATGCGCAGACGGTGGATCGCGATGGTAACGCCTCGGCCATGGTGCGGCTCGATCCTTGCATCGAGCGGAAAGCACCTACGCTGCCAAAGCCAAGACTCAGCCCACCGATTGCCATCGGCAGCGCAGCGGAGCCGAAGATGAAACTCACCTGGATGTGCCCGCCGCAGGGTGTGGAGCGCTTCCTGATCACCATCAAGGCCAAGGGTGGACCTGCGGTGCAAAGCACGTTGGAGAATGCCTCCACCTTCTCGCTCGTGCAGGCCATTTCGTCCGTGCTGACCGGGCGTCAGGTGCATTACAGTGGTGTAGATGACGAAGGCAAAGTCACGCCTACCAAGCAAGCTTCTGGCCCCGTCTCACAGTCGGGCAATGCGGACAATCGCTCCGTGCTGAACCTCGCCACCTCGGCGGTGAAGTTCTTCAAAATGCTAAACACGTCGAGCTTCGTCACCCCACCGCTCGGCAATGGTTTCCCTGCTGAACCGCCCTTCACGGCTGAGTTCAATGTCCAGGCTGGCGTGACCTATGTTGTTTTTGTGCAGGCACTGCGCGGCGCGATTCTCAATGGCCAGGGTCGCGGCCCGAAGAGTGCTACCTTTGAATTCAAATGGGAGGAAGAAGTCATCGGCGAGCCGCCGAAAGTCGCCTGGCCTGCACGGCCGATGCCTGAAGTCACACTCGTCTCTGGAGTCGAAGCGGCTGAACTCAATCCCGTGATGTGGCCCGCCCATCTGAATGGTCAGCGGCCTGTCGGCGTGAAGCTCGCTGCTTTGCCAAGTCAGGGCAGCGAAGACTACGAGACCGTCGCCAATGAGATCGTCTATGCGCCACACAGCGTGAGTCCTGGCTACAAGCGACACGATCCCAACACGAACCTGCCGCGTCCGCTTGGTGATGGCATCCGCCAAGTGCTGGGCGTGGTGCTTTATCGTCAACAGGTGGCGAACCAACTCTTCCCCACCGTGCCGGGTGATGTGCTGCAAGTCTCGCCATTGGTGCGCAAAATCGCCTGGATTCCCACCACGTTGCATGGCCGCAATGGCTCACGATTGATCGATCCATTCTTTGCCCTTCGGCTCACAGCTCCGCCTGGAGATACAAACTACAGCATCGACCTCTTCCTGCTCGATACCCAGGGCGTCATCAATGGTGCCCGCTATCATTACTTCGTCGTCTGCTTCGGCGCGGATGGCGAGATCACGCAAACCATCGACGCCGGTTTCTACGGTCCGAACTGATGCACGCCATGAAACACTTCTTCACCCTGCTTTTCGTCACCACCCAGTTCGCTCAGGCGGCGAGTTCGCCGGAGTGGATCAGCGAGACACCGCTGGAATTCATCGCCACTGGTCGATTCCAAACACCTTCGGATGGGCGTGATCTCGTCGTCGTGGACAAGGGGACAGGACTTGCACGCCTCGGTTTGAAGAACGGTGCTAGTATCATCTGGGAGGAACTGCCCACAGGGATGAGCGGCATCACGGGTTTCACCACAGTGCGAAATGGCAGCATCGATGCGCTTGCCGCCACGTCATCGACTTGGAATGCGATTCAGTTCATCGCAGCCGATGGATCTCCTCAAACTTTGACGAGCCCTGTGATCGGTCCGCAGACGCTTGTGCGACTTTCCACCGGTCATGCTGCTGCTGCCATCGTGGAGGATGTGATGGCCTTTTCCAATCTCGCCTCGCCGCCAGACGCTGAGGTCATGGGCGCACTCGACTCAGTTGGCGCGTTGCTTTTCCAGCTCCCCGCGCCTGCATTGCCACAGCAGGTGCAGTTCATCTCGATTAGCCCGCCGAATGCGATCCCCGTCCTCATCAGCGTGCGGACCAATCGCATGCGTATCGACGTGATGGATCGTGCAGGCACCATCACCTCCGGCGTCGATGTCGGCACCACTCACACGGCTGGTTTGCACTGGGCAGCAGCACGGAAGACCCTGCTTTACAGCATCGCCAAAGATGGAACGACCTTGTTTCAGCATCGTCTGAGCCATGGCAGCAGTGGCGGTTGGTCCCAGCCAATCAACGTGGCGCAAACGACGGATCACAGCCTACCAGACACCGTGCTCTCGCTCGATACCGTGCCGTGGTCTGATGACACGGAGGCTGATCTCGACTCGCTTGTTGCTGTGCGCCTCACGAGTTCGCCGAATGTGCTGCGCCTTTATCGCACGTGGGATCTGCCCGTGACATCCTTCACGGAACTCATGACTATCCCAATGCCGTCAGGGCATGAGTTCGCCGGACTGACTGCCGATGGCGATGACTTTACCCTGCTCAGTGGCCCTGGCGGGCGGGTGCAATCGTGGAAACGTTTTCATCAACCCGCGCCTGGAGCCTTGCCAGAAGAGATCGCCTCCGGCTCGATTCCGCCGCTGCGCAAACGCGGTTCGCATCCAAATGTCTTCCTCTTCAATCAAGACCCCTTCCTCACGAGCAACGCCATCCTCACAGCGAGTCAAAATCGTCTCGACTGGACACGACTCACCACACTCGCGAGTTACGGTGAGATCGACTTCGGTGCCGTCAATGGCCTCGGCAGTGAGCAAAGCATCACCGTCAGTGCTCCTGGCAGCGTGCCTGTCGGCAACCAATTGCTCGATAGTGCCAGCGTCGCGGGTTTCGGCCCACTGCAAGGTCTGCTGCGCCTCGCCGTGACGCTGCAACCACCGCCCGGCCCTTACTCCGCGCTCACCTCCGGCGTGCCATTCCCAGTGCGCTTCAGCACCACCGCTGATGCCGCCATCCACTACCGCATCAATGGCGGCACCTGGACTGCTTACTCGGACGATGCACCACCCAAGCTCACCGCCGACAGCACTGTCTCTGCTTTTGCCATCGACACCACCACTGGCACACGATCCCTGCTCGCCAGCGGCAGCTACACCTTTGCACCGCTCACTCCAGCCTCTCCGGCCACCGCCGTCGATGCCGATTCCAACGGCCTCAGCGATGCCTGGGAGCGAGCCTTTGGCATTACCGATCCGAATGCCGATGACGATGGCGACGGCTTCAATGCCATCACCGAGCAAAACTATGGTACTGATCCTCTCGATGCTGGAAGTCGCCCCGCAGGTGGAAATGCACCGGAAGCCGAGATCGCCGCCGCCACCGTGCAGGCTGGTCAAATCACCCTCGCCTGGCCCGATGGACTCGTTGGCTACATCCTCGAAAGCAGCCCCGACCTGCAAAACTGGATCCCCGTGAACCCCCAGCCCATCGACAACACCTGGAGCGAACCCATCACCGGCCCGCGTGAGTTTTATCGGCTGAGGAAGTTGTAGGCTTCAAAGCCCCAGCGCTGCTGCCAGTAGTTTGCTTCTCGCCATGCCAGCCTGGGGATGAATCAAGAACAGCGATTTCATCGAGTGCGAATTCCGTAATGCTATCTTCTCCAGGCCGCGGCAAGCTCTGTGCGATTGCGGACATTGAGCTTTTTGAAGGCACCATGCAGGCGCAGCTTCACAGCGGCGACGCTGATGCCTAGACGAGCGGCGATCTCTGGATTCGGCAAGCCTTCGGCGGCAAGTTCTACTGCCTCACGCTCGGCAGGTGTAAGCATGGTGATTTCCGGGCGGAGTGGCTTCGACGTGGTGGCACCGTCTTCCAGGCAGACGATGAATCCAGGATGCGCCAGCACTGAGTCTTGCTGCATCACCACGGTGATCTCAGCGCGCAGTCCGGGCAGCGTCGGGTGTGGGACACTGCGTCGGCTCAGCAGGTGCTTCTGCGGACTTTCGCGCATGGTGCTCAGCCACTCGGTCTTCATCGACTCGCAGGTTTTCAGCAGTTCCTCAGGCAGTTCAAACTGACGTGGCAGGGACTCGTGGGCGCGGCCTTGCCAGAGGGCGGCTAGCTTGCGAGCGGAGGCGTTTTGATGGGTGATGCGCAGATCCCAGTCGAGCAGGGTGCTGATGCGGTCATCAGCGCTGCGCGTTTTGAGCTGCTTTTTCAGCCGTTTCAAAGCGGTGGCGATGTGTGGATGCACCTGCCGCAGACGCGAGAGGTCGTCGTCATCGAAGTCCGGCTGATCGGCACTACGGAAGACGCAGAACGCATTTTGCGGCACAGGTGGGAAGAAGCCCCAGAACAGCAGCGCCACGCTATGACGCCAGTTCTCCGGCTGCATGAAGTCGGTGTAGAAGGGCATCGTGCGCAGCTTTTCCTCAGGCGGCAGATGATCCTTCGTGTGGAGCACGCGCAGACCTGGGCGCATCATCACATAGGCCACGCTGGGGTTGGCTGTGAAAAAGCGCTCCATGTACTCCGGCCCGAACTCCCGCCCGAGCGAGTCCCGTGCCAGTAGCGGCACGCCATCGACGTTGCGCAGGTTGGCGAGAGCAAAGTCGCACTTCACCGTGCCCTGGAGCAGCTCGAAGACTGCGTCGATGAACTCATCCGTGTCGATCGCCCCATGCATCGCCAGCAGGCGGCGCTCCCACTCGGCGGCGGAGACGGGAAAAAGGGTGGAATACGGCATGGAAGACATGGCAGAAGCATGGAGCAGGCCGAGCTGGGCGCGAGGATGAAGCGGGGTGCTCAGTAAAGACCTAATCGACGGTTAGCCTGCTGCTGCTATCGGGATCAAAAATTATTTGTAATCAGGTCGGGCAATTGCGGTGCAACGCTATGATGGCCCATATTTCTTATCTTCGATGCATGCTTGGCTTGGCGCTGCTCGCGGCTCCGTGGATGGTCTATGCGGATTACAGGATGACGTTGATCTCTTTCAGAGTGACGAACGCAGTGGGCATTGAGAGCGGAAAAGTTGAGAACTTGGAAACATTGACCGCGCCAACTCTAGCCATATGAAAAAGGTTCTAATTACAGTGTTGATTGCGCTCGCTCCGTTGACGGGGTTTTCCCAGAATGTGCCAACAACTCTCCTCACTGGGGACGTCACAATTTCTGGGATGGAGCTGCAAGGTGACAAAATCAGCTACTGGCATGTGGCGGCAGGTCTGGATGGAGACGAAGAATCAAGTATAGGAATCGCACCGAAGCTGGTTTTTCGCAGCACTCCTGGGGATCTTGGGAGTTCATTCCCAGATCGGGGATTTCGTCCCGGCGGGGCCTGGAATGCCTCGGTTGGTGCCAAGTTCAATGAGATCGACGGTGATTTGCTGGTAGAGAGGCCGATGCCAGCCCCGACATGGCTGCGTGAAAGTTCGGTAGTGATCGATGGCTCTTATGTTTACATGGCCGAAGAGGGGACATTGCGCCGAAAAGTGATTTGGGGAGCGCCGACTGAAGGGAGCGAGCAGATCACGGCCATGGAGGTGAGCTCCGGCGTGTTCGGGCCGCTGACGGCGGATGGTGCAGCACTTGTCCAAGGTCAAAGACTTTGGTTCACTCACAATGCGGCAGTGCGTTCAGTAAGCATTTACTCCACGGTGAAGCTGGCGCAGACGGAGTTCTCCGTGCCTGGCGGCGGGCAGATCGTGAAGATGACGCTGTCCCGAGTCACCAGCGGTGATGAGACTCCTGCCCTACTCGTGCTCACACAGGATGGACGGCTCTATTATCAAAACCGCAGCATCGTGCCCCTGCTGGCCCCCACGCTGATCAGTTCCGGTGTGAACGATTTTGCCGTGCGTGAGGAGGGCACCACATTTCTCGGCCAGCCACAGGGGCGGATGACCGTCTATGGTGTGGATGACACCTCTGTGTGGAAGTGGGACTACCTGGCGGGCAAGACGGGCTTGCCGCCGTTTGGCCCTTCTCCGACCCTGCGCACCGTGGCAGTGGATGACAAAAACATTTATGTCGGTTCTCATGTGCCTGTGTTTGGCAGCAACATCCACCGGCTTGCCTGGCCGAAATCACGTGCGAGCCAATCTTCCGTCGTGCCATGGCATTTGATCCAGTCAAACGGCGCTGAGATCAAGAACATGAGGTCTGATAGCCAGTGGCTATACTGGATCAGAGGCACGTCCATTGAGGCACTGAGAACGGATGTTCCTGCCCTGACTTTTGATCTAGCGGCGACTGGGCTAGAGGCTGTGCAGGTGATCCAGGACGTGAACAACAGCATCCCACTCATCGCTGGACGAAGTGCCTATGTACGTGGCTATGCACGGGTGGCAGAGAATACGGCCAAACTTCCTACAGTGGCGGCGGCAGCTCAGCTAGAAGTGCGCCGTGGCGGTGTGCTCATCGGCACGCTGACACCGGAAAACGCACCCGTGGTGCCGGAGATCTCGACGCAGATCGACATCCGAGGTCTGCGGGACGATCCGACGATGACGAGGAGCTACCTGTTTCATGTGCCTGAAGGGCTGATACAGGCGGGGGCGCTGGAACTCACTTTCACCATCAATCCTTACCGTGGGGCACCGGAGACAGGTGGCGTGACTTGGAACTCCAACAACAGCACCTTTGCCAATGTCAGCGTCGTGGCCAAGCAACCTCTACAGATCGTTTTCAAAGCGCTGCATCACGTCAACGGCTTGTACGATCCGCTGGACCCGAAATCGGACTTTCGCTCCATCTTGGATCGAATGCTCAGCCTGTACCCGGTTCCTTCGATCAGCTACCGCATCGAGCCAGGCTACATCACCCGGCCCCAGGTGGTCTTTTTTCCCCCGAAGGTCGAGCAGCGGTCCTTCGCCATTCCTGATCATGACGAAATTGCCATCGCAATGGTGCTGGCAGCGCAGATTCACAGCCAGATGTCACTTGCCGCTGGACCGCATTGGGTCGGCATGTTCCCCAACTACATGAATAGCCAGTCTGGCAAGGCACCCCTCGGCGGTCGTGGCCTCGGGGAGACTTTGGACTCCCTGCCGGGCTTTATTTCGGATATTCTCGATATAGTGACGGTGCCGACGACGGCCCAGACGCGGACCAGTTGGGTCAAGATGGTTTCTGGGATAGGAAGCTCGGCCAACCCAAATGTGGGCGGCTTCACCTTGGCCCATGAAATCGGGCACAATCTGGGGCGCTTTCACATCCCCACAGATCCGAATGGCGGCGGAAATCCCAAAGGACCTTATGACACGCATAATTACCACCGGAGGGCTATCAGCTACACCGTGCCGGGCACGGCCCCAGGGGAAATACTCGCGGACACCACCCGCACGGATACCGTCTATGGCTTTGACGGTCTGCTGCGCATCCCGGTCTCACCGGCACGCGCGGCGGACCTCATGACCTATGATTTTAGGAAGTGGATTACTGTGGACACCTATATGGCGCTGCTGGCGGCTTTGCCCGATGCACCTGCTGGCCCCCCGCCAGCTCCAGATGCTCAGCCAGCCGCCGCACCTCCCCCAGCGGCCACGATGCTCATGGTGCAGGGTAGCATCGATGCCGCAGGGCGCGCCGTGGCCTTCATGCCGGCCTATGTGCTGCCTCCTGGCAGCTACGACGCGCAGCAGGCGGCTACGATGGTGAGTTTTGGCAACCAGCTCTCCAATGGCTTCCCCTTCCGCCTGCGGATGCTGGATGCAGGTGGAGCCACGCTTTCCACGACCGGGCTGATGGTGAACATAGCGCATGGCAACGGTGAGCATGAAGATGAGGGCTATGACTTTATCCAAATGGCCGAGCTGGCACCCGGCACCGCAAGGGTGCAGGTGCTGATGGAGGGCAATGTCATCGGCGAGAAGCGCTTCAGTGCCAACGCGCCGATGGTGACGCTAAACGCTCCGGTGCTGGCAGACGGGCAGATGAAGGTGAGCTGGACGGCCTCCGATGCGGATGGTGATTTGCTGTTTTTCACAGTGAAGTTCAGCTCCGATGGCGGCACGACCTGGAGTGCTCTGGCCCCTAATCTGGCGGAACTCGCCGTCTCCATCGACACAGCGATGCTGGCGGGTGGCAATGACTGCCTCGTGCGCCTGATAACCACGGATGGGATGAATACGACGATCTCTACCAGCACCTCGTTTGTCGTGCCCAAACATGCACCACAGATCCGCATCACTGGTGTGAATACTGGCGAGCGCTTGCGATATGGGAATCTACGGGAAGTGAGCGCGCTGGCCTACGATGCCGAGGATGGCTCCATGACGGGTGAATCCATCGTCTGGACCCTGCATGACCTCTCTCGGCAGGCCAGCTACCCTAGTGCTGGCGAAAAACTCTCCCTCAGTCAGCTCGCGCCGGGCAGGTATGAGGCCGAGGCGGAGGTCACGGATAGTGACGGCAGCACCGCCACGGCCAGCGTCGCCTTTGAGGTACTGCCAGCGGAGATCCCCACGCACGCAGTGCCGCCCGTGCTGGATGGCATCGCGGCGGACGAGGCCTATGCAGACTCGCCTGTGATGTGCCTGCAAATGGCGGGCGGGCGCTATGCGTCCGTGCATCTGGCGCGGGTGGAGGGGCGGCTCTACGCCTGCATCACGGATCTGAAACACGATGCGGTGGAGGCGAATGTGGGACTCGTTTTTGATCTCAATGCCAGTGGTGGCACCAGCCCGCAGAACACGGATCGGGGCTTTTTCGTGGATTCAAAGGGGCGGTTCTACGAGAAAAAAGGAAATGGCACCGCCCTAGTGCTAAACAGCCAGCCAACGGGTGCGGTCATCGTGTCGCTTTATCAAACACCGGAAAGCTGGAACGCGGAGTTCTGCCTCCCGGAATTCCTTCTCGATGGCTGGGATCACACCACGGGTTTCGCCATCACCCATGGCTCTGGAGCGAGCACCACGAACTGGCCGCCGAATGTGAATCTCAATGCGCCGGGCACATGGTCCGTCGCGGGACTCGGGACCATCCCGCCTCCGGTGAATGTGGCACCGGTGGCGCTGGCGGGGCTGGATCAGCGGCGCACGGCAGGGGCAGGGGAGACCTTCGCCCTGAATGGCAGTGCGAGCTACGATGCGGACAGTGATCCTTTGACCCATGCCTGGACTCGTGTGTCAGGTCCGGTGGTGACTCTTGCAGGGGCAAATGCGGCCTCAGCCAGCTTCGCGGCACCGGCGGTCACGGTGCCGACGACCTGGGTTTTCGAGCTTTCTGTCACGGATGGCAATTTCACTTCCACCGATCAGGTGAGCATCACCATCGACCCTCCAGCACCCCAGCCCACTCTGCCACTAGGGCCGGGCTGGGTCGTTTTGGACTGGCCAGGCGGGGCAAACCAGACCGTGGTGCTCCAGAGCCGGGTGGATGCGGACCCTTGGGATGATCTGGGCCTCTTCCAGACGGACTTCCTCAGCCTGGTGCGCTACCTGGAAACTCGCGCGCCACCCACCACGGGCACGCGCACCTACCAGCTGATTGATGCGCCGACACCGCCACCCGTGGGCCTCGTAGCGCAGGAGCCTTTCGTTTATCCGCCGGGCGGTGAAGAGCTGGCGGGCAAGGCCGGCGGCATGGGCTGGACCGGGCCGTGGACCTATGATCCGGCGGGCACGAATGCAGGTGAGGCTTCTGCCACTGCACTGGCGCAGACTTCGGCTCAAAGCCTCAATGGTGCTGGGATCGACGACGGAGCTGTGACGATCTCCGCCCCTGCCGTGGAGCAGGTCGTGAGCCTCACACGCCAGTTCACCACGCCGATCGGCACGGAGGGCACGACCTCGTTTTTCAGCTTCCTCATTGAGCCTCAGGCACTCACCGCTCATGCCGCTGGCGTGCGCCTGAAGACCGCCTCGGGGCCGGAGATTTTCATCGGCAAACCAGCCGCCGGAGCGCAGACGGAGTGGGTTCTGGAAAGCGGCGGTGGTCAGACAAGCTCAGGCATCCCCGTGGTAAATGGTCAGCCCACCCTGCTCGTGGTGCGTGCCGTGTGCGAAGCTGCACAGGACACCTTCACCCTGTATGTAAACCCGGACCTCTCCGCCGGTCTGCCCACCTCGGGCCAGGCCACACGCACCGCAGCCTGCGGCATGTTCACCGGCATGGGCCTCTACTCTCGCGGAGCCTGTGTGATCGATGACCTCCGCGCAGGCACGAACTGGAGTGTCACCACGCGCGACCTAATCCCAGTGCCGGAGGTGGAAACCCAGCCCGCCACCGAGATCACCGTCACAACCGCCAACCTGCGCGGCAGAGTCAATCCAAACGGAGAAGCGACGACCGCCTTCTTTGAGTACGGCACCACGCCAGCCTTCGGCGGCACGGCCCCGCTTACTCCCATGGATGCAGGCGCAGGTGATCTGTCCGTGCCACTAGCAGCGCCCCTCAGCGGCCTCCTGCCTGGGACGACGTATCATTACCGACTCGTGGCGGAGAACGCGAGCGGCATCACCCGAGGTCTAAAGCGCACTTTCACCACGCTGTCTGCCACGACCACTCAGCCGGTGCCGGATTCCCCTTTCTCCTTTAGACCGAGGGAGAAATGGAATGCCACCGCATCATTGGGACCAAATTGGAATAGCCCGCCGGATTTTCAAACTCACTGCAACGCTGCTGGTGAAACTTGGGTCTTGTGGCGTGAGGAGCCGTTTACTTTTCACGTTGGCAAATGGAATGCCAACGGCGTCCATCAATGGACCGTGAATGTGCCATTGGTGTCCTATGTACTGCGTGAGTATTTCGTCGGCTTTGGCGTAGATGCAGCCGGTAACAGCTATGTCGGGGGGACTGTGGGAGACGGGAACTTCTACTTGGTTAAATTTTCCCCTTCTGGAGCCCAGCTTTGGTACACTGGCGAAACGGGGGCAGGCCCCGACCCTTCTCTGCGCATGACGGACATGGTGGTCGAACCTTCCGGGAATATCATCATGACGGGTAATGTCCGCCCCTTTGGCTATGCAGGAAAGGTCATACGGACTGTGAAGTGCAACTCCAGCGGCCAGTTTGTCTGGGGCGCTCAATACGGCAACTCCGGCTACCCCGAGGATTTTCTCTTTGGCGAACTGGCCCTGGACACCAGCGGTAATGTGTACATCACCGCCATGCGCACTGAAGGCAGCAGCCAGACTCCGCTGCAATCTGTCGTCACCCTCAAATACAACTCCTCTGGCGGCTTCGCCTGGCAGCACCACTATGACCCGCCAGGCTCCCAGGCACCGTGCAGCATCGCCGTCACCAGCACCGGGCGCGTCCTTGTATGTGGCAGTTCCTCATCACCGAGCCAGACCGGCTTCTTTCAGTATCTCACGGAGAAGGACTTGTTTGTTTTGAGCCTGGATCATGACGGCAGCCAGCAGTGGGTTCACAATTTGCCAGGCATCGAGGAGCATAACATCGCGCTGGAGGTGGATAACTCCGGGGCGGCTTATGCCATAGGATGGTCCGGCATCTCCTTCACTGTCCAGGGAACGGCTCCGAATACCTATGATGAGGTCTCTTATCTGCCGCGGGCACGCAAGTTTTCCTCCACAGGCGAACTTCTGTGGTCAAGTGACTTGAGCCCCGTGCCGGTTCTGGAAAACAGGGATGGCTTCCTTTTTGATTTTTCCAAAGCTGACCGATATCAGGCGATGCGAGCTGGCGTTTGGCTGCCGAGCCTGCTGCGCGGGGATGTGCTGCTGACGCAAAGCGCCCGCGAGGTGAACGGGCAGTACACCACGGTGACCTCGAGCCGATCCGTTACTGATGGCACACTGCACTGGGAGTCGGCTGCTGTTCCGGGCTTTTTCTCCTCCACCCTGACCACATGTGCAGACGGCTTTTTGTCCGCAGGTGTGCAAAACTCCCAGCTCAAGCTCATCCGTCATGAACTCGGCGGGTATCTCACCACCCTGACGCCGTCGGATGTGCAGGCCACCAGTGCCACCCTGCGCGGCGCGGTGAACCCACGTGGCACGGCGACGAGTGTGTACTTCGAGTTTGGCCTCACGACGGCCTACGGCACCACTGTTCCGATCTCCGCTCAGGATGTCGGTTCGGGCATGGCATCTATGCTTGTCGCGATTCCTGCGTCCAGCCTCGCGCCAAACACGACCTACCACTACCGCATCGTCGGCACCACGGCATTGGGGGATTTCCATGGGCAGGATGTAAGCTTCAAAACCGCGCCTCCTGCTGAGCCTCCACTGGCTGCGGATGACGTTCTTGTGACCCTTGAAAATGACTCGCTTTATCTTCCATCAAGCATCCTTCTGGCGAATGATCAGGCAGGCTCCAGCGGGCTGCCCTTCACCATCATCAGCACGGGGAATGAGGTGAACTGCTATACTTCGGTGAGCGGCGGGCAGTTGATGGTCAGTCCCAACTTCGGCTTCACCGGTCAGGCCAGCTTTACCTACACCGTGATGAACGAGCAGGGCGGCACTGCCACGGCCTCGGTGTTCGTCACCGTCACACCGCTGCCCGTGCAGCCAAAGATCGTCGGCACCGCCACCCTGGTGCTGCCGAAAAACGGCATCTCGCCGTGGCTGAATTTCATCCTCGGTCCATCAGCCAGCGCCGCGAGCATCAGTGTCGCTGCCGCCTCGGACAATGCGGCTCTTTTGCCTGTCTCGCGCATCGACTTTGACGGCGCAGGTGCCGCGCGCCGGATCAAACTGCGGCCTGTGTGCGGGCAGACCGGGCAGGCTGTGATCACGCTCACCGCCACCTCACAGGATGGACTCACGGCTACCACGACCTATTACCTCTCTGTGGTCGATGGTGTGAATGCCCAGACTACGAGCATTATCGGTCTAGGAACCCTTCCTTCAAACGGTGGCTTTGGCGGTGGCAGCAGCACCTACACCTGGGATGTCTCCGCAGATGGCGGCACCGTCGCAGGAATTGCTTATGGTTCGGGTGGTGGTGCCTTTGCTTGGACGCCCGCAGGCGGTCTCTCACTGCTGCCTTCCGGCCCGATGCTGAGCAACTCTGAGCCTCGTGCCATCTCGGCGGATGGCAGCCTCATCGGTGGCCAGACTTATGACAATGGTCAGTTGCGCTCCTTCCTCTGGTCTGCGGCGGGTGGCTACACACTTCTGCCGCTGGAAATGCAGCTCAGTGACCTCTCCGCCGATGGGGCCACAGCCACCGGCGTCCGGCAGTATTTCACGCCGACCTATGTCACCCGTCCGATTCGCTGGACGGCAGCGGGCATGGTGGACCTCGCGGAGCCGCCGGGCTTCCTCGAAACACGCGCCAGCAGGATCTCGGCGGACGGCACGGTGATCGTTGGCTATGGCGTGGATGCCGCGTTTGCGAGTCATGCTGTGGTCTGGCCTGAGGCGGGCGCGCCTGTGGTGCTGCCTCCGCTGCCCGGCGGCCAGCTTGCCAGTGCTCAGGCCACCTCCGCCGATGGCGCAGTCATCGTCGGTTACAGCACCGCAGGCACGCATCCGAACGCCATCACCGCCGTGCGCTGGCTGCGTGACACCCTCGGTGCCTACACAGTGCATCCGCTCGTGCCGGGCGTGCAGACAGGCTACAGCGAGGCGAAGTCTGTCTCGGCCGATGGCAGCAAAATCATTGGTGTGAGCGACCTTGGAGCCTTCATTTGGGATGCCACGAACGGCCAGCGCGGCATTCAAGACGTGCTTTTCAGCGCCGGTGTGGACATCAGCACCGCCTGGAACTCCCTCGGCGAAGTCACCACCATCTCGGCAGATGGCCGCTTCGTCGTCGGCTCAGGCGAAAGGCTGGATTTCAGGACCGAGGCATTCCGCATCGAGCTGCCCCACACGCCCGCCGGGCCGGTCATCTCCCCGATTGCCAATCTCAGCACGACTGCCGACACCGCGACGCCAGCCATCCCCTTCACGCTGAGTGATCCTGATTCAAATCCCGAGTGCCTCGTGCTCACGGCGGACTCTTCAAATCCAAGCCTAGTCCCGCCAGCAAACATCGTCTTCGGCGGCAGTGGTGCCAGCCGCACAGTGACGGTCACTCCCGCCGCTGGCCAGAGCGGCATGGCGCTCATCGTCATCACGGTGAATGACGGCTTCAGCTCCAGCATGGAGGACTTTACCCTCACCGTCGGTCCGGGAAATCTGGCCCCCACGGCTCTGCCGCAGACAGTCAGCACGAATGAGGACAACAGCCTCGAAATCACCCCCACCGGCACCGATCCAGAAAGCCAGCCACTCACCTTCAGCATCGTCACCCAGCCGGATGTGGCAAAGGGCAGCGTGAATGTCGCGAGCAATAAATTCTACTTCTTCCCCGAGGCGGATTTCCACGGCAGCGCCACCTTCACCTTCCGCGCTTACGACGGCATGGCCTACTCCGCTCCGGCCACCATCACAGTCAATGTGATGCCGCTGAATGACGCCCCGTTGGCCGAGGACAAGGCTTTCACCACGGACGAGGACACCCCACTGGTACTCAATGGCCTAGGCAGCGATGTCGATGGCGACGCACTCGTATTCTTTGAGCAGGACGCCCCGCTCCACGGCACGATCAGCGGCGACTGGCCGAACCTGATCTACACCCCCGACGCAAATTTCCACGGCGCGGACAGCTTCACCTTTCTCGTCAGCGATGGCCTCCTTGATTCCGAGATCAAGACGGTGACCCTCACCATCAACCCGGTCAACGACATCCCCATCGTCGCCAATCGCAAGGTCGAGACACCTGAGGACACGGCACTGCCCATCACTCTCACCGCTACGGATGCCGAGGGTGAGGTCATCACCTACCACAAGCTGAGCGACCCCGCGCATGGAACGCTCGGCATTGCTGGCAACGTCTTCACCTACACTCCCGATGCCGATTACCACGGCCCCGACAGCTTCACCTGGAAAGCCCGTGACGCGAACACCGCCGACTCCCTCACCGCCACCGTCAGCATCACCGTCACCCCGCTGCCCGAGCTGCCGCTAGTGAAGACCTCACCAGCCGATTTCATCCACCGCACGGGTGCCACCTTGCACGGCTTTGTGCATCCGAAGGAGGAGGAAACCACCATCTGGTTCGAATACGGCCCGACCACCGCCTACGGCAGCCAGACAACGGAGCAAACCCTGGCCGCTGGCATTACCACCTGGCGGGCCATTCAGGCCAAACTCACCGGTATGACACCCGGAGTTTACCACTTCCGCTGCGTGGCTGAAACCGCAAGTGGTGTGGCTTATGGTGAAGACCGGATCGTGAAGCTGCGGGACTATGGGATTGTGGCTTGGGGTGCTTACAGCGGCATCTTCAACAACAACATCATACCAGAAGCACGCTCTGGGGTGGTCAGCATCTCATCCGCGAACGGATACAATCTTTTCGTCCGACACGACGGCAGTCTATGGGGTTGGGGCGACTCCAATCTTCTCGGACTAAGCCCCGTCGGCGGCCCGGCAACCGTTGGTCCGACACAGATCGGAGTCCGCACCGATTGGAAGCAGGCAGCAGGTGACACTTACAATATAGGCAACAATATCAGCACTTTCATCGCCCTCGCTGCCGATGGTTCTTTGTGGTGGATGAAGCGCCCTGAACCCTACCCTGTTCCCGGCCAACTGGTGCGTGTTGGCCTGGACAATGACTGGAGGCAGATTGCTGGAGGCCAAGGGGGGCACTATCTAGCGCTCAAAACCAACGGCACGCTATGGGCATGGGGTGTCAATACCGGTGGTCAGCTTGGCGACGGCACCACGACCAACAAGGATGCACCGGTTCAAGTTGGCAGCGACAGTGATTGGAAAATGGTCGCTGCCGGCCCATTTGGCGGATCACCGACTCCAGGCTGCACTGCAGCCATAAAGCAAGATGGGAGCTTATGGGCTTGGGGAAGCAATGCCTCTGGACAGCTCGGTCAGGGCAACAACACGAGCAGTCTCGTGCCGATCCGTATCGGTGCTGATAATGACTGGGTGAGCTGCTATGCCAGTGCCTACAGTGTTTATGCCATCAAATCGGATGGTTCTCTTTGGTCGGCCGGAGGCAAGTATGAAGGACCACCCATCGGAGGTTCCTCGACCTCGAACACGCTCACACGCATCGGAACCGGCAATGATTGGGCCAGCGTGGCTGCTGGGTCTTACGGCTGGATTGGCATCAAGACAGACGGGAGTATCACCGTTTCGGGTGTGGTAGGTTTCGATGTTTGGGGGCTCTTTAACCCACCGCCCAGCACGGCTTCGGGAGTCATTGCAGCCAGTTTTGATCAAGCACTGCCCGTTGCCCTCGTTCCCGCGTCGCCAGCCCCGATCACTCTCGCCGCTACGAACATCACCACCACCTCCGCCACGCTGAACGGCACTGTGGACCCGAACGGCACCGCGAGCACAGCGGCCTTCGATCTCGGCCAGACGACAGCTTATGGCAGCAGCACCGGAGCCTTCAATATCGGCAGCGGCATTGGGGCTGTGGCGCATCAGGAGGCCGTCGTCGGACTCGCTCCTCACACGACCTACCATTTCCGTATCAAAGGCAGCAGCAGCCAGGGCACGGAGTATGGACAGAATCTCACTTTCACCACCGGGAACACCGCGCCCGTCTTCGCCGATGCTAGCTTCAATGGCTTTGAGGACATCGCTTTGAACAACACCCTCATTGCCAATGACGCCGATGGAGACGCGCGTACCTTCACCAAGCTCACCGAGCCCGCGAACGGCGGCCTCACCGTGAATGCCAACGGCAGCTTCACCTACACACCCGATCTGAACTGGTCCGGCACGGATACCTTCACCGCCAAGGTCGTGGATGGCTTCGGCGGTGAGGACACGGCCACCATCACCCTCGTCATCGCCCCAGTGAATGATGCGCCCTTGCTCGATGAAGTGAACTTCACCACCAACGAGGACACCCCGCTGCCCTTTACCCTGACTGCCACCGATGTGGAGGGAGACACTCCATCCTTTGCCATCACCCAGCCGCCCGTCTCAAAAGGCGTGGTCACCGGCAACTCGCCCAACTTCATCTTCACCCCGGCGGCGGACTTTTACGGCCTCGTCACCGTGCCCGTGCTCGTCACCGATGATCGCGGAGCCACGAACCCTGCCGCCATTTACATCACCGTCATCCCCGTGAATGATCCGCCCGTGGCTCAAAACGCCACTTTCACCACCGCGGAAGACACGGCGCTGAACAACACCGTCAGCGGTAGCGATGTGGATGGCAACGAACTCGAATTCGAACCCGTCGCCAACCCCGCCCACGGCACCCTTTCTCTCCAGGACAACGGCGGCTTCACCTACACCCCAGCGGCGAATTTTAACGGCATTGACACCTTCACACACCGCATCCTCGACGAAGCCAATGCGCCATCGAACACCGCCACCATTACGATCAACGTCACTCCCGTGAATGACCCGCCCGTGGCGCTGGCTGGCAGCTTCACCACGGCTGAAGACATACCTTTCACCGGGGCCCTCCTCGGCAGCGACCCCGATGGCGACCCGCTCACCTTCCGCTTCTTTATACTCGGAGGCCTCGGCGAAATCGGCCGACCTGCGCATGGCAACATCACCCTCAACACCGCCACCGGAGCCTTCACCTACACTCCTCACGCAAACTACCACGGCGCAGACGAGATCCGCTTCCAGGTACGCGAACCCGGCGGAAACTTCACCAACGTGGCGACCGTGGCCATCACCGTCAACAGTGTGGATGACGGCCCGCCGCTGGCGCAAAACTTGGTGCTCTACGGTATCCAGGGCCAGCCCATCATCGGAAAAGCCGGCGGAAGTAGTCCCGATGGTTTTCCCGTTACCTACACCCAAGCCACGAATCCTTCGCATGGCATTGTGAACTTCAATTCTAACACCGGAGCCATCAACTACACTTCCGAGGTTGGGTATCATGGCATCGACAGCTTCAGCTACAAGGCCATTGATCTGGAGGGTGAATCCCTCATAGCGAATGTGATTCTGAATGTGCGTGGAAATCATGGTCGGGTGATTGAATGGGGAAACCTCGACGGGTTTTCGCCAGTTCCTGCTGGGGCCAGCACTGGCGTCATTGCAGTAGCTGCTACTAACAACAGCTCTGCGGCGCTAAAAAACGATGGTTCAGTAGTGACTTGGGGCCTACCACAAGATGCCTACTGGCTGTCGCCACCTCCAGCGGCAGCCTCGGGTGTCACCGCTATCTCCTGTGGCGGCAGTCACTTTCTCGCCCTCAAAAACGGTCAAGTCATCGCCTGGGGACCTCCGAGTTCGAGTGAATTTACACAAGTTCCACCAGAACTCACCAGCGGTGTAACCGCCATTTCAAGCAGTTGGGGGCGTAACGCAGCAGTCAAAAATGGAAAAGTCGTCGTTTGGGGAAGTAGCCAGCTAGCTGCTGTCCCACTTGAGGCTCAGAGTGGGGTGATTTCCGTTGAGAGTATGTCCAATCATTTTGCAGCACTGAAATCCAATGGTTCAGTATTCATGTGGCATGCTTCTATTGATTCTGGAGTTTTTGAAGTGCAAACAGGCGTCAGCGCCATCTCAGGCTTCCACACGACTATATTTTGTCTCAAGAGCGATGGATCTGTCTTTGCTGATGGAGCTGGTTCTGGAGCGGCATCAATGGCAAACTTTCCTGAGGCTAGAAGCGATTGCATTGCAATCGCAGCGGCTAATTACTACGGACTGCTTTTGAAGTCGCGCGGAGCTGTCATTGAGTATCCAGGTATATTTATCAATGCTCTTCCTGTACCCGTCGAGGCCAGAGACGGCTGCATCGCCATCGCCATGGGCGGCTCAGGAGGACGGCGTCTGGCAGTGCGCCCAGCAAACGACGCCCCAGCTGCTCTGCCGCAATCCATCTCTCTCGCCAAGAACACGAGCAAGGTCATCACCCCAGCCGGAGCGGACACGACGAACGACACGCTCACCTTCGCCCTCGCCTCCCAGCCTGCTCATGGCACTGCCGTCGCAAATGCCAACGGCACCTTCACCTACACGCCAATAGCCAACTACATCGGAGCTGACAGCTTCACCTTCACCGCCAGCGATGCCACCTCCATGAGCACACCGGGCACCATCACGCTCAATGTCCTCGACATGGATCCCTTCTCCGCCTGGCAGCTTACCAACTACGGCTCCAGCGCTGGAGCCAGCATCTCCCCCACCGGCGACACCGATGGCGATGGCCGCACGAACCTCGAAGAGTTCGCCTTCGGCACCGACCCGCGCCTCAGCAAAGGCGGAGCCGTCAGCTATGCCGGTGGTGTACTCACTCAGCGCGGAGCACCCACGCCCGTCATCACCGGCCCGCCCAGTAATCCCCAGCCCATGGCCGTCTTCTGCCGCCGCGCGGACTATCTGGCCTCCGGTCTGACCTACACTGTGCTGTTCAGCTTTGACCTCATCAACAAAGTCCCCAGCGCGACGATCCCAACCGTGATGGCCACGGATGGCGAGATCGAAGTCGTCGCCATCCCTTACCCAGCCCAGATTACCGTCGGTGGAAAAACCGCACCGCCGAAGTTCTTCCAGGTCAGCATCACGAGAAATCCCTGACCTCAGCGCCGCTCCGCGGTGGTGAGAGGTGTGACGGGATCAGGCACTCGGCGGCCTTGAAGTTCGTTGAGCCGGCAGGTGGGCAGCTTCGGCAAGACATGCTTCGCGAAGAGGTCGCACTCGTCGAGATGCGGGTAGCCGCTGAGGATGAAGGCTCTCATGCCCATGTCCATGTAGCGGTTGAGTTTGGCGAGGACTTGATCGGGATCGCCGACGATGGCGCTGGCGCAGCCGCTGCGGGCGAGGCCGATGCCGCTCCAGAGATGGTCTTCGATGTAGAGGTCCTTCGATTGAGCGCGGAGTTCGTCCTGGCGCTTTACTCCGGCGCTCTGGCTGTCCTGTGACCTTGCTTTGATCTCCGCGCCCCTGGCGGCATCGAGCTTGGAAATCAGGCGGTCGGCGGCAGAGCGGGCTTCGGCTTCGGTTTCGCGGACGATGACATGCGAGCGGAAGCCGAAGTCGATCTGGCGGCCATAGGCGGCGGCTTTTTCGGACATGGCGCGCATGGTCTCTGCGATGCGATCTTCCGTCTCAGGCCACATGAGGAAGACATCGCAATGCTTCGCGCACAGGTCCTGGGCGGCAGGCGAGATGCCGCCGAAATACATCAGTGGGCCGCCGTTTTGCTGGTAGGGCTTGGCGGGTTCGGTATTGGGCAGGGAGATTTGATAAAACTCACCCTTCCACTCGAAGGGCCCATCCGTGCGCCAGAGGCCCTGGAGGATCTGGATGATCTCGCTGGCACGGGCGTAGCGGACTTCGTTGCTCTCCTTCATGCCGGGCATGTCTGAGGAGATGATGTTGATGCAAAGTCGGCCTTTGGCGATGTGATCCACCGTGGCCAGCGCCCGTGCGAGCATGGGCGGCCAGACCTCTCCCATGCGGAGGGCGACGAGTTGATTGATCTGCTGGGTCTGCGGTGCCATGGCGGCGGCAAAGGCCAGCGCGTCTTGCCCGGCGATCCAGCCGCTGGGCAAGAGGATGTTCTGGTAGCCAAGCGCGTCTGCCTTTCTCACGATGTCTCCACAATGTTCGTAACTCGAGCGAAGGACGCCGTCTGGCACGCCGAGGAACTCGTAGTCGTCCGAACAGAGGGCAGAGAACCATGCGACTTCACACTGACGGGCTGTGGTGCGGATAGGAAAGGCGGGAGGCATGGGCAGATAATGCGCTTTCGAAAAAGGTGGAGCGCCCGCCTGCAATCACAAGTCGAATCAAGGTGACCATGCCATGTTCCAGTCTTTGAAGGATCCATTCATTTCCTCACGCACGAGCGCTCTCAGCTTCTGACGAGCGCGGTGCAGAGCCGCCCGCTGTGCTCCCGAACGGGCAGCACCATGCGGCTCTTCGAGCAACCAGGGGCTGATCATCTGCCAATGGGGTGCCCGGGTTTGCTGCTGCAGACGGTCGAGAGCGTTGCTGATGCATTTTGCCAGCCAGGGGCGGTCAGCCTCAGTGGCTGGGGTGGCATTTGTGAGCAGCTCGGGGACAGCTTCTTCATCAATGGATACCGACATCTCCAGCGCACCGCGACACTGGCGGCGCGCATCGCGCCAGCGGTTCATCAGCACACTCCGCAGACGGAGAAAAAGGTAGGAAGCCTGTGCCTCGGTGGGCCGACTTGCCAGAGACTCGATCAACCCACGGCGAACTAGCGAGAGGAAGACATCCTGGACGACATCCTCAGCCTCGGTCGGCCTGCATCCCCGCTGGCAGGCTGCTGCATGCAGACGACGCCAGTGCGCACGAATGAAAAGGTCGAGCGTGTTAGAGGTCGGGCCGCTGGGGTTCATCGTGTGAGAATGCTGTGGGAATGGGAGAAGGTGAAGATTTGTGAACTGACTAATGCGGCACCGCAGAGGTCCAATCCTACTCAAGGTGGATAAGGCTGGCTCAGTCCGTTCCGCCATCATGCGAGCAGAGGCTGGTCAATGCTGTGTGTGCAAAGCGGCCCTTTTTTGTTAAGTCTGTGTAAATCTCGTCCCCATCTGCTCCCTTGCCCCGCTAGACTTCCCCTCATGCTTCCCGAACCCGCTTCCTTTCAAGACGGCCTCATTCATGTCCTCGTCATTGATGACGACCGCAAGCTCGCTGGCCTGATCCGCGACTACCTCACGCCGCTGGGTTACGCGGTGGAACTCGTCCACACCGGACCCGAGGGAGCAGAGCGCGGCCTCGCTGCGCCATGGCATGCCATCATTCTCGATCTCATGCTGCCGGGCTGCGATGGCTTCGAAGTGCTCAAACGCATCCGTGCCAAGTCTTCCGTGCCCATCCTCATGCTCACTGCCCGTGGTGAGGAGGCGGATCGCATCGTCGGCCTGGAGATCGGAGCCGATGACTACCTGCCGAAGACCTTCTCCACGCGCGAGCTGCTCGCCCGTCTGCGTGCTGTCACCCGCCGCTCCATCATTGCCCAGACCGCCGCGCCTGCTGAGGCACCTATCAAAGAACTCGTCGTCGGCACCGTCCGGCTGAACCTTGATGCCCGAGTCGCCACGCAGAACGATCAGGTGCTCGTGCTCACCCCCGTGGAGTTCGACATCCTCACCGCGCTCATGAAGTCACGCGGCCGCATCAAGTCCCGCGAAGCCCTCATCGAAAACCTGCGAGACCGCGAATACGAAGTCTTCGACCGCAGTGTCGATGTCCACATCGCCGCACTTCGCAAGAAACTCGGCGATGATGCCCATCAGCCCCGCTACATCCGCACCGTGCGCAGCGCGGGGTACATGTTCATCAATCCTGAGGCCTAGTTCCTCAGAACCTGATCTTCATCTGCGGTTCTGTGGACGGCTTCATTTAGCAAGTAAACCACCACGGACGCACGCACCGCCTACCACGCAGTCAGTGGCACGGTGCCATCAATGTCTTGCCTTGGATTTAGCAAATCACCCTCATGTTCCTTCGCCGATTACTCAGCTCACGCTGGCTTACTCGATGTATGCTCGCACTCCTCGTGTTGATCACCTTTGTGCTTTGCGCGAGCCGCACGGATACCCCGCCGCTGCCGCCGGGCGTGGTCAAGGAGCACGTGCAGCTCCATCTCGCTGGCCGCAGTCTCTTCGTGACACTCTACCACCCTGCGAAGGATGAAAACGCGCCGCTCGTCGTCGTCGCTCACGGCTTTACACGCTCAAAACGTTACATGGCTGGTTGGGGCAGTCATTTGGCAGGGGAAGGCTTTTTCGTCGTGGTTCCCACTCAGCCCGCGTTCGCTGATCATGAGCTGAATGGCCGTGTTTTGGCCGCACTGGTAGAAAAGTATCGCGAAAAGCGCCGTGTGGCCCTGATGGGCTTTTCGATGGGTGGGCTGACCACCTTGCTCGCGACGAAGCACACGCCCGTGGATGCCTGGGTGGGGCTCGATCCCGTCGATATGAATGGCAAAGGCAAATGGGCCGCGGCGCAGCTGAAAGCTCCCGCCGCACTCCTCCTCGCCGAGCCGGAGGCCTGGAACATGCATGGCAATGCCAAAAGCATCGCCGAGGCAATTCCCGGCAAAAAAGAGGTCCTCCGCATCCCCGGTGCCACCCACCTCGACGCGGAGTGGCCTACGGATCTGCTCGGTCAGATCGGGTGCGGTTTTGTGGATGAAAAGCGCCAGGTGCAGTTCCGGGAAAAGGCCACGCAGTTTCTGAAAGCGACCCTTCAGGCGAATCCCGTGGTTCGCTGAGAACTCTCGGTTGATTGATCAAGCAGCGGTTCAGCCGATCAGTGCTTCCAGACGCTTCAGGCTCACAGGCTGAGCAGTGCCGAGTTCCTGGGCGAAGATGGAGACGCGGTATTCTTCATAGAGCCAGCGGAAGGTCTCGCGGTTGGCCTCGGTGACTTCGCGCTTCCAGTCGGCGAAGTCGTTCACGGCGGCGGCTTTGTCTTTGTCCTTGGCGGGGTTCAAAACCGCCCGCTCGGCACGGACCATGATGCATTTCAAATAGCGCGGCAGGTGCTGAAGCTGGGCGTGAGGTGTGACGAGCAGGACATCGGGCGGCAACAAGCGCGCGAGGTCTTGATCGAGGCCGGTGTAGCGATGCTTGGAGGCGAGGATCTTGGCTTTAAGGTCCTCGCAGGTCTTTAGCAGATCACGCACACGCTGGGCCAGGAGAGGGAAGTCTCGCTTTGCTGTCTCGCACATGGCGGTGAAGCGCTTCAGCGTGAGCGGCAGCACGGGATCGAGGCGGAAGGCGTGAGCCAGAATATGCTCGTGGGCCTGCTGGGAAAGGGGAGCGACGGTCGCCGCAGGCTTGGCCTGGATTTGAGTGAGCGCATCGAAGCCTTTCGCCACGGGGATAGCGCGGCCATTGTCCATGCTGCGCAGTTCTTTGTGCAGCCAGGCGATGTCTTTTCCCAAAGCCATCTCGGCCAGAGCACGAATGGCAGGTGGTGATGCGCGGAGGGCTTCCTCGCGAGTGCGGAAGAGTCGAATGTCCACCTCGCGGTCCTGGGCGCGTAGGCTCAAACCTGGATAGGCCAGCACGGGTACTCCGGCGATCTCTTCGATGATGAGGGACTCCGGTAGATCGCCAAAGGTCCAGCCGGGCAGGCCATACTTTTCGTGCCGCTTCACCGCATCAGCCCAGGCATTGCTGCGCGGGGTGTCCTTCTTCAGCTTGGCCTGCACCTCGCCTAGATCACGGCTTGAAACCACGGCTTGGTTGTCTTTGGCGATGACCTCCAATCTCGGCCGCAGATGCGGCGGGATGCAGTCGGCGGGCCAGTCGCTGACCTTGATGTCGGCGCGGAAGATGATCTGGAGGTGCTCGGCCAGAGCTTCGAGGAAGTCGCCACGCTTCGGTTTGAACTCGCGGGTGATCTTCTTCGCCGTGGCTTCCAGCGGCATGAAGAGGCTGCGCTTCTGCTTCGGCAACGCACGCAGCAGGGTGAGGATGAGTTCCTCGCGCAAGCCGGGCACAAGCCACTGAACTTCGGCTGTCGTGAGCTGATTCGCGATAGGCAGTGGCACCTTCACGGTGACGCCGTCGTCCTCCTGCCCAGGTTTGTAGGCGTAGGCGATGGGCAGGACGCCATTGTGCAGCGCGGCTTGATCTGGAAACTGCTGAAGGTCGGCGCTGAGGTCGTCGCCGCCGGTGAGGTCTTCTTCGCGGGCGACGAGGAAGTTGGGCTCCGTCTTCACGCGCTCGTGGATGAGTTTGTTCAGATCATGAATCGACGAAACGGAGATGCCGTGCAGCCGCACGCGGTAGAATTCGAAGAGCTTTTCCTCGATGGCATAGACTCGGCTGCTGCGGACTCGGGTGAGTGCTGCTTCCAGCCGTGTGCGGAGCTTTTGATTCAGCTCAAAGAAGCGATGCGCGACGAAGGCTCCATCTTCCAGCAGCGCGCCACGGATGAAGATCTGAGTAGCACCGAGCGGGTCGATCTTCCCGAAGTCGATCTTCCGCCGCATGACCTCCAGCCCATGCAGAATGAGGCGCTCATTCACCAGCACGCGGCCTGCTTTGGCGCTCCAGTGCGGCTCGGCATAACGGCGCTCCAGCAGATGCTCGCCCAGCTCCGCTGCCCACTCGGGATTGATGCCCGCGACGGTGCGCGCAAAGAGCTGCGAAGTCTGCACGATCTCCGCCGCGACGATCCAGAGCGGTTGCTTCGTCTTCTCCGGCTGACCGGGTTTGGCGTTCTTCTCGCGGCGCTCATACAGGTAGGAGCCGGGGAAAAGCGTGACCTCGCGATTACCCGCTGCCTTGTACATATTGCGCTCCTGCCGCAGGGCGATGTGGCCGAGATGGCCGGCGAGGATGCATTTGTGGAGTGACGTAGAACGAATCTCCAGATTCGTTTTCTCTGAAGGTGGTGTGGCCACTTTCTTGCCACTGGAGCCTGGGTCCCGCATTTGGAAATTCGGGCTACGGAACGTATCGCTGAGCTGCGCCCACACATCCCGCCATTCCGTCATCCTCGTGAAGGACAGGAAGTTCTCCCGGCAAAACCTGCGCAGCGCATTCTTGCCACTACCTTGCGGCTCAGGCGCAGCATTCCAGATCTTCAGCAAGCCCAGGAAGTCCGACTCGGGCGAGGCGAAGCGTTTATGCGCCGCATTGGCGAGCTCCTTCTTATCCTCCGGGCGCTCGCGTGGATCAGGGATGCTCATGCCAGCGGTGATGATGAGCATGTCATCCAGGCAGCCCTCATGCCGCGCTTGCAGCAGCATTCTTCCCAAAGTGGGATCGAGCGGCAGGGCTGCGAGTTCGTGACCTCGCTCGGTCATTTCCTGCGTGTCAGTCAGGGCGCCGAGTTCGTGCAGCAGGTCGTAGCCAGCATGCACGCTGGCGCTGTTGGGAGGTTGTAGGAAAGGGAAGTCCTCGATGTTGCCGAGCTTGAAGGCCTTCATCCGCAGGATGACTTCGGCAAGGTTGCTGCGCTGGATTTCAGGTTGGGTGAACTTCGGGCGCTTGAGGTAGTCGTCCTCGGCAAAGAGGCGGATGCAGAGGCCATCGCGCACACGACCGGCGCGGCCAGCCCTTTGGTTAGCGCTGCTTTGGGAGATGTCCTCCACGGGCAAGCGCTTCGTGCGTGTGCGTGGATTGTAGCGGCTGAGTCGCGCGAGCCCTGTGTCCACCACAGCGGCGATGCGCGGCACAGTGATGGAGGTCTCGGCGACGTTCGTGGCGATGATGACGCGCCGCTTTGGACCTGGGGAAAAGATGCGCTGCTGTTCGTTCGAGGCCATGCGGCCAAACAGCGCCAGCACCTCGAAGCTGCTGCCGAGGTGGCCTTGCAAGGCATCACGACATTCGCGGATGTCGCGCTCGGTCGGCATGAAGACCAGCACATCGCCATCAGGCGTCTCGATCAAGACATCCTCCGTGGCGCGGATGGCCGCATCGAGATGGGTGGGATCTTCATCGTCCTCACCAATGGGCCGATAACGGATCTCCACAGGGTAAAGACGGCCCGAGACCTCGATGATCGGTGCGCCACCGAAGTGTTGGCTGAAGAGCTCCGTGTCGATCGTGGCCGAGGTTACGACGATCTTCAGGTCGGGCCTCTTCGGCAGCAGGGTCTTCAGGTAGCCGAGCAGGAAGTCGATGTTCAGTGAGCGCTCATGCGCTTCATCGAGGATGAGCATCGAGTAGGCACGCAGCAGCGGATCACTCTGGATCTCCGCCAGCAGGATGCCGTCCGTCATGAATTTCACCTTCGTATCGCGGCTCGTGTCATCAGAGAAGCGCATCTTGCAGCCCACCAGCCCGCCCCAGCGCACGTTCAGCTCCTCAGCGACTCGTTTGGAGACAGACATCGCCGCCACACGACGAGGCTGCGTGCAGCCGATTTGGCCGGGAGCCTCTCCCATGACCTCCAGGCACATCTTCGGGAGCTGCGTCGTTTTACCAGAACCTGTCTCCCCGGCCAAAACGACGACCTGATGCCCGCGAATGGCCGCGAGGATGTCCTCGCGACGGGCGGTGATGGGCAGGTCTTCGGGGTAACGGATGGTAAACACGATCAGGGCAGGGGAGTGCGTCCCTTGCCGGAGGATGGCGGTGGCTGCAAGTGGGTGCGTCGCCAGAATGAGGTGTCTGTGGTGCACTAGTCAGGCCAATTCAAAGGCCCAACTTTCCAAACGCTCTCTGATTGCTGTGCCGTCAGGCTCCAAAGATCCTGTAAAACACGAATCCAAGAATGGAGGTGGCGGGGATGGTGAGCACCCAGGCCCAGATGATGCGCTCCACGACGGTCCACTTGATGGCATTCCAGCGTTTGGCGGCACCGACACCCATGATGCTGGTGGTGATGGCGTGAGTCGTGGAAACGGGCATGCCGAGGGAGGCAGCTCCAAAGAGGACGGCGGCGGCCGTGGTCTCGGCGGCGAAGCCATGCACGGGCTGCAGCTTCACCATTTTATGTCCGAGGGTCTTAATGACAAAGAGACGACTGACGATCAGCGGGCGCACGGAGTAGAAGAGGGTCTGGAGCAGTCCCATGACGAGCAGGCCACCGACCAAACCAGCGATGGGCGAGCTGACCATCGGGAGGATGACTTTGTAGAGAATGCCGCCGCCTTCATACCAGGCTGCGTCTGCAGCGGGTGCCTTGGACCAGATGAGAGCTTCCCAATTGCCTTTGGAGGTGGCGAGTGTGGCTCCCACCAGGCCTCCGACGAGGGCGTGGCTGGAGCTGGAGGGCAGGCCGAACCACCAGGTGGTCAGATTCCACACCACACCACCCATAAGCGCGGAAATGATGGTGGCGGTGTTGACGAACTGCGCATCGACCAGGCCGGAGGAGATCGTCTTGGCGACAGCTGTGCCAAAGAGCGCGCCGACAAGATTGGTCGTGGCGGCCAGGATGATAGCCTGACGCGGAGTCAGTACCTTCGTGGAGACGACGGTGGCGATGGAGTTGGCTGTGTCGTGGAAACCGTTGATGTACTCAAAGATCAACGCCACCAGGACAACGGTCAGAACGAGGGTCATGCAGGCGCAGATGGCTCAGGAGTTTTTCAGGACGATGTTGGCGACGACGTTTCCGGCGTCCCGGCAGCGGTCCACGACCTTTTCCATCAGATCGTAGAGGTCTTTGAGTATGACGATGTTGATCGGGTCATATTTGCCGGAGTAGAGGTCGGCCAGGCACTCGAGGATAAGTTTATCGGCATCGCCTTCGATGGTCTGGAGCTGATCATTGAGCGCTTTGACCCGCTCCAGATTAAGTTTCGAGCCAAGTTCGGTCATCATGGTCACGACTACATCCATGGCTCCGTCCATCAGCTTGATCTGGCGGCCAAAATCGACCCCTGCCAGACGTTCCCGGGTGATCAGGAAGCGCTCGGCGATCTTTTCTGCCGTCTTGGGGATTTTGTAGAGCGAATTGGCCAGTGCCTCGATGTCTTCGCGTTCCAGCTCTGTGACGAAGGTGCGGCAGAGGGCTGCGTCGATCTGCTGGGTGATGCTTTTGTCTTCACGACGGGATGCAGCGAAAGCATCCAGGCTCTGTGGTGTGCCGACGGGGGCGGAAAGCAATGTGTGCAGTGCTTGAACACTCCTGCGTGCCTGTGTGGCACTAGCCTGGAGCAGGTCGAAGAACACATCCTTTTTACCGAAGAGCTTTTGCAGGGAAATCATGTTGGAGAATCGTTTGCTGGATCGCGCGGGAGTCAGACGACAGGGCGCTGCGAGTGTCAAGCAACGATCCGGGTGGCCAATCACCCGCAGGTCGAGGTCATGCCACGCCCATCTTCTCCAATTCCTCCGTGGCCTTTTCCCAGGCGGCGGTTTGCTTGGCGACCTGGGGCTCGATGGCTTCGAGTTCCTCGGTGAGAGCGCGGAATTTCACGGCGTCGGAGTAGGTGCTGCCATCCTGGAGGAGAGCCACGAGTTCGAGCTTCCTCTTTTCAAGGTTGGCGAGTTCGCCCTCGATGCGGGCGATGCGGTCTTCGACGCCTTTGCGTGTCTTTCCCTGGGCGGCGCGGGCTTCGGCCTCCAGGCGGCGCTGTTCTTTGGTCTTCGGGCCGGAGCTTTCACGCTTCGGGGCCGGGGCGGCGGCGGAGGGGGCGGTCCAGGTGCTTCCTGGCTGATGATTGGTGAGGCTGGCGGTCAATGCCTCGCGGGCAGAGCTGGCCTTGGTTTTATCCAGGTAATACTGGTAGTCGCCAGCATAGGGCGTGAGCACGCCGGAGGCGATGTGCAGGACGCTGCGTGCCATGGCGCGGATGAAGTGAACGTCATGGCTGATGAAGACGAGCGTGCCTTCGTAGTCCTCAAGCGCGCCGATGAGCGCATCGATGCTGCCCATGTCGAGATGCGTGGTCGGCTCGTCCATGAGGAGGAGGTTTGGCGGATCAAGCAGCAGGCGGACGAGCGCGAGGCGGCTCTTTTCACCACCGCTGAGGACGCCGACGGGCTTGAAGACATCGTCGCCATGGAAAAGGAAGCTACCGAGCAGGGTGCGGCAGAGATTTTCCCCCGGGCGGCTGGGCAGATCCATAGCGGACTGGAGGACGGTGTGCTTCATGTTCAGCACGTCGCCACGATACTGGGCGAAGTAGCCGAGCTTCACATTGTGGCCGAGTTCGCGCTTGCCTGACTGGGGATTGAGAGCCCCGGCGAGCAGCTTCAGCAGGGTGGACTTGCCCGCGCCGTTCGGGCCGACGAGTACCTGCCGCTGGCCGCGCTCGATCTCGAAGTCCAGCCCGGTATAGACGGGCGTCTGGCCGTAGCCAAAGGAGATGTCTTTGAGCGTCATGACCCGCTGGCCACTGCGCGGAGGCTGGGGGAAGCGGAACTTCACGGTCTTTGCTGCGGCCATGGGAGCATCGATCTTCTCCATGCGGTCGATCATCTTCAGCTTGTCCTGGGCACGGGAGGCGAAGTTGGCCTTGGCTTTGAAGCGATCCGCCCACTGCTGCATCTTCGCGATCTCGCGCTGCTGATTGTCATAGGCGCCCTGCATCTGCTCCATGCGGGCCGCCTTTTCCCGGAGGTAGTCATCATAATTCCCGCGGTAGCGATAGACGCGGCTGTGGGCGATCTCCAAAATGACATCGGTGAGCGCGTTTAGGAACTCGCGGTCATGGGAGATCATGAGGATGGCACCGGGATAGCCCTGGAGGTATTCCTGGAACCAGATGAGGGATTCGAGATCGAGGTGGTTCGTCGGCTCATCCAGCAGCAGGAGGTCGGGCTCCTGCACGAGCAGGCGGGCGAGGTGGGCACGCATGACCCAGCCTCCGCTGAGCGTGCGGGCATTGCGGTGGAAGTCGCTCTCACGGAAGGCCAGACCTTTGAGGATGCGTTTGGCCTTTGGCTCCGCCTCCCAGGCGCTGTGTTCGGGCACGTGGCTGGTGGCCAGCTCCAGCACGGTGACGTCATCGATGGGGGCGCTTTCCTGAGGTAGGAAGCCGAAGTCGAGCCCCTTTTCCATCGTCACCTGACCATCGTCGGGAGTCGTCTCGCGCAGCAGCAGGCTGAAGAGGGTGGACTTGCCCGCGCCGTTCGGACCGATCAGGCCGATCTTCTCGCCTCGATTGATGTGAAACGACACGCCGCTGAAGAGCGTGCGGCCGGCATAGGTCTTACTGACATTGGAAACGGAAAGCATAGGGGGCCGACTCAGTGGGCGGGGATGGCGGATCGCGCAAGGCAAAGCAGGCCCGTGATGAGAACCCTTTTCCTGGCTCGACTTCACCGCGAGACCTGGGCAGAATCCGGCGTCGTCATGAGTTCCCCCATCTATTTCACCACGGTCAAATCCCCCCTCGGTAAGATCACCCTGACGGCGACGGATCATGGCCTCTGCGGGCTGTATCTGGAAGATCAGAAGCACTGGCCGAAGGACTCAGCGGCCTGGCAGCGCGATGACGGGGCACGCTTTGATCCAGCGCGGGCTTGGCTGGCAAATTACTTCGCCGGGAAAGGCAAGGTGCGCCTGCCCAAGATGGCCGTCACCTCGGGCACTGATTTCCAAAAACGAGTCTGGAAGGCGCTGGCAGACATCCCACAGGGCCAGACGCAAACTTACGGGCAAGTGGCCGAGCAGATCGGCTCGCCAAACGCGGTGCGCGCCGTCGGTGCCGCCGTGGGGAGGAATCCCCTCTCCATCCTCGTCCCCTGTCATCGCGTGGTCGGCAGCAATGGCGCGCTGACCGGCTACGCAGGCGGCGTGGAGCGGAAACGCTGGCTGCTGGAGCACGAGGGCGCGCTGTAGTGGGGCAACTTCCCGCTGGCATTCGGGATCATCCTGCTTCAAACAACGCGCCCAACGTTTGCCCCAAGCCATGCCGACCACCTACCACATCGTCCCCACCCAGGCTCATAACGATCTCGTCCGCGCCGCCTACCTGCACCGTGGCTACACCGCTGCGGAGGCGGAAGACGCCGCGCGCTTCTGTGAGATGGCCAGCGCACATGGCATCCGCACGCACAATGCGATCAAGGCCCTGCACCTGGATCACCTCTTCGGCAGTGCCACGGGCGGCTGCAAACCTGGTGCTGACATCAAGGTGATCGACAAAAAATTCGCCGCCAGCGAAGCCTGGGATGGCAATCTGAAGCTCGGCCAGAGCGTGGCCTTCCGCGCCATGGAGCGCTGCATGGAGATGGCCGACAAATACGGCATCGGCCAGGTGAGCGTGGACAATGCCTTCCACTACCTCTGGGGCGGCGGCTACGTGATGGACGCGGCGAAGAAAGGCTACATCGCCTACACGAACTGCACCTCCACGCTGGGTGAAGTGGTGCCCTTCGGCGGCAAGTTCCCCGTGCTCGGCACGAACCCCCATTCCTGGGGACTTCCAACGCAGGACGCCTGCGGGTTCCCCATCGTCATCGACTGGGCCACCTCCACCGTCGCCATGGGCCGCGTGCAGCAGCTGAAGCGCGAAGGCAAGCCCCTGCCTCCCGGCGCAGCTGTGGATAAGGAGGGCAAGCCCACCACAGACGCGAATGAGGCCGCCTGGCTTCTGCCCTTCGGCGCACACAAAGGTTACGGCCTTTCCCTGCTCATCGAGGTAATGGGCGGCATGATCGGCGGCTCATTGCCGACCCTGCGTGGCGGCGGTGCTCACCCAGAGATCAAGAGCCAGCCTTTCCCCGCCGACGAAAAGCGCACGAGCAGCTTCTACTTCCAGGTGATCCACCCAGATGCGATCAGCAGCGGCCTCTTCGCTAAAGGCCGGAACTTCAATGAAAACGTGAAGGCGGTGATCGACGATATCCTCGGTCACGGCAACGAAGCCTGCATGCTCCCCGGCCAGCCCGAGGCGCAAAACGCCGCCCACACCGCGAAAGCCGGCGGCCTGCTCTTCACCTCCGCTGAAGTCGAAGCACTCAATGAGATCGCCGACGAGGTGAAATCCGCCCGCTTCGATCTCGCCGCCCTGGCGACTTACGACGTGTCTTGATCCCTCATGCACGCTCTCGACGCCCTCAGTTACGTTTTAGAAAATCAGCCCGAACTCGGTGCCGAAGGTCGTGTGCTATTCCTGCGCGCGCAGCCATGCGCCGTGCTGGAAAGATTCCAGGGTCGCCTCACCTGTGAGCAACCCTGGAAACCACGCGCTGTGGCGCTGGAAGACTCCGGCTTCACTGTGAGCCGGGACAACACGGGCACTTTCCAGACCGTGCTCCTCCTGCCCGAGCGGCAGAGGGAGACGATCTTTGGCGACATCGCCCGAGCCTACGAACTGCTGGCCGAAGGCGGCACGCTCGTCGTGGCCCTTCACAACGACTGGGGTGCGAAACGCACCGAGCAGCAGCTCGCCGAGATCGCGGGCGAGGTGCAAACGATATCGAAACATCACAGCCGTGTCTTTTGGACCACCAAAACCAGCGCCTGGGATGCTGCGAAACTCGCTGCGTGGAAGGAAGCCGCTGCCATGCGCCGCGTGCTGGACGGACGCTTCTGGTCTGCGCCCGGTCTTTTCCACTGGGATGAGATCGACGATGGCTCCCGCCTGCTCACCGAGCATCTGCCAAAGAACCTCAGCGGAGCTGCCGCTGACCTCGGGGCGGGCTGGGGCTACCTCAGTGACCATCTTCTCCGCACCTGTCCGAACATCCGCAGTCTCGACTGCTACGAAGCCGATGGAGCCGCGCTGGAGTGCATCCGCCGGAACCTCGGCAACACGCCCACTGCCATCCGCCCAAAGCTACACTGGACGGATGTGACCGCCGGGCTGGGAGCCGGTAAGTTTGACGTCATCATCATGAATCCGCCTTTCCATGACGGACGCGATGCCGATCCTCTCCTGGGTATCAAATTCATCACCGTCGCCGCTTCCAGCCTGCGTAATGGTGGCGAACTCTGGCTCGTGGCAAACAAGCACCTGCCTTATGAAAATATGATGAAGGAGTGCTTCGAAACCGCCCGCACCGTCATCGAAAAAGGTTCCTTCAAGATCCTGCACGGCACCCATCCGCAGGCCCACGTGCAGAAGCACTCGTCTGCGCGGCCACGGCGGGGCAGGTAATCCCTGCCCTTGCACGGCCCTTTTTGAAGGTCTGAAACGGCATAGAG
>JAGKWZ010000137.1 GCA_021151605.1 Verrucomicrobiaceae bacterium
TTCTGCCCGACCAGCGCGTTGACCAGCGTCGACTTGCCCGCATTGGGCGCGCCGATCACCGCTACAAGTCCGCAATGTTCGGGCGTTTGGGGTTCCGTCATCTCGATCTCATCCATATCGCGTCATGAAGGCGGCCGCCGCGCCGCGCTCGGCTTCCTGCTTGCTTGATCCGGTCGCCTGCTCGCTGCCCACACCCGGCACTTCCACCTGCACCGTGAACACCGCCGCATGGTCCGGCCCGCTGCGATCCACCAGCGTGTAGACTGGCGGCTTGCGGCGATTGCCCGCAGCCCATTCCTGCAGCGCCGCCTTGGGGTGCTTCCTCTGCCCCGCGCCGCCCGACATCGCCGGCTCCCACGTGGCACGCACGAAATCGCGCGCCGCATCGAAGCCGCGTTCGAGGAACAGCGCTCCGATCAGCGCTTCCATCACGTCGCCCAGCACGTTGTCGCTCTGCCCGGCGCCGTCGCCGCGCGCCTGCTTGCCGAGCCGGATATGCGGCGCCACGCCCAGCCGCCGTGCAACATCGGCGCAAGTCTCCCGGCTCACCAGCGCATTCAGCCGCTGCGACAGCTTGCCTTCCGCCGCCTCGCTCTGTGCGTGGAGCCATTCGGCAATCGCAAGGCCCAGCACCCGGTCGCCCAGAAATTCCAGCCGCTGGTAATCGCGCGCTTCGCCCATCGAGCCGTGGGTCAACGCCTCATGCCAAAGCCCATCCTGTTCCGGGGCCTTGCCGGTCAGCGCGGCGATGAAGCCCGCGGTCTCTTCCGAAAGTGAGCCGCTCAGAACGTGCCCCCGATCCGGTTCGCCCGGAGCGCGGTGAACCAGGTCCACGGCAGGAACCAGTTGGCGCTGCCGTCGGTCGACCACATCACGATCGTGGCGCGGCCGATCAGGTTGTCCTGCGGCACAAGGCCAATCCCGCCACCTTCCCGCGTCTCAAAGACAACGGCGCGCTCATCGTGCATGAGGCCAGCGGACGCGGCATCGTCAGCTACGGCCCGAACAAGCAGCAAGCCGCCCCGCGCATCATCGAAGGCGCATTTGATTCGCCCAAAGTCACGCTCGAATTCAAAACACCGCGCGGAGAAAGCATCCACGGCATCCACGCCGCCGCGCAGGTCGCCTCCAGCAATCCACCCAGCCCGGACATCGCCTATCACATCGACTACTCGCTCGATGGCGGCCAAAAATGGTCCCCGCTGCTCAAAGACGGCCGCATCCATCGGCGCGGAGCCGAGCCGAAGGACTTCTGGTCACAATCCATGTGGAGCACCGCGCTCGACACACCTGAAAACACCGCCAGCACCGTCCGCGTGCGCTTTCACAACACCGGCGGCAAGCGCTACCTCCGCGCCGAAGGCCATCTGCTTTATCCCGTGAGCGGCACCACCTCGAAAGTCACCTTCGCCTGGACCGACAGCACCGGCGAGCAGCAGCAAACCAAACTCCTCGACCATCAGGAGAGCTGGCAAATACCCACCCGCACGGCGGTGAAGACCCGCTGGGTCGAGATCGCTCATCCGTGAGCTGCCGCATTCATTTCATCCTCAAACACCAACCTCATGCCCCTCCACGCCATCAGCACCACACCCGTCGAGCATTGCGAACTCTGCCACAGCACCCACTTCACCGAAGTGGGGAGCAAAGACCGCGACGGGCAGCCGCTGCGCACGGTGATGTGTGAAAACTGCGGACTCGTCTTTTCCGATCCACGACCCAACACCGCGCAGATCGACGACTTCTACCGCGAAGGCTATCGCGTGGCCTACAAGCAGGCCTGGCAGCCGAGGCTGAAGCACACCTACCGCGCTGGCCGTGTCGCGCAGGGCCGCATGCGTCATCTCATGCCGCTGCTCGTTCCTGGATCGAGCGTGCTCGACTTTGGCTCCGGCGGCGGCGAGCTCGTCTTCATCCTGCGTGAGCTCGGTCATGACGCACGCGGCATCGAGCCAAACATCGGCTACGCCGAATACTCGCGTGATGTGCTCGGCATCCCCGTGCAGATCGGCGGCTTCGCCGAGGCACGCGTGCAGCCGCGCAGCCTTGATCTCGTCACGCTCTTCCACGTCGCCGAGCATCTTGAGCATCCGGTGGAGGCCTTCAAACAGGCCGCCCAATGGCTCCGCGTGGGTGGCAAGCTCTACATTGAAGTGCCAAACGTCGAAAGCCGCTGCATCTGGCCCTCCAGCCGGTTCCATCAGGCGCATCTCTACAACTTCAACGCCGCCACGCTCGCCCAGGCCGGGCGCCGTGCGGGCCTTAGTGTCGTCACCGCTTTCACCTCCGAGGACGGCGGCAATGTGACCGCCGTCTTTGAAAAGCCCGAGACATCCGTCGAGGCCGCGCCCTCGCCGCTTGCAGACAATGCGGATCGCATCGCTCGGATCCTCCGCGATCACACCGCGCTCGCGCATGCCTTCACCACGCATCCTTACACACGCCCCATCCAAAAACTCCGCCGCCAATGGGACGAACGCCAGGCCATCGCCCGCTCCAGCGATGGCAAAACGCTCCTCCAGCATCTCGCCCGCGAGATCCAGCGCCCGCAGCGCCACAGTCTCCATGGCACAACGACGAGTGAGCTCGCCATGGTGTAACCAGAGACATTTCAAACCATGCGCCTCCTGCTGCTCCTCACGTCCTCGGCTCTCGCCCTCGAACCGCTCCCGCAAGGCCCCGGCATCTGCAAAAGCCATCCCGGCGACTACGGCATCGAAAAACATCCTGCGGTGCTTCTCGTCGAAAACTTCGAAGAAGGCACGTTGGAGGCCTTGAGGCCGCGTTGGAATGAAATCGAGAACAAGGACGGCAAGGTGCTCGAAATCGTGAACGAGCATCCTGCGGCCAGTTCGGGCTCAAAATGCCTCCAAGTCACCGCCACGCTTGGTGAAAACACCGGCGGGCATTTGTTCAAGCGGCTCGATCCCATCCAGACGCGCGTCTTCTCGCGCTTCTATGTGAAGTTCGCGGAGGACGCGCCTTACCTGCATCACTTCAGCGGCCTCGGCGGCTACAATCCGCCCACGAATTGGCCGCAAGGCAGCGCGGGCAAGCACGCGGCAGGTGACACACGCTTCAGCGCCCGCATCGAGCCGAATGGCAGCTATGGCACGCTCGCCGCGCCCGGCGGCTGGATGTTTTACACCTATTGGAATGACATGAAGCAAAGCGCCGATGGCGGCTTCTGGGGCAATGGCCTCTGGCCCGAAGGCCGCCCCGGTCCACCACGCGGCCAGTGGCAATGCGTCGAGATCATGGTGAAGTGCAACGAGGTCGGAAAAAGCGATGGCGAGCTCGCCCTGTGGCTCGATGGCAAACTCACCACGCACATCGGCCCCGGCACGAAAACCGGCAAATGGACCGGAGAAGGCTTCCAAGTCACGAAAGACGGCGAAAGCACCTTCGAGGGCTTCCGCTGGCGCACGGTGCCAGAGCTGGCCGTGAGCTACTTCATGCTCAGCCACTACGTCACCGAAAACGCCTACCGCCAAAACAACGTCGCCAACCCGCCGAAGACGAATCGCGTGTGGTTTGATGACATCGTGATCGCCACCGAGTATGTCGGGCCGATCCATCGCACCCCTTGAAATCCACTCCCTCCATGCGCGCGGCTGCCAGGCTGATCCTGAGCGTCCTTTTCATCGCTGTTTCTGCTTTATCACCACTGATGGCCGAGGTGGTGAGGCTCAAACCAGCGCCCTCGCCTGCGGACAATCCACTCAAAGGGCTCGTTCCCTATTCCGATTATGATGAGGAGAAGCGCGCTCACTTCCCGCACAGTCTGGAGTTTGATTACCTGTCTTTGGCCGAACTCATGCGCGGCCCGTCCACCTTTGACTGGCAGCCCATGGAAGCCCTGCTCAACAAGATCGCCGCACGCGGCAACCAGGCCGTGTTTCGTCTTTGGATCGAGTATCCAGGCAAGCCAAGCGGCCTGCCGGAATACCTGCAAGAGCAGGGCGTGAAGATCACCTCATGGAAAAACACGGACGAGATGACCACCTGCCACACGCCGGATTACAATGACGAGCGTGTGGTGGCAGCACTGGAGTCCTTCATCACGGCCCTCGGCAAACGCTACGATGGCGATGCACGCATCGGCTTCATCACTGCCGGTCTGCTCGGCTCTTGGGGCGAGTGGCATACCTATCCGCGTGAGGACTTGTTTGCCTCGCCGAAGACTCAGCGGCGTGTCCTGGAGGCTTATGAAAAGGCCTTCAACAAGAGCCCCATTCTGCTGCGCTATCCGGTGGGAAAAGACGACGATCACTGGGCGGCCAATGCGCTTTACAACATGGGCTTTCATGATGATTCCTTTGCCTGGGGCACGCTTGATCGCGGTAAGAAGGACGATTGGTTTTACATTCCCCTTTTGAAAAAAGCCGGGGACGAAGCGCTGAACAAATGGCGCACCCAGCCCATCGGTGGCGAGGTGCGGCCGGAACTCTGGGGCCAGATCTTCGATGCCAAACCCGCCCATCCGCAGGCGCAGGACTTCGCCGAGTGCGTGCGGCAAACGCATGTGACATGGCTCATGGAGTCCGGCTTGTTCAAAGAGAAAGCCAAACCAGATCGCCATGCCGCTGCGGTGAATCACGTCCGCCACATGGGCTACGACTTCCATGTCTCCACCGCTGAATTGAAACGCCAAGACTCGAAGCTGCACGTCGATCTCACCGTCCTGAATCAAGGCGTGGCCCCGTTTTATCAAGACTGGCGTCTGGAACTCGCCGTTCTCGACGCCAATGGAAAAGTGATGCATCGCTGGCCTGTCGATTGGAAGCTCACCGGCCTGTTGCCAGGAGATGCGGCCCGTGACTGGAAAGCCACGCTGCCCTTGCCTGAAGCCCGCGTCACAGGCCTCACCCTCGCTCTGCGCGTCATCCACCCGCTCGCGAATGGCAAACCTCTCCGCTTCGCCAATGCCGATCAAGATCGCCACGCTCCCGGCTGGCTCAGCCTTGGCGTGCTGCCGTAAACTCGATCTTTTTGGCAAGAAGATTGAGGGGCAGGAAGATTATTCCAATGACGGTTTTCCAATTTTCCTGCCCAAAGATCTTCCTGCCAAATCCTCATGCCCATTCACGTCCCCATCACCTTCCCGCGTCTCACCGAGGCAGAGATGCTGGAGGTGGATTATGCCGTGATGAAGCATGCCTTTGCGTGTCATCGTGAGCTGGGACGCCTCTGTGACGAACTCAACTATCAGGCAGACCTTGCGGCGAGGCTCATGGAAGTTGGATTCGACAGTGTGGTCAGAGAAATGCCCGTCAGGGTGACGTTTTGCGGCTTTGAGAAGGTCTATCAACTCGACCTCGTTGTTCTCAACCGCGTGATCTACGAACTCAAGACAGCTTCAAGCATCACCCAAGCCCACATCGCCCAGCTTTTGAACTATCTCCTGCTGGTCGGAAGCAATCGCGGCAAGATCATTAATTTCCGGCCAAACTCAGTTGGCAGCGAGTTCGTCAACGCACCTCTTCTGCCTGAAGATCGGTTTCGTTATCAGGTGCGGCGTGAAAGCTGGTCTGCTCCATCCAGGCTCACCGAACTCGTGCTCGATCTTCTTTCTGACGTCGGAGCGGGATTGGAGGTATCCCTCTATCTCCAGGCTATCACCTGGCACCTTGGCGGCGAAGAAAAGGTGGATCGCCTGCTGCCACTGCAACGCGGCAACACCAAGCTCGCCGCCCAGCGATTTCACCTGATCAACGATAGCGAAGCCTTTGCGATGACCGCCTTCCCCCTTTCTTCGATGCGCAGGCAACAGAAGCACCTCCAAACCCTGCTCTACCTCAGCCCTCTCAAGTCCATCCACTGGATCAACACCACCGTTCATCATCTGCATCTGCTAACTTTAACCCGATGATTCGATCGGAAGCTCATTCCAACACCCGCCCTCCAATTTTCCTGCCCCAAAATCTTCCTGCCAAACCCTGACACTCCGCATGAAGCCCCCGATTCACCTCATCTGTTTAGCTATCATTGTCGCCTCATCATTGCGTGCGGACGAGGGCCAGGCTGTTCACCGGAAGTTCCTGAATGAACACTGCGGCAAATGTCACACGGGTGAAAAGCCGAAGGGAGGTTTCGATCTGGAGTCTTTGTCGCCGGGACTCGCAGATGCAGACTCGCGCAGGCATTGGTTGAGCGTGATGGAGCAGATCGAGACTGGTGAGATGCCGCCTGAGAACAAGCCGCGTCCGCCAGCCACGCAGGTGGAGGCTTTGACCGCGTGGATCAGGCAAACGGCCGCGCAGTCAGGTGATGGCCGCGTGGTGATGCGAAGGCTGAACCGTGCCGAGTATGCGAACACCGTGCGCGATTTGCTCGGCGTGGAGGTCGATCTGGCCGATCTGCTGCCGCCCGACACTTCGACGAACGGTTTCGACAACAATGCCGAGTCGCTGCACACCTCCTCCTACCTGCTGCGGAGCTATCTGGAGGCGGCGGATCGTGTGCTCGATGAGGCCATCGTGAATGAATCAAAGCCCTGGCAGGTGAAGAAACGCTTTCACATCAAAGACGAATCCTCCGTCAAGCGGCCCGGCAGCGTGTATCGCTTTCTCGAGGATGGGGTGGCCATCTTCGCGGTCTGGGAGTCGGCGAACATTCGCGTGACGATGTGGAACTTCCGCAGCCCCTTCCGTGGCAAGTATCGCTTCCGCATCTCCGCCTACGGCTTCCAGAGTCAGGGCAAGCCGGTGAAGTTTCACGTCACTGCGGGCACATTCAAAGAAGTCACCGAAGAGCGCCTGCTGGATTACTATTCCGTGCCTGCGGACAAGCCCACAGAGATCGAGTTCACCGCGCAGTTGGAGCCGGAGAACCGCATCCGAATCATCGCCGATGACCTGCCTGCGACGCCGCCGATGGTGGAGAAAATCGGCGCTGACAAATACGACGGCCCTGGCCTCGTGGTGCAGTGGGTAGATGCGGAGGGGCCGCTGATGGACTCGTGGCCGCCAGCGAGCCATGTGGCTCTGTTTGGCGATCTGGAGCAGAAGAAGATGCCGAAGGATGATGATCCTGACTGGCGCGAGGTTGTCTCAGAGAATCCGCTGCCCGATGCCGAGCGCATCCTGCGGCAGTTCGCACGCCGCGCCTTCCGCCGTCCTGTGATGGAGGAGGACATTCAGCCGATTCTCGCCCGAGTGCGGCAGCGGCTGGAGGCTGGTTACACGTTTGAGCAAGCGGTGCGTGTGGGGCTGAAGGCAGTGCTCGTCTCGCCGCAGTTCCTTTTCTTCCACGAAAAGAGCCCCAAAGAAGGCGGCAAGTTGGATGACTTCGCGTTGGCGAGTCGCCTGTCCTACTTCCTGTGGAGTTCCATGCCGGATGAGGAGTTGTTTCGACTGGCCGACGATCAAAAACTGCATCAGCCCGAAGTGCTGCGCCAGCAGGTGGAGCGCCTGTTGAAGGATCCCAAAGCCGCCGCCTTTACCCGCGAGTTCACCGGCCAGTGGCTGAGTCTGCGGGCCATCGATGCCACCATGCCGGACCGCACGCTGTATCCTGAGTATGATGACAGCCTCAAGTCCGCCATGCTGAAGGAAACGAATCTCTTCTTCAATGAGGTGCTCACGCAGGATCTGCCGCTGACGAGCTTCGTCGCCTCAGACTTCACTTTTCTCAATGAGCGGCTGGCCAAACACTATGGCATCCCTGGCGTGGAGGGCATGGAAATGCGGCGCGTGACATTGCCTGCGGGCAGCCATCGCGGTGGTGTCATGACGATGGGCAGCGTCTTGAAAGTCACCGCCAACGGCACCACCACCTCGCCCGTGCTGCGTGGCTCCTGGGTGCTGGAGCGCATTCTCGGCACACCACCTGCCAAGCCGCCCGTGGATGTGGAGGCCATCGAGCCCGACATCCGCGGAGCCACCACCATCCGAGAGCAGCTCGCCAAGCATCGCGATGTCGAGACCTGTGCTGGCTGTCATAAGAAGATCGATCCACCCGGTTTCGCCTTGGAAAGCTTTGACGTCATCGGCGGCTGGCGAGAGCACTACCGCAGCCTCACCAACAACGGCGAGCGCGACAGCCAAGGACGCCGCGTGCGCCCCGGCCCGCCTGTCGATCCAGCCGACGTGCTCACCGACGGACGCCGCTTTCAAAACATCGATGAGTTCAAGCAACTCCTCCTCACTGACAAAGATCAGCTCGCCCGCAATCTGGCCGAAAAACTCCTCGCCTACGCCACCGGAGCCGAACCAACGCCACTCGATCGTCCGCAGATCGAGTCCATCATTCAGCGGACACGAGAGAACAAGAACGGTTTCCGTTCCCTGATCCACGAGATCGTTCAGAGCCCGCTTTTTCAGACCAAGTAACTCTTCCACTCATGAAAACCCGCCGCACCTTCCTCCGCTCCGCTGGCATCACGATGGCACTACCTTGGCTCGAAAGCCTCGCAGCGAGTGGCTCCAAAACACCTCGGCGCATGGTCTGCATCTGTGCTCCGCTCGGCTTTCTGCCGGAGAGTTTCATTCCCGGCCAGAGCGGCGCGGATTACACGCCCTCGCCTTACCTGGAGCCGTTCGCGGACTTCCGAAAAGACTTCACCGTCGTCTCCGGGCTCATGCATGCAGGCATGAGTTCCGGCCTCGGACATCAGGCCTCCGCCAGCTTTCTCACCGGCGTGCCCGGCGCGGGCAGGCCTGGGTTTCGCAACGCCATCTCACTCGACCAACTCGCCGCCGAGAGCATCGGCATGGAGACACGTTTTCCCAGTCTCGTGCTCTCGGCGGAAGGCGCAGGTGGCCTTTCCTGGACACGCACGGGAGCGCTCATTCCGGCGGACAACTCGCCCTCCAAGGTCTTCGCCCGACTCTTTCTCGAAGGCAAAGGTGACACCGTCCGCGCCCAACTCCAGCGGCTGGATGATGGGCGCAGCATTCTCGATGACTTGCGATCTCAAGCCCGTGCCCTCAGCGCCAAAGTCGGTCATGAGGACCGTGAAAAGCTCGACGAATACCTCACCAGCGTCCGCGAGCTGGAGGTGCGCATGGTCAATGACGAGCGCTGGGCACGCACGCCCAAACCCAAGGTGGATGCCGAGCCTCCCACGGACATCTCCAACGCCGCCGACCTCATCGGGCGCACGCGCCTGCTCTTTGATCTCAGTCACCTCGCTCTCCAGACCGACTCCACCCGGCTCATCACCATCATGCTGTCGGGAAATACCTTCACCCCGCCCATCGAAGGCGTCACCCTCGGTCATCACGATCTCTCGCATCACGGCAAAGATCCCGCGAAACTGGCGCAGCTCCAGATCGTCGAAACCGAGACGCTCAAAACGGTGCGTGGCCTTTTGGCTCAACTCCGCCAGTCCAAAGACGCCAACGGCAGCCTGCTCGACAGCACCGCCGTCTTCCTCGGCAGCAACCTTGGCGATGGCAGCAGCCACTCCACCAAGAACCTGCCCGTCCTTCTTGCCGGCGGCCGCTTCCGTCACGGACAGCACCTCGCCTTCGATCCCGACAGCCCGCCACCCCTCTGCAATCTCTACGTGAGCATGCTCCAGCACCTCGGCATCGAGACCGATCAGTTCAGCAGCGCCACCGGCACGCTCACCGGCCTCGATCTGAAGACTACCTGACCTCACTCTTGGCAGGAAAATGGATGGGCAGGAAGCTTCTCCAATCCCCTTTCTCCCATTTTCCTGCCCTCAAATCTTCCTGCCAAACCCATCCCCCTCCGTTCCCAACAAACCATGCGCTTTGCTCTCCTCTGTATCGCCCTCGCCTCGACCACTCTGGCCGCCAGCTACGAACCCACCTGGTCCACCATCCCGCCGAAGCGCAGCATCCAGCACAGCGACACGAATGGAGCAACACTTGTGAAAGCCGTGGAAGCCTTGCAGCCGGGCGACAAGCTCGAACTCGCCGCTGGCACTTACAGCGTCGAGCGCATGTGGGACATCGGCGTAAGCGGCACAGCGGAGGCACCGATCTGGATCGTCGCAGCCGAGGGAGCACAGGTCGTCATCACGCGGCCTGATGACAAACAAAACGTGCTCAATGTCGGCCAGGGCGGCCCGGTGAAGTTCCTGTGCCTGCGTGGCATCGAGTTCACTGGGGGCAGTCATGGGCTGAGGCTCGGCCACTGCTCGGATGTGTGGATCGATCAATGCCACATTCATCACACAGGTCAGGTTTGCCTCAGTGCGAACAGCGCCGACACCCAGCGCCTCTTTTTGACTCGCAATCACATCCATCACGGCGACGGCCACGCGGAAGGCATGTATCTCGGTGCCAACAACGGCGATCACATCATGAGCGAGAGCGTCATCGCGCTAAACCACATTCACGATTGTCGCGGCGATCAAGGCGACGGCATCGAGGTCAAGCAAGGCTCCTGGGGCAATCTCATCGCCGAGAACCATGTGCATGACACGCAGTATCCCTGCATCACCGTGTATGGCACCGCTGGAAAGCCCGTGAACATCATCGAGCGCAACCTCTGCTACAACAGCGGCGACAACGTCATGCAGGTGCAGGGCGAGGCCATCGTGCGCAACAACGTCCTCATCAACGGAGCGGGCGCAGGCTTTGCCAGCACCGATCATCAGGGCAAGACGCTCAACCTCCAAGTCATCCACAACACCATCCTCAATGCAGCGCACGCCTTCCGCGGCGGCTCCTGGAATGGCCGCGAAGGCATGATCCTCGCCAACAACATTCTTTACTCTCGCGATGCGAATGCCCTCCACTATGCCAACGGCAACGCCGGCGTCCTCAGTAGTGGCAACGTCGTCTTCGGCGATGGTCCCAAAGACGGCTGCGTCAAAGGTCGCGGCTTCGAGGACTTCCCCGGCGTCTCTCTCGATGGCAGCAAGCACGACGCCACCCCCGCCGCCGCCGCCAAGCTCGACCACGCTGATGCGAAATACCTCCTACCCACGGATTTTCATGGCAAAACACGCACGATGAATGTCAGCGGTGCCATCGCTCCTTGATGCAGCGTGAATAAATGGAGATGCCTCAGTCGTCGGGACTCTTTGGTTGAGCATCTCACTCCACCAACTCGGCGACGGCGGCGAGTTGATGCGGTTGAGCGCCCAGCTTCACGCGGGTGCCGTCGGTGCATTTGTTGATGATCACAGAGGCCATGCCTCGAACGGCTTTTTGAAGCCGCGCATCGTCAGGATGCTGTTTGGCGAGGGCGTGAAGTTCCGGCAAGGCCTCGACGGTGATGCCCATGGCGTCGAACTCATCGAGCAGGGAACGAATCGCAGGCTGCGTGATGGCATCGACCTCCGGTGAGCGGCCGAGATCGGCCAGCGCACGCAGGATGATGACGTGATACACCGTGCGGGAGTTGTGCGGATCAATCCAGCGACCGTTCTTCGCCTGACCCGGAGCGACACCGACACGCAACTTTTGCAAAGCGGCCTCCTTCATGCCCGCGCGGGCCAGCAGCGAGACGGAGAAGGCGTTGTAATTGAAGTTCGCGCAGCATTTCTCCTTCTTTGCCCATTCGGCGGCACGACGACCCGCGGCGAGATAGGTTTCATCCTTCAACAACTCGCCCGCCCGCAGCAGCGCCACGCCACAGACGCCGGTGTCAAACTGCGATCCGCCATCGGGATCAGGCGTGATGATCCACCCGTCTTCAATTTGGATCGAGCCGTTTTGGAGTTGTTTCTCCGTCATATCGCCAAAACGGATGTTTTTGCCACGAAGATCGGGAAACGGAAAATGGCCTTGTGGCTGCTGAAGCTTCAAAAGCACGCCTGCGGTGCCTCGCAGCAGCTTTTCGACATCGGCGAGCCTCTGCGGCGCATGCTGCGCGACATGCGAATGCATCGTCACACAGGCATCGAGCACATAGGCATACACGCGGGCCATCTGATCCGGCAAAAGATCACCCTTCATCAAGGTCCGCATCGCGCGGCCCTGCGTCTCCAGCGCATCGAGAAAGAGCTTCACGGCCTCCGCACGGCTCAGCTTCAACTCACCCGCCTTCTGGCCCATGCGACGACCATCCGGCACACCCGCTTGATCACCGAGGATACCTTCCATTGCCTGCGTGATCTCGCGCACCGCCGCAGCATCACCGGAAGCCATCGCGGCGATGAGTTTCGGCCCGCTGGCCTTCAAAGCGGCCTCCATCTCCGGCGTTGGATGAAACAACGGCTGCCCCGCCATGCTCCAGCCACCGGGATCAATGCCCACCGCCATCTCCGCCTCACGCAATTGCTCCTCCGCATCCGCAGGCAGGCTGCTCTTGAAGTCACTCGCCAGCCTTTCGATCCCGCGCACCAGCTTCTCATCATTCCGCTCACGGGCAATCTGCCGTGCCATGCGCAGCCGTGCCGCGGCATCCTCCGGCGTTAGCGCGGAGGCGGTGGTGGTGATGAGCAGCAAGACGAGGAAACAGAATGTGCGTGGCATGACAGTGAGTGACATGACCTGCAGGGTCGTATGACCGCCGCCACGCATCATGCGGATGAAACCAACGCGCGATGCACGGGTTTTACGAGGTCATGAAATCAACCATTGCCTTTTTTCTGACCGTCACCGGTGCTCTGGCTGCCGTGAAGTCTGATGACATCACCCTGCATGATTCAAAGAGGAACAAGGACCTCGAATGTCGTGTCCACTATCCTGAGAGTGGCGACAAAATGCCGCTGATCGTTTTCTCGCATGGTTTTGGCGCGGACAAGACGGCGTTTGCCGCCATCAGCCAGCATGTCGCGGAGCACGGTTATGTGATCGTGCATCCGTCGCACGCGGACGGCTTCGGCCGCAGCGGAGGCAAGAAGGGCGCGGCCGCCTTCGGGTCGCTGCGCTCCAGTGGCGGACTCGCGGGCCTTCTGAGCGATCCGGCGAAAATCGAGGGTCGCGTCGCCGATGTGGCTGCGGTGATGGATTCGATCGAGCAACTCTACTCCAAGGTGCCCGCGCTCAAAGGTCGCATCGACACCACACGCATCGGCGTCGGCGGGCACTCCTACGGCGCCTACACCTCGATGCTCATCGGCGGCGTCACCGCTGACATCGGCGACGAGAAGGCGCGCAGCTTTGCGGATCCGCGCGTGCGCTGCATCATGCCCGTCAGCGCTCAGGGCACCGGCCAGCAAGGACTAACGGAGTCAAGCTGGGCCAGCCTGAAACTGCCGATGCTCACCATGACCGGATCACGCGACCAGGGAGCGGGCGGCCAGGGGCCGGACTGGAAGAAGGAACCGTTCACGTTCAGCCCTCCGGGTGACAAATACCTGCTCTTCATCGAGGGGGCGAACCATGTCTCATTCGGAGGTTTTGGCGGACGTCCTTCGGAGATCACCGAAGTGGTGAAAGCGACGGCGCTCGCTTTCTGGGATGCTTACTTGAAAGACGATGCCAACGCCAAGGCTTCGCTCACCAGCGGCACCGTTGTGAAACCGTTCCCGATCGCCAAGCTCGAGGCGAAGTGATCGGCAAAAGCTCAGCACAGACGATCATGAACGCATCTTCGATCACACGACTTGAACGACCAGTCATCCGCGCCCTGACAAGGCCCATCCTGCTCACGGCTTGCCTCTTTGCCTGGCACGCATCCGCCGAGCCAGCCACGCCACTCACTGCCGGCGATCACACGCGCACTGTGAAAGTCGGCGAATTGAGTCGTCGCTACGAGATTCATGTGCCGGGCAGGTATGATTCGACGAAGGCGACGCCGGTGATCATCGCGTTTCACGGTGGTGGAGGCAATCCGGCCAGCATGGTGAAGCTCAGCGGGTTGAGTGAGAAGTCGGACGAGGCTGGATTCATTGTCGTGTATCCCTTTGGCACCGGGCGGCTGGAGAACCAGTTGCTCACCTTCAATGGTGGGGGCTGCTGCGGCTATGCGATGGAAAACAAGATCGACGATGTCGCGTTCACCCGCGCGTTGCTCGATGATCTCGCGACCGTGTTGAAGGTTGATGCCGACCGCGTCTTTGCCACCGGGCTGTCGAATGGTGGCATCGTGTCGCACTTCGTCGCCTCGGAGCTTTCAGATCGCATCGCCGCCATCGCGCCGGTGGGTGGTCCGCTCATGATCGACGCGCCGAATGCGAAGCGCCCGGTGCCTGTGATGCACTTTCACGGCACTGCCGATGCCTTCGCGCCGTTTGCAGGCGGTTACGGCAAAGGTTCGTTC
>JAGKWZ010000483.1 GCA_021151605.1 Verrucomicrobiaceae bacterium
GTCCCCGTTTTTGCCATCCGAACCGCTGAGGATCTCGGCATCGGTGACACGGGCGGCGTTTGTGAACTCATCGACTGGGCGGCGGAAATCGGGCTCGGCTTTGTGCAGTTCCTGCCGATCAATGCCACCGGTGGCGACAGCAGCCCCTACAATGCCATCAGTTCCATCGCGCTGGATTACCTGACGCTGGAGATCACACCCACGATCGTGCCGGAGATCGATGACAAGTTTTACCGCACCACCGTCCGCTTCCTGGGCGGCGATGCCCTGCGCGAGGGGCCGGTGCAGTATGACAAAGTGCGGAAACTGAAGACGAACCTGCTCCGCCATGGCTACAGCCGCCTGTCCAAGAAGACGAAACGCGGGAAGGAGTTTGCGGCCTTTTGCAAGGCGGAGGCGAGCTGGCTGGATGACTACTGCCTCTTCCGCGTGCTGATGGACATCCACGGGCACGAGGACTGGCCGAACTGGCCTGAGGAGACAAACACCGGCGCAAAGGCCCGTGCCTGGCTGGCCGAGCAGCGGAAAACTCATGCCGGAGAAATCGAGGAGAAGCTCAAGTTCCACGCCTATGTGCAGTGGCTCTGTTTCAGCCAGTGGCGGGCGGTGCGGGCCTATGCGGCGGAGCAGGGGGTGAAACTCATGGGCGATGTGCCCTTCGGCATCTCCTGGTGCAGCTCGGATGTGTTCTTCGAGCCCGAGCAATTTAACCTGGAGTGGTGCGGCGGCGCTCCGCCGGAGACCTATTTTAAAGACGACTACTTCGTGCAGCGCTGGGGCCAGAACTGGGGCATCCCACTGTATCGCTGGGATGTCATGGAGGCGGATGGCTTCGGCTGGTGGCAACGCCGGGTGAAGAAGCTCACGGAGGTCTTCGACATCTTCCGCATCGACCACGTGCTCGGCTTTTACCGCATCTACAGCTTCCCCTGGAGGCCGCAACGGAATGGGGAATTCCTCCACCTCAGCGATGACGAGGCCAAAGAGCGCACCGGTGGCCGACTGCCGCATTACAAAGAGCACGCCGATGACACCGCCGAGCACAAGGCCGCGAACCTCGCCGCTGGGGACAAGTATCTGAAGATGATCGTGGCTGCCGCTGCGCCCTATGAAGTCGTGGCGGAGGACCTCGGCACCGTCCCAGATTACGTGCGCCCTCACCTGCTCAGCCTGGATGTCCCTGGCTTCAAAGTCAGCCACTGGGAGGACGACGGCCACGGCCACGTCCAGCTCGGCAAAGACTACCCGAACTGCGCCTTCACCACCTACGCCACGCACGATCACGAGCCCATGAAGACCCACTGGGAGCATCGCCGCCGCGACAGCCAAAGCCACGACGAGGGTGATCGCTACCTCGGCAACAAAGAGCTGCGCTACCTCAGCGAGTTCGCCGGTCTCCCCATCCGCGAGGGCGACTGGCCCGCCTATGACGACCACGTCCGCCACGCACTGCTGGAGGCCCTCATGACCAGCAACGCCCGCTACGCCGCCTTCATGCTGCCCGATCTCTTCGCCTTGGAGGACCGCTTCAACGTCCCCGGCATCGCCAGCGGCGTGAACTGGAGCGCCCGCCTGCCCATGACCATCGCCCAGATGCAGAACGATGATCCCTGGAAAGCCGAAAGCGCCTGGATGGCCGAGGCCGTGAAGCGGACGGGGAGGTGAGTCAAAAAAATCTTCTCGCCCGTGAGCGCTTCCTGCGGCCGTTTGCGCCTGTCGGTGTGCCATGAATCATTTTGACGACCTCTTCCTCCAGGCCCGCGAGATCTCTGATCCCGCTGCTCGGGCCGCTTTCCTCCACGAAGCCTGCGCCCAACAGCCCGAGCTGCGTGCGCGGCTGGATGCCCTGCTCGCTGATGCCAGCGCTGCTGACGCCTACTTCGGCGAAGCCGACACCGTAGAACGAGTTTTCCAACTCGTTCCCCCAGATCACCAAGACGCAACGAGTTGGAAAACTCGTTCTACGATCCCCACCCACATCGGCCCCTACCGTATCCTGGAGCGCATCGGCCACGGTGGCATGGGGGATGTCTTCCGCGCGGTGCAAAAGGAGCCCATCCGCCGCGAGGTGGCGCTGAAGCTTATCAAGCTCGGCATGGACACCCAGCAGGTCATCGCCCGCTTCGAGGCGGAGCGGCAGGCTTTGGCGCTCATGGATCACCCGCACATCGCCCGTGTGCTGGATGCTGGGGCGGATGACTTGGGCCATCCCTACTTCGTCATGGAGCTGGTGCGCGGCGTGCCCATCACCCAGTATGCGGATGAAAAACAGCTCACTTTGCGCGAGCGGCTCTCTTTGATGCAGCAGGTCTGCCAGGCCATCCAGCACGCGCATAGCAAAGGCGTCATCCATCGCGATCTGAAGCCCAGCAACATCCTCGTCAGCACTCAGGATGGCCGACCCCACGCCAAGGTCATCGACTTCGGCATCGCCAAAGCCACCGCGCAGCCGCTGACGGACAAGACGCTCTTCACCCAGTTCCAGCAGTTCATCGGCACCCCACAGTACATGAGCCCCGAGCAGGCCGAGGGCAGCCTGGACATCGACACCCGCAGCGATGTCTATGCTCTCGGCGTCCTGCTTTACGAACTGCTCACCGGCGGCACGCCTGTGGAGGCTGCCACGCTCCGCCAAGCCGCGCTGCATGAGATCGCCCGCATCATCAAAGAGCAGGACACGCCAAAGCCCAGCACGCGGCTGCTGGCCGTAGCCGAGCACGCAAAGGCGCGAAAGGTAGCCGCGCCCGCAAGGGCGTGGTCCCCGGATGCCAACGCCGCCCCCACCTCCAAACCCCACGTCTTGGCAGACGCGGCTACCCAGCCCGTAGCCGCGCCCGCAAGGGCGTGGT